>DKKR01000029.1:24078-67217 GCA_002455375.1 Bacteroidetes bacterium UBA6661
CAGAAAATCAGGTTTGACGAAGACTTTTAACAACCAACTGTTGAAAGCCGGTAGAAAATATTTTTTTCTGCCGGCTTTTTTATCTGTTAATTTATGCTACCTGAAATTACAATAATCAACCAACAATTTAAAGTAACCACCTAACAAGAAAAATCACATGTACGTAATTAAAAGAGACGGCAAAAAAGAGTCCGTAAAGTTTGACAAAATCACAGCAAGAATTCAAAAACTGTGTTATGGACTAGATCCACATCATGTTAGTTCACTCAATGTAGCACAACGTGTTATTGAAGGTGTTTATGATGGTGTTACAACTTCTGAACTTGACAATCTTGCTGCAGAAGTTGCTGCAACTATGACAGTGAAACATCCTGACTATGCTTTGCTGGCATCGCGTATTGCCATTTCTAACCTGCATAAAAACACAAAAAAATCTTTCAGCGAAACTATGAAAGATTTATACACCTACATTGACCCCAAGACAGGAAAACTTGCACCATTGCTTGCTGATGATGTTTGGGCAGTGATTGAAAAGAATGCAGAACTTCTTGACAGTACAATTATTTATGATCGTGATTTTGGGTATGATTTTTTTGGTTTCAAAACATTGGAGAAATCTTATCTGCTAAAACTAAATGGAAAGGTTGTTGAACGGCCGCAACACATGCTTATGCGTGTGAGTGTCGGTATTCATAAAGAAGATATAGAAGGGGTAATTGAAACCTATAACCTGATGAGTGAGCGTTGGTTTACACATGCAACACCAACTTTATTTAATGCTGGCACACCAAAGCCACAGCTTTCAAGTTGCTTTTTACTTACAATGAAAGGCGACAGTATTGATGGCATTTATGATACGCTTAAACAAACTGCACTCATTTCGCAAAGTGCCGGTGGTATAGGCCTGAGCATACACAATGTTCGTGCTACAGGCTCTTACATCAGAGGTACTAACGGAACATCCAATGGTATTGTGCCAATGCTGCGTGTTTTTAATGACACTGCCCGCTATGTAGATCAGGGTGGTGGAAAAAGAAAAGGCTCGTTTGCAATTTATCTCGAACCATGGCATGCAGATATTTTTGAATTTCTTGACCTGAAAAAAAATCATGGTAAGGAAGAACTACGTGCACGTGATTTGTTTTACGCCATGTGGATTCCTGATTTGTTTATGAAACGAGTGGAGGCAGAAGGCGAGTGGAGTCTGTTTTGTCCAAATGAATGTCCGGGTCTTGCCGACACCTATGGGGCAGAGTTTGAAATGCTTTACACGAAGTATGAAAATGAAGGCCGTCAGCGTAAGACAATAAAGGCACGCGAACTGTGGAGTGCTATTCTTGAGTCGCAAGTTGAGACCGGTACGCCATACATGTTGTATAAAGATGCATGCAACGAGAAAAGCAATCAGAAAAATCTGGGTACAATAAAGAGCTCCAACCTATGCACAGAAATTATTGAATATACTGCTCCTGATGAAGTAGCCGTTTGTAATCTGGCCTCAATTGCATTGCCACGATTTGTAAACAATGGTGCATTTGACCATCAGAAGTTGTTTGACATAACCTATGTTGCTACAAAAAATCTGAATAAGATTATTGACATAAATTATTATCCTGTTCCGGAAGCGCGCAACAGCAATCTTCGTCATAGACCTATTGGTTTAGGTGTGCAGGGACTTGCAGATGCATTTATTTTATTGGGTTATCCTTTTGAGAGCGAAGAAGCACGTTTGCTGAATCGGGAAATTTTTGAAACAATTTACTATGCAGCATTAACAGCATCAAAAGATCTTGCAAAGGTAAATGGTCCTTACAGCAGTTATGAAGGTTCACCAATTTCTAAAGGTGAATTTCAATTTGATATGTGGAATGTAAAACCAACCGATCGTTGGGAATGGGATGTGCTGCGCGAAGAAATTCTGAAGCATGGTGTTTATAATAGTTTACTTTTAGCACCTATGCCAACGGCAAGTACATCACAAATTTTGGGTAACAACGAATGTTTTGAACCCTACACCAGCAACATTTACACGCGTAGGGTGTTGAGCGGAGAGTTTATTGTAGTGAACAAACATTTGTTGCGTGATTTGGTAAAGTTGAATTTGTGGAATAGCGAAATAAAAAATAAAATTGTTGCAGCCAATGGTTCAGTACAAGACATTGCTGAAATTCCCGAGCAGATAAAAGAAGTGTATAAAACAGTTTGGGAAATAAAACAACGCGCAGTTATTGACATGGCTGCTGACCGTGGTGCATTTATTGATCAAAGCCAGTCGTTAAATCTTTTTATTCAAGACCCAAATTTTGCCAAACTAAGCAGTATGCATTTTTATGCCTGGAAAAAGGGATTAAAAACCGGCATGTACTATCTGCGAACAAAAGCAGCTACCGATGCAATTAAATTTACGGTTGAAGGGCACAGCAATCATAATATCGTGGCTACAACACAAAGTGTTAGTAAGGAAGAAGCTATGGCCGAAATCAGTTGTAGCATTGATAATAAGGATGACTGTTTGGCTTGTGGATCTTAGATAAGTAACAAAGCAAGAATTAAGGAAACTCTGTTCAGTAATGAATGGGGTTTTCTTTTATCAGAACTTATTCTGTTATTGTCTCCATGCCATTTCCTGACCGGAATATTGTTCTAAATCTATCAGCATAGCTTTTATTTTTTCCTCCCACATCATTTGCATATATAGGTCATTGCCATGATTGGTTTGTCTGTCATAATCATCCTGCATACGCCTAAGTCTGTTGATGTATTTTTTATAAATACTTTCAGGATTGCGACCGGCAGATTTCCTATTGTTTAATGCAAAATACTGACGTAATAAGCGCGCATGAATTTCAGAAATATCGAAATGCACTTGTTCATGCGACAACACTTCATCGAGCAATGAGTGTGTGTTGACCCACGATCTGCTTTTATCCATTTGAGCTTTTACTATGATGTCTAATCCATCGTTATGCTCTATATAACTGAAATAGATCCCACTTGATGTAATTGCACCAGTTCTGCTATGAGGTAGATTTCTTTTTTCAAAATCATCCCATGTTAAACGTTTCTCCTGCCAGTCAATTAACTCCTGTGCCGAAGTACTTGTTGCATAAGTTATCAATGCAATAAGACAAATAGCTTGCCTGATCATATAAATACCGTTTTACCGAGAACGATGAATTATATGACTTATTACGTAAGTAGATAACCTACAAATTGCACTTTATCGGTAATTCAGATTAATGGTGTGGGTAAAATTCGGGCCAATGAAGGTTGGTGAGTTTTGCTGTTGTTTCTTTGTAATTTAAAAATTCTTTTTTTCCGATTGCCTTCTCATAATGTGACTCTAATTGTAACATTACCTCTTTAGTTTCATTAACCATAGTACGACCTTTAGTAGTAAGTTTAAGTAGGGCACTACGGTTATCGTCAGGATGTGTTGTAACCTGAATTAGTTTCATGCTTACCAATTCTTTTACAATTCTACTCATGGCCTGCTTACTGACTTTGGCTGCAGCAGCAATTTCTTTGTTGGTCTTACCATTTTCATTGATATTCATCAACACTGCAAAATATGAAATTTTAAACTGAGGATAACCTCGTTCTGCAAGACCTGCCATAGCCCACTCATCAAATGCACGCTTATATATAGAAATTAAGCGTCCGATATTGAACCTTGCATATTGGGTAATATCTTTTTTCTTTCCTGCCATGGTGCAAAAATAAAAAAAAGTCAACATACTTGACTAAATAGTCAACAATGTTTACTTTTGACGCCCAATTCAAGAAAATATGGAATCTCCGGAACAGGATAAAAAGAAATTCAACCCGCTATTTGTCATTGCCATTGTAGTCATTGCAATAGCAGCTTTTTTAGGCATTAAAAATCTGATTCATAACCTCAGGTATGAGATTACGGACAATGCACAAATTGAAGCTGCCGGTATTCCTGTTATCAGTCGCATCAGTGGTTATGTTGACAGTCTGAGTATAACAGACTTTAGTCAGGTTAAAGAAGGAATGCCATTAGTAAGTATTGATTCAAGAGAATTTATTTTGGCAGAGCAACAAGCTGAAGCAGATGTACAAAGTGCAGAAGCTGAATTATTGAATGCAAATGCAGGCAAGAAAAATGCAGAAGCTGCCTTGCAGGTAGCACAAACTAACAAAGAATTGCAAAAAATTAAAACCGATAAGGCCATAGCTGATTATAATCGTGACAAAGCATTGTTTAATGATGGAAGCATCACACAAAAACAAATAGATGACAGCAGAATTAATATGGAGGCCATGCTAAAGTCATTAGATGTGACTTCGGATCAGATTAAAGTGGCAATGGCACAACAAGAAACCGCAGTATCAATGGTGAAGCGTGCCGAAGCACTTAAAGAAACAAGAAAGGCGATGTTGGATCAGGCAAAACTCAGACTTTCTTACTGTAGTATTTCAGCACCTGCAACCGGAAAAATTGGAAAATGCAATATCAATATAGGTCAGTTTTTACAAGCAGGGCAAACGCTATTTACGATAGTTAATAGTGAAAAATTTTGGGTGGTCGCCAATTTTAAAGAGACACAACTTAAAAGTTTGAAAGAAGGTGGTGAAGCCAACCTTATTGTTGATGGATTTCCTGATCAAAAAATAACGGGTCGGATAGCATCATTGAGTGAAGCCACCGGATCTCGCTTTGCCTTGTTACCTCCTGACAATGCAACAGGAAATTTTGTGAAAGTAACACAACGAGTACCTGTAAAGATTGCCATTGAGAACTTTAGTGAGTATAAAAACATGCTTCGTGCCGGAATGAGTGTTACTGTTGAAGTGAAAAAATGACAGAGCCTGCTTCATACCCATCAGGTTTTAAAAGAATAGTCATTGTTCTGACTACTATTTCAGCTGCCATAATGGAGTTGATTGACACCTCTATTGTTAATGTAGGCTTGACAGACATAAGTGGAAGCCTGGGTGCTACAATTGAAGATACTTCCTGGTTGATTACTGCTTATGCAATTGCAAACGTCATCATTATTCCACTAACCGGTTTTTTGGCAAAGTATTTCGGAAGAAAGAATTATTATTTAGCGAGCACTGTAATTTTTACTGCTGCCTCCTACCTCTGTGGCGAGTCTGATTCTCTTATTGAATTAATTGCATGGCGTTTTGTTCAGGGTATTGGTGGTGGTGCATTGTTATCAACATCACAAAGTATTCTGTTTGATGCTTACCAACCGGAAAAGCGTGCTATGGCATCTGCTATGTTTGGAATGGGTATTGTACTTGGTCCAACAATTGGTCCAACACTTGGAGGCTATATTATGGAACATTCAAGTTGGCCATTAATATTTTTTATAAATATTCCTTTTGGCATTGTCGCTGTGCTGCTCACCTGGCTATATATTGACCGCAAACCTGAAGAAATCAACATCAACAGGAAAGAAATTCATATAGACTATACAGGAATTTTGTTGTTAGCTATTGGTGTTAGTTCTCTGCAATATGTTCTTGAGCGCGGACAAACAGAAGACTGGTTTAACAGCAGAGACATTATTTACCTGAGCATACTTTCTGTTTTTGGAATTGGATTTTTTATTTGGCATGAACTACGTCATCCTCATCCTGCAATAGATTTAAGAATAATTAAAAACAGGAATTTGTTTGCCAGTAACGTCCTCACTTTTGTCTGCGGCTTTGGTTTGTTTGGTTCAGTGTTTATTTTTCCTGTACTAGTGCAACGTGTGTTAGGATATACACCCATGGAAGCCGGACTTGGTATTGTTCCGGGAGCAATTGCAGCAATTTGTATGATGCCAATTATCGGTAAAGGGTTAAGCAGCGGCATCAGACCCATTTATTTTGTGATGACAGGATTTATAGTTTTTATTTTGCATGGATATGTTTCGTCATTAGCCAACCTTGATGCATCACGAGAATGGTTTATAGTTCCTCAAATTATGCGTGGAGTTGGTACGTCATTTCTCATGGTGCCTTTAATCAATCAGGCTGTTATTGGAATTTCTCCTCAGAAAATGCCTTATGCAATTTCACTAACTAACATGTTGCGGCAATTGGGTGGATCGTTTGGGATTGCTATAATGAATACCTATGTTGCACAACGTGTAGCTATACACAGAACTGATTTAGTAGCTAATTTAACAGCTAATGATCCGGAAACTACAGAAAGACTAAAGCAGGTTGCAGCCTTTACAATGAGTAAAGGCTTCTCTCCGCAACAGGCAACACAGGCAGGATATCAAATTCTTGAAGGCACATTAACAAAGCAAAGTTATCTTCATGCATACTTAGATGGCTTTTTGCTTATTAGTGTTTTCCTGATTTGTGCCATGCCATTTATATTCCTTTTAGATACTAAAAAACAATCGGCAGCTACACTTGCAAAAGTTGCAGAAGAAGCTCATTAAAAAATGATATGTTGTCAAAGAAAATAATTTTAATAGTTCTGGCAGGTTGGATGCCAACAATTGTAACAGCTCAACAAAACATCAACAGCGATTTGAAAACATTGATTCAAAAATCAATTGCATATTTTCCTAAGCTGAAAGAAACAGAGCTTGGACTACAGGCAGGTAAAGAAAAATTGGAAATAGCAAAGTCGGCTTATTATCCAAATATTATGCTCAATGCAGGATATAATTATATTGATCCAGTAAGTAGTGTTTCCTTTCCTGTTGCGCCCGGTGTTACTAAGGCAATGCAGTTTCAACCATATAATAATTACACAGCAACAGCAGGATTTACTTATCCGGTAATAGATTTCGGACGCGCCTGGTTTTTTGTAAGAAAATCTAATGAGGAGTTGGAACAAAGTAAACTTAATATAGAACTTAACAAGGCACAACTTGCTGCACAAGTGGCTTCAGTCTATTACAGTATGGCTTATTTTTCAAAAGCTGTAGCTATTGAAGATACGGTGTTACTTGCCATGCATTCTTATCAGAATGTTATTATAAGTAGGTTGAGAAATGGCGATGCTTTAATCCTTGATTCAATAACCACCGGTAGTGCCATTAGCGAAGAAGAAAACAGAAAATTATCACTTCAGAATTTACTGGCAAAACAGATTGCACTTTTGGAATACACAACCAATGAAACAACTATCGTTATGCCTGAAAAATTTGATTTCCCGCAATGGTACCTTGAAAGTGATACCACCAATCAGGTTCAATCAAGTTTTGAATATAAAATAATTAGCAGTAAGCTTAAAGCACAGCAGTTTGATATTAAGATGAACCGGTCAAATCTTTTTCCTGTTGTAAGTGTTAATGCAGGATTGGGTTATAGAAATGGCTATCAACCTGATATTGAAAAATTAGTTTTTGGTACACAGGCAGGATTAAGTATTTCAGCCCCCATTTTTTACGGTAATAAAGCTCGAAATAGTATAAAACTTTCAAAACTTTATTTGAAACAACTGCAGCAATCACAAGAGAATGTTAGCCACAGCTTCAGAAAAGATATAAGTAATGTCAGGAGTGATATTTCAACGCTTGAAGCACAGATTGTAAACTCTAACAGACAAGTATTACAGTCGCGTTCAGCTGTAGAATTGGCACAATCGCGCTATCGTAATGGATTGGTGACTTATACCGATGTATTAAATGCATTGGCAAACAGACAACGTGCCGAATTGTCTAAGTTGAATCTTGAATATCAACTTTGTCTGGCACGTATAGAATTGGCAAGAATTACCGGGGTAGCATATTATGAATAAAAAGTACTTTCCAAGAAAATACAAATAGGTTTTTTGGGTAAAAAATTGTTAAAAAGATAATTTTTAAGTGTCAACACCGCTTTACTTTTTGGTGATAAATATGTACTTTTGACTTTTAATTTTTATTACCATTTTTTGGGGCGGGGGATAACTCAAATCAATAAATGAATAAACCAAAAGGAAAGCTTATTGCTATTGGTGGCAATGAAGATAAGGGCACAGAGTCCGAACCTAATTTTGAACAGAAAAATAACTTAAACTTTTTTGCATTACAAATTCTTAGCCGAATCTGTCATGAGATGGGCGGTAAAAATGCAAAAATCGAAGTCATCACCAGTGCAAGCAGTATTCCTGTTGAGGTTGGTGGAAATTATATTGATGCATTTGGTAAGTTAGGATGTACCAATGTAAATGTGATGGATATCCGTAACAGAGAGGATGCAACAAAGCCCGAATACATTGAAAGGATAAAAAAGTGTGATGGGATAATGATGACCGGTGGAAATCAATTACGCCTGAGTACTATTTTTGGAGGTACAGAAATTCTGGAAATTTTACAGCACAGATATCAACATGAAAATTTTGTAATTGCAGGTACCAGTGCCGGTGCTATGGCAATGAGCAATACGATGATTTATCAGGGTAGCAGTTCCGGTGCTTTAATTAAAGGAGAGGTTAAAATTACTACAGGACTTGCACTGATGGGCGATGTCATAATTGATTCGCACTTCGACAAGCGCGGTCGCTTTGGCCGACTTGCACAGGCAGTTGCAAGCAATCCAAGTTGTATTGGTATCGGACTTGGAGAAGATACAGGTGTTTTGTTGTCCGAAGGTTATTTACTCGAGATTATCGGTTCGGGATTGGTTATATTAATTGACGGACACCACATTCGCCACAACAATATTGCCGATTTACAGGAAGGCGTTCCTATCAGCATTGAAAATCTGATAGTTCATGTACTCACAAAAGGTAATTGTTACGACCTGAAAAGCAGAAAATTTTATTCTGAATTGATCAAAGAAAGCAAACCTGCATAATTGAATTTCACATCTTCTTACATCTTTCTTACAGTGCAATATTAATGGCATAGCAATTGAAATGTTTAGGGTATAACAATAATCTTCATTTGCTTATGGTCTAAAACAAAAGTGAACCACAAATAAAAGCAACCGGTATGTGCCAACATCGGTTGCTTTTTCATTTTAGGTCATGCACATCTCTGAAAGTCACATGGGTTTTTGTTATTAACAAGTAAAGAAATTTTGAATCGTTTTATTAATTTTACAAGCAACAAAAACCATATCGGTTTTTGGATTCAAAAACTCATACTTATTTTTTCATGCCTCGTTTCTCTCATTTACATAATCATACACAGTTTTCTTTGCTCGATGGTGCAGCAGATATTAAGTCACTTTATAAAAAAGCGGTAAAAGACAACATGCCTGCTTTGGCAATTACCGATCATGGTAACATGTTTGGCGTATTTAATTTTGTTGCCGAAGCAGCAAAGTACAATACCAAGGAAAACCCCAATGTAATTAAACCTATTGTAGGTTGTGAATTTTATTTGGTTGAAAATCGTCACAAGCGAAGTTTTACCAAAGACGATAAAGATGTACGTTACCATCAGTTATTTCTTGCAAAAAATAATATAGGTTATAAAAATCTTGTCAAGTTAACCTCGTTGGGATATATGGAAGGTTTGTATGGCAAGTATCCGCGAATTGATAAAGAACTTGTACTCAAATATCACGAAGGTCTTATTGCCACAACATGTTGTCTTGGTGCAAGCGTACCCAAAACAATTTTGCGCAAAGGAGAAGCCGAAGGAGAAAGAGAATTTTTATGGTGGCTCGATATTTTTGGAGAAGATTATTATGTAGAGCTGCAACGTCATGATATTCCGGAGCAGAATACAGTAAATGAAGTCCTCATTGGATTTGCATTAAAACACAATGTAAAAATCATTGCATCAAACGATTCACATTACGTAAATCGTGAAGACTATAATGCACACGACATTTTGCTTTGCATCAATACCGGTGAGAAACAAAGCACAGAGAAGTTTAAAGATGGCGATGAAGATACATCTGCACGTGATAAAAGATTTGCTTTTTATAACGATGAGTTTTATTTTAAAGACACATCAGAAATGCAGCAACTCTTCAGTGACAGACCTGATGCTATTGATAACACCAATGAAATAGTAGATAAAATTGAGCCATTAAAACTGAAGCAGGATATTCTTTTACCACACTATCAGATTCCACAAGGTTTCGAAAATCAGGATCATTATCTGAAACATCTTACATGGGAAGGAGCACGAAAACGTTATAGTGAAATAACTCCTGATATTGAAGAGCGCATAAACTTCGAGTTGTTTACAGTAAAAACAATGGGATTTGCCGGTTACTTTTTAATTGTTGCAGATTTTATTAATCACGGAAAAAATATTGGTGTCTTGGTTGGCCCCGGCAGAGGAAGTGCAGCAGGCTCTGCAGTTGCCTATTGTATTGGCATCACTAACATAGACCCAATAAAATACAACTTACTGTTTGAGCGTTTTTTGAATCCTGACAGAAAGTCAATGCCTGATATTGATACTGATTTTGATGATGAAGGCCGTCAGAAGGTGATTGATTATGTAGTGGATAAGTATGGAAAAAATCAGGTAGCACAAATTATTACTTACGGTACAATGGCTGCTAAAATGAGTATTAAAGATGTGGCACGTGTGCTTGACTTGCCATTGCCTGATTCTAATGCCTTAGCCAAGCTAGTGCCTGATCGTCCGGGTATTTCATTGGGTCGTTTACTGACAGCACCAATTGATGGCGAAAAAAGTTTGAAGACAAAAGAAAATTTAAGTGCTGATGAATTAGAGAAAGTGAAATCATTGCGCTCAATTCTTGAAGAAGGAACTTCATTACAATCATCTGTATTGAAAGAAGCAATGGTGCTCGAAGGCAGTGTACGCAATACAGGTATTCATGCAGCAGGAATTATCATTGCGCCAACAGACCTCACGGATATTATTCCTGTCTCTACTTCAAAAGAAACAGACCTATTGATTACGCAGTTCGAAGGAAAAATCATTGAAGATGCCGGAGTAATAAAAATGGACTTCTTAGGCCTTAAAACCTTAACCATTTTGCGTGATGCCATCAGATTGATTGAAAAAAATCATGGTGTAAAAATTAATCTTGATGAAATACCTTTAGATGACAGTCGTACTCTTGCACTTTATCAGCGAGGTGAAACCAATGGTACTTTCCAGTTTGAGAGTGTAGGCATGCAGAAATATCTGAAAGAGCTCAAGCCCGATATGTTTGAAGATCTCATTGCCATGAATGCACTATATCGTCCGGGACCTATGGAGTATATCCCTAATTATATTGCACGTAAGCACGGAAAAGAAAAAGTAACCTACGATCTTCCGGAAATGCAAGAACACCTGCAGGAAACTTATGGTATTACTGTTTATCAGGAGCAGGTGATGTTGCTTTCACAAAAGTTAGGCAATTTTACAAAAGGCGATGCAGACACACTTCGTAAAGCCATGGGTAAAAAGCAGATTGAAGTGCTCAATAAAATGAAGAATAAATTTATGGATGGTGCAAAAGGCAATGGCCATGATGAAAAAGTACTCGAAAAAATATGGTCAGACTGGGAAGCTTTTGCCAGTTATGCATTTAATAAATCACACTCTACTTGTTATGCCTTTGTTGCTTTTCAGACAGCCTACCTCAAAGCAAATTATCCAAGTGAATATATGGCAGCTGTTCTCACCAACAACCTGAACAACTTAGATAAAATCACTTTCTTCATGGACGAATGCAGACGAATGAATATTCCTGTATTAGGCCCTGATGTGAATGAGAGTGAATTGCAGTTTAGTGTAAACAAAAAAGGTGAAATTCGATTTGGCTTAGCTGCAATAAAAGGAGTTGGCGAAGCCGCTGCAGAAAGTTTGTTAACAGAGCGTAAAAAAGGTGGAGTATTTACAGATGTTTTTGATTTAGTAAGTAGAGTGAATTTGCGGGCTGCAAATAAAAAGTGTTTTGAAAATTTAGCAATGGCAGGCGCATTGGATTTTGATACATCATTTCACAGAGCACAGTATTTTGCAATTGACCCAAAAGATAATCAAACACAACTAGAAAAAATTATTCGTTTTGGAAGTGCTAATCAGGAAGCAAAAAACAGTACACAACACACATTGTTTGGTGATTTGGGTGGTGTTGATGCTTCTAAGCCTAAAATTATTCCAGCAGAGCACTTTAGTAATCTGGAGCAATTAAAGAAGGAGAAAGAAATAATCGGAATCTATCTTTCAGGTCATCCGCTTGATGATTATAAAGAGGAAATTAAAACATTTTGTAATATTTCCGTTGAACAACTTGCCGATCTTAAACAACTAAATAACCGGGATGTAAATTTTGCCGGTATTATCACAAATGCAAATCATAGAGTCAGCAAAACAGGTAAGCCTTTTGGTAGTTTTATTATTGAAGATTACAATGCTTCCTTTGAATTTGCAGTCTTTTCGGAAGAGTATGCCAAATTTAAACATCTGCTAAATAACGATGCTTTTGTTTTTATCAAGGCAAGGGTACAGACAAAGTTTTATAATGAGAATGAATTTGAATTAAAAATTATTTCAGTTCATTTTCTGGATGAGGTGGCAAATAAAATGGCAAAGGGAATAATGATTTCGCTTCGTTCTGAGTCTATCAATGAAATGAAAATAAAAAAGTTGAAAGAGATTTCTAAAAATAGTAAGGGCAAATTAACAGTCAAATTCAGTATTCGGGACAATGATCAAAATCTAAGTATTGATGTAGAATCAAATCAGTTGAAATTAGAATACAATAAAGAATTGTTTAAGGAATTGAACTTAATTTCTGAGCGTGTAAGCCTCATTAAATAGTAACTTTAGTTACAAAAGCAATAAGTTTTAGCCATTGTTTGACAAAAAATTGGCTCGAGACTATAAAAAATGAAAAAATATCAATATCTTTAAAAATCATAAAACTTTAAACCACTATTATTGTTCTGAAATATCACATAAAAAAACATAGCATAATTATGGCAATAGAAATTACAGACAGCAACTTTGAGGAAGTTGTAATGAAATCAGACAAACCTGTATTGGTTGACTTTTGGGCTGAGTGGTGTGGACCATGCCGCATGGTAGGGCCAATTGTTGAGGAATTGGCAAAAGATTACGAAGGGAAAGCAGTAATCGGAAAAATTGATGTGGATAGCAACCCAAATGTTACAATGCAGTTTGGCGTTAGAAACATTCCAACAATATTATTTTTCAAAAATGGGCAGGTTGTGGATAAGCAGGTGGGTGCTGCACCAAAAAATATTCTTGCCAAGAAAATTGATACACAGTTAGTGTAGTTTTTAATTTTATAAAATAATATTTTGCCGGTCAATCATCAGGAAGTTCAATCCCTTTCTCATCTGGAATTGCTTGCCAAGCAGGTGGTAGAGGGATTTATTACCGGTTTACATAAAAGTCCTTTTCATGGTTTTAGCGTAGAGTTTGCTGAACACAGGCTCTATAACACCGGTGAGTCAACAAGACATATTGACTGGAAACTTTTTGGAAGAACAGATAAGCTTTTTGTAAAACGATTTGAGGAAGAGACCAATCTGCGCTGCCATATTGTTATTGATAACTCTGCCTCTATGCACTATCCGGAAGTGAAAGGTAAAAAGGGCTTGCAAAATAAAGTTACATTTTCTGTTTATAGTGCTGCTGCAATTTTGTACATGATGAAACAACAGCGTGATGCAATTGGACTTACAGTTTTTTCAGAGCAGATAGACGTACAAACTCAGGCAAAATCCAGTACAGCTCATCATAAACTTGTATTTGCACATCTCGAGAAATTGTTGGAAAACAAAGCTGATTTAAACCGTAAAACTGCAACTGCAGATGCATTACATCAGTTGGCCGAGAGTATTCACAAACGCTCATTGATAATTATTTTCAGTGATATGTTTGAAAACATGGATAGCAATGAAGCTTTGTTTAAATCGCTACAGCACCTGAAACACAACAAACATGAAGTGATTCTGTTTCATGTTACTGATAAAAAACATGAGCTTGATTTTCAGTTTGAAAACAGACCTTACCGCTTTGTTGATGTTGAGACCGGTGAAGAGATAAAAGTGCACAGTAACATGGTGAGAGAAAAATATATTGAAGCTATGAAAGAATATAAATCTATGCTTATTCATAAATGTGCGCAGTATAAAATTGATTTTGTTCAGGCCGATATCCATGAAGGTTATCATCAGGTTTTGTTGGCTTATCTGCTGAAAAGAGAAAAACTACATTAATTAATAAATTTTCAGAGTAGTTTTTACAAGAATTTTTCGGAACTTTTTTTAAATTTTAGCGTAGAAAACGGGATAAAACTATAGTTATGTCCCGAATTAGTTATTTAATCCTGATGTTGCTTTTCATAAACATCAGTGTTAATGCCGCAGTAACCGTTTCGCCAGCAACAAGTGGTAATTGCTTAAATATCACACCAGCGTCATTTCTTCCCATTGGCGATATTGTTATTACTGAAGGCTCAAATGGTGATTTTTCAATACAATCCAACAAAACTTTAATCCTTAGTGCACCTGCTGGATTTATGTTTCAGCCAGGATCGGGAAATGTTTCTTTTTTAGCGTCAAGAAATATTACTGCAGCATCCATTTCTGTGACTTTAACAACAATTACTGTAACTATTTCTGTCAGTGGAATCCCCAAAGCTGACGAACTGATAATTTCAAATATCTATGCACGTGCATCAACAAGTAATGTATCTGGAAATATACTTCGCAAATCCCCAGGCGGTGGCACAGCCACCATTTCCGGCAATGCAGCCGGTGCGGGTATTAATCACGGAACATTGTCATGTGCCGGCACCGGTCAGACCGTAACATCTGTAGCCAATGGCTCATGGAGCAATCCGGCAACATGGCAAGGTGGCAAGATACCATTATGTACAGATAATGTAATAATCTATCATCAGATTAATGTAGATGTAGTGACGCCTGCGTTAACTTCATTAATTATTAAAGCAGGAGCAAAACTCATTGCTAACTTACCTGTGATAGTTAATAGTAACTTCACCATTGAGGCAAATGCATGGTATGTGCACAACAATAATTCAAATGCAGCAACAACAATTTTTAATGGTACAGAATCTATTGATGACAATGCTACCATTGAAGTTAATAACTGGAGTGCAGCAGCAGTGCCTTTTATGACCGGTATCAGTTCAACAGTTGGTAATCTCATTTTAAACTATAATGCAGTTTGGCAACAGGATGGATTGTTTGCACCTTCAAAAATAAAAGGGAATTTATCAGTAACTAATGGTCAGGTTGTGATGGATGATGGTACAGGTATGTCAACACTTTTAAATCTTAATCATGTAAGCATTTATAAAACAGGAGCAATCATTTTTGCACAAGGTGCTAATAGAAATTTGACCTTAAATACACTATCGTTTACCGATAGCAGTAAAAGTAATGCGTTGACAGCATTGATGTTTCGTACGTATGGCACATTAGAATGGAAAAATGCAGGTAGTGTTTACCTCAGTCATGATTTTAGTGCAGTTGAAGGTACAGCAGGCTATCATGCTTTTGGGGCTACAGTAAATATTGGAGGCGATTTGAGTGTTGTAAAAGGTAAAGTTGATTTCTTCAGATACGTTGATGGTAATGGTGTTATTCAGGTTTCAGGTAATACTTATTGTAATCTGACAGCCGGCAACTGGTTCCGACTGGCAGATTATAACACAGTAAATCTTGATTTTACAACCAATAACCTTTCAATCAGTGGAACAGAGAGTTGTTATTTACAGGGTTCTGATGGCTCAACAAATTTTAATATTAATGGTAGTTTTAGTTATACAGCAAGCAGCTTATTTGTATTTATTAATAATTTTACAAACAGTGCATTGCAACAAATCAATGTTTCAAAAGATTTTTTTGTTACCAGCGGAAATGTCGGATTGGCTTTTACAAGTGGGAAGTTAAATACTCATATTTCAGGAAACTTAAGTGTTAGTGGATCGTCAACACAATTGGTGTCGCAGTTTTATCCCTATGGAACAGATTCAGTAATATTTGTCATAGATGGTAATTGTAGTTTAAGTGGAGGCATGTTTAATGTTTCATGGAATCGTGGGCCGGTTAATTTTATTTCAAATGGAATATTTAATCAAACGAATGCAAATTTTGAAGTTGTGTTTCATCCATTCCCCGGTAATTATGCAGCATGTTCAGTTTTTATTGACAGCCTAAATTTTTCCGGAGGAACATTTAAAGTTTTTGATAGTTATATTACCGATGGCAAAACAGTTTCAATAACAACAGGATCAGACGTAAATATTAATTTTCAAAATTCAAGCGACAGATTTGTTTTGATAAGTAATACTTTGTGGTGGAATAATCCTGCACTAAATTTAACTATTAATGGTGATTTAAAAATCAGTGGAAATAACAGTGCAATTTTTGCAAGTAATGTTGGAGGTGGAAATGAAAGTATTGTAATTAATGGCAATTTTGATATTCTGGGAGGTGTTAATTCTATTGGCGGTTCAACTTCTTTAGGGTCGAAGCAGCATGATATTACTGTATCGATAAATGGAAGTTTGACACAGACCGGTGGTCAGTTTTATTACTCAATTAATGAAGGTAATGTTGATTATAATATTCTGAATGATTTAATTCAAACAGGTGGCATGCAGAATCTGACTTATCAGGATGCAGCTGCAAAACTTCAAATAGGCGGTAAGTATTTACAGTCAGGTGGTACTTTTAATTTTCATGGTAGCACCGGTAATACATCCCTTGCTGATAGTGTAATTGTAAATGGAAATTTTAGTCAGAGCAACGGAGTTTTACGATTCGATAATGCACAAGGGTCATTGAATATGAGTCAAAATGTAGTGGTCTTAAATTCTGATAGTGTTTTGTTTTCAGGAAATGGAGTAATTACACATGCCAATCATCTTACAACAAACACTTTGTTTGGAAAAATTCTTTATAATAAAACAGGAACTTCATCATTTCAAAGAGCAACTTCAACACACGATTTGCAGCAAGTAGAAATGGTTGTAGGGCCGTTAACAACACTAGATGTAAAATCATCCATTCAACCATTGTTGATAGCTTCTCATGCTTCATCATCACCGGCTGTAAATAATGTGTTTACCATTAATGGTGTGCTTGACATGGGATTGCAGAGAATAATGGCAAGGCAGCAAGGTAATTACTATTCGCAGCTTTCAGTTGGTTCAACCGGTAAGATCAAAACAATGAACCCAAATGGTTTATATTCAATTTCAACGGCATCAACAATCAATACACTCATTGCAGGAAATAACAGAATGAATTTTTGGCTTGATGCTCAAAGTACTATTGAGTATA
Source organism: Bacteroidetes bacterium UBA6661 (assembly GCA_002455375.1). GTDB lineage: Bacteria > Bacteroidota > Bacteroidia > AKYH767-A > OLB10 > OLB10. The sequence goes on from DKKR01000029.1 coordinate 41,261, forward strand.
ATGGGAATCAAAATCAAAATATCACAGGTATTCCTAATGGTATTGCCAATTCGAGTTCAAATAAATACGGCAAGCTGCAAATTGACTTTGCAGGTGTAAATAATATTAACTTCGTAAAACCTGAAGCCGACAGTGCAGTTTTTGTTCGTTCTGCATTAGTACTTACTACCGGTGAATTGAATCTTAATGCAGATCATGTTTCGAATACAAATGGATTGTCAATTGTGTTGGAAAACGGCTGTCAGATTTTTCGTGCTTCGGGGTATATCAGAAGTGAAACCATTGATGGCAGTGCAGCAGTACATCTTTCACCTCAACAAAATGCTGGTTATGAAATTCCATTTGGTTATAACAGTACTGCTTATATACCCTTCAAATATCAATGTACCAATGGATGTGATTGGGTTTCATTAGCAACATACAGGAGTTTGCCTGATAATACACCTTTCCCTCCGGGCGTCACTCATGTTCGTTCAATTTCAGGTGCTGACAATAGTTTACAAACAATTGACCGTTATTGGTATGTTAATGCTGTTGGAAATCCTAATGCCAATTTGAAATTTACTTATGCACCTATTGAAAAAGGGTCAATATCAACACCTCGTGCGCAACGATGGATAGGTAATGATGCATGGGAGTCCTTTAAAGGTATGCAATCCAACCCAACACCGTACGAAACAGAAGTTAATGGAATTACAGGCTTAAATTCATGGTGGACACTTAGCAGTCAGTCAAGTCCTTTGCCCGTAGAAATATTAAGTTTTAATGCAAATTGTCAGAGTCAGCGTGTAGTATTAAACTGGTCTGTAGCGACACAACGCAATAACGATATCTTTATTTTAGAGCGAAGCCGAGATGGAAAAAAATGGGAAAACCTTACATCCATAAAGGGTGCAGGAACAACCAATACACTCATGAATTATGAAACCAAAGATGAGGCGCCTTATGCTGAGGTCACCTATTACAGATTGGCGCAAATAGACTATGACGGAAAGAGAAATGAGTTGAAGACGATTGCGGTAAAAGGCTGCGGTTCCGACCCTGTCAGAATGTTATATTATTCTTTCACTGACCATAAAATTGTTATAAAAATCCAATCTTCTTACAATGATAAAATAGATATTTTTCTGTTTAATGAAAACGGACAAACCGTGGCACGAAAAGTGCAAAACATAGATAACAACATACAAGAAATTCAAATGGAGTGTCCACAACTTAATTCAGGAATTTATATGTTAAGCATCAGAGGTTCCTTTAATAATATAATAAAAAAATTAGTTAAAAATTAATTTCTATTTTTATGGCCGAAGAAATTTTAAATATGACCGCAACAACTTTTGAAAATCCTTCACAATCCAATGGTACCATGGATGTGTTTCCGATTAATTATTCAGAGAAGCATATAGCAGAACTCATTCATGAGATCAGGCGAAAGGTGTTTGTTCTTGAACAACATATTGACCCAATGATTGAGTTCGATACATTTGAGAATGAAAGCCAACATTATTTGGCTTATGTTAAAAATGTGCCTGCAGGTACTGCCAGATGGCGTCATACTGATGAAGGAGTTAAGCTAGAAAGATTCAGTGTTCTAAAAGAATATAGAAATTCGGGCTTAGGCCGAATGCTGGTAAACAGGGTATTATGTGATGTAAAACTACTCGGTAAAAAAGTTTATTTGAATGCCCAAACTACTACAGTTAGATTTTATGAAAAAGCAGGATTTAAAGTTGTAGGCGAGCTATTCTATGAAGCAAATATTCCTCATTTCAAAATGGAACTTGTAACTTCATGACATATATTTAGAGTTTTTAAAGGCTGTTATGGGTACGTAACAGCCTTTTTTATTTTCCCTTTTTCATACCACTCGGTTTTTTCTAACACTCCATTAGGTGAGTAGTATTTCCATGGCCCCTGCCAGTAAAAATGTAATATGCTATCGTTTTCATTGATTAAAAATGCTTGACCATTAGACTTTATTTTTTTGTTTTCATAATATGTTTTTATATCAATAACATCTCTTTTCTTATTGTATTTTTCTTGTTTTATTAGTTTGCCACTTAAATCGTAATATTTCCATTTTTTTACTTCTAAGCCATGTTTATATTTCCCCTTCCGTTGAATGTCGCCTTCATCATTCCAATAATGTTCCCAATACCCTTGCCGGTTTCCATGTTTGTCTGATTTGTTGATTTTAAAGATCTGACAACCGTAGATTGCAATACTAAAGATTACACCAAGTATGAGTTTTTGTAGCTTCATTGCTGATTGGTGATTATCTCTACAACCTTACTAATATCTGATGTGGGAAGTAGGCATGAGTGGTTTCTGCATACATAAATCAAGTCATCAATTACATTTTTATCGGCAGTAAATTCAATTTTATCTTTTAGAATTATCGGTGCAGTGATTTTCATTGGAAGATAATGCTCATTAAGTTTATTTTTATTCATGAATGCACTGTTCCCACCAAAGGCAACTTCATAGAATGGTTGATTTATTCGTTGTAAAAGTAATACCCAATTTGCATAACCAAAACCATAATTTGGAATTTGTTCAATGACCTTTTCGAGCATTTTTTTTGATCGCAACAAAAAGTCTTCCTTGTTTAGATATTTTGAAAGCAGGAATAGATTGTTTGCCATTACTGAATTTGCACAAGGAATAACATTGTCCTGCAACTCGGTTTTTCTGAATTTAAGAATGGTATCATGTGCTGTATAGTCATAGAATAAAACATTATCATCGTGACTGAAATATTGAATAGCATAGTTGGTTAAGGGAATTGTTTTCTCAATCCACTTAAAATCCCATGTGCACTCAAATAGTTTAATACAGGCTTGAATGAGAAAAGCATAATCCTCCAAATGATAATTGTTGTTTTGTTTCGTTCCTGAGCTATGAAGTAGTTGTCCTTTGTCCGAATAAAGATTTTGCTCCAAATTAATGAATGTGGTTATTGCTTGCAGCTCATATTCTTTATTATTAAAATTTATTGCTGCATCAGCTAATGCCGAAATCATTAGGGCATTCCATGAAGTGATAAGTTTTTTGTCGCAAACAGGATGAATGCGTTTATTTCTTACCATTTTGAGAGCTGATTTTATTTTATCAATGAGCTCTTTCAGCTGATTGGAGTCAATTATTCCAAGACTGCTATCATTAAATATGGTATTATTACATTGTAGAACTATTTCATCATTTTCTTTTTTTGAATCGGGAATTGAAAAATAGCAGCATGCAATATCAAAAGCTTTTTCTTTTGATATATCTTCTAACTGCAGTTGATTTATTGTTGCTCTGATTTCTGCCTTAGTCCAGAAATAATATTTGCCCTCTTCGCCCTCACTGTCAGCATCTATTGCTGAATAATAGAAGCCTCTTTTGTCATACATTCTTTCATTCAGAAAGTTTAAAGTTTCTTCAGCAGCATTTTTTAAAGTAATATCATTAAATGCTCTGTAAGCTTGTGCATAAACACTAATAAGCTGGGCATTGTCATAGAGCATTTTTTCAAAGTGTGGAATTTCCCAACGATTATCAGTAGAATAGCGTGCAAATCCACCATCAAGTTGGTCGAAAATGCCTCCGTTATACATTTTGCTCAAAGTTAGTCTGATGTGTTTTTGTACTTCTGTATCATTGCAAACATGCCCATATTGCATTAAGAAATTCAGGTTAACAGGCATTGCAAATTTTGGAGCACGTTGAAGGCCACCATATATTTTATCAAATTGGGAAGACCACTTTGTTATTGAATTTTTTAATATATCAAAGTCAGGTTTGATGTTTGTGATTTCTGTTTTTTCTAATTGCAGCATGCCTTCCTGTAATGAAGAAGCATATTCCAGAAATTTTGATTTGTCTTCCTGATACATCGTTGACAATTGTTCAAGCACCTGAATCCATTGTTGTGGATTGAAATAGGTGCCACCATAAATTGCCCTCCCATCGGGTAAGGTAAAACAATTTAAAGGCCAGCCACCTTGTCCTTTCATCAGTTGAACAGCAGTCATATAAACCGCATCTATATCCGGTCTTTCTTCACGATCAACTTTAATACAAACAAAGTTTTCATTCATCACCTCGGCTATCGCCACATTTTCAAAACATTCTTTCTCCATCACATGACACCAATGACAACTTGAATAACCAATACTAATGATGAGTAACTTGTTTTCAGACTTTGCTTTTTCAAATGCTTCAGCTGACCAGGGTAGCCAATGTACAGGATTGTGGGCGTGCTGCTGCAGATACAGACTGTCTTCATGAATGAGTTTGTTTGTTGGGCGTGCTGTATCTTTCATTGTTAATTATATATAGAAAAGTTTAAATGACAGAAAGGTATTGATGAATTGTTTCACTTACATTTGCGCGGTTTTATGTTGCGAAGAGTATTGATTTTTTTATTAATTGTTTTTCTGATAGACCTTTATGTTTTTCAGGGCATAAAGGTATTGATTAAGGATTTGACTCCATCAATGTCAAGATTGGTTTCTGGCATTTACTGGTTTTTTACTGTGTTTACATTTTCAGTTTTTATTGCCGGACTGATAACTGATTGGCATACTTGGCCAAAGGCAGTAAGAGTTTATCTTTTTGCTGCCGTCATGATAATTTTAATAACAAAACTCTTTGTTGTTTTGTTTCTGCTGATTGATGATCTTACCAGATTAGTGAGATGGGGTTTCTCAGGATTGTATCAGCGATTTTATGATTCTCCTCAAATTGTAAATACTGAAGATAAGATTGTTGTTTCAAGGTCGCAGTTTTTAGTGCGGATGGCGTTTGTTATTTCATCAATTCCATTTATTTCTCTCTTATATGGAATGGGAGATGGCAAGTATAATTACCAGGTTAAACGTAGAAAAATCAAGTTCCGGAAATTGCCTTCAGCATTTGAAGGTTTTAAGATTATACAGATTTCTGATATTCATACCGGCAGCTTTTTCGATACAAAGCATATTGAAAAGGCCGTTGCAATGATTAACTCTTTAAAAGGCGATGTGGTTTTTTTTACAGGTGATCTGGTGAATGACCGCTCTGATGAGGCAGTACCGTTTATGGATACACTATCAAAGATTAATGCAAAGCATGGTGTTTTTTCTATTCTTGGAAATCATGATTATGGCGACTATGTTCAGTGGCCAAGCCAGGAAGCAAAAATTAAAAACTTAGAACAACTGAAAAATATCTATAAGGAAATGGGTTGGAAGCTGATGCTTGATGAGCATACGTTTATTTCCGAGGGTAATGATAAGCTAGGATTAATCGGAGTACAGAACTGGAGTACACACATGCGATTTCCAAAATATGGCAATCTGCCTAAAGCAGTGCAGGGAATGGATTTTGCACCTGTTAATATTTTGCTTACTCACGATCCTTCACATTGGCATGGAGAGGTTACGGAAAAATATCCACAAATAGATTTGACTTTATCAGGTCATACACATGGGTTTCAGTTTGGTGTTGAGATACCTGCATTAAAAATTAAATGGAGTCCTGTTCAGTATGTTTATAAAGAGTGGGCAGATTTGTATGATGATGCAAACGGTCAGCATTTGTATGTAAATCGAGGACTTGGTTTTCTTGGTTATCCCGGCAGGGTAGGTATCCTTCCTGAAATTACGATAATTGAATTGACGCAAGGATAATTATTCCTGAAAATAAATACGTTTGACACGTTGTGAAATTACCGATAGAATTTCATAAGGAATTGTTTCTGTTTTTGCTGCAAGTTCGGCAACGGGCAAGCCGTTGCCAAAAATAATCACTTCATCGCCTTCGCGCGCCTGACAATTAGTAATGTCAAGCATACACATGTCCATGCAGATGTTGCCAACTGTTGGAGCAAATCTCCCATTCACTAAAAAGCTAACTTTTCCATTTCCCATTTTCCGGTTTATGCCATCTGCATAACCAATTCCGATTGTTGCTATTACTTTATCACTATCCAATATAGCCTTTCTGTTATAACCAACACTTTCTCCTTTTCGAACATTTCTTATTTGCGAAATGGTTGACTTCAATGAAGCAACATTTAATAATTGCCGTTGCTCCGATGGTGTGCCTATGCCATGAAGACCTATACCCAGACGTACCATGCTCAGTTGCATTTCAGGGAAACGACTTATACCTGATGAATTCAAAACATGTTCCAACACATTGTACTGAAAGTGCCTTTTTAAAGTATCAGACATGTCTCTGAATCGCTGAAACTGTTCTTGTGTAAAAAAGTCGAGTGCGGCTTCATCAGTTCCTGCAAGATGAGTAAAAATAGATTCTACTTTCAGATGCTTGCTGTTTTTTAAACGCACTGCAAGTTCATTCAGATCGTCAGCTTCAAAACCAAGTCTGTGCATGCCTGTATCCATTTTTAAATGGATAGGAAATGGGTTTTGATTGTACGTCCGGTTACGTTTAACAGATTCACTGAACTTACTCATAATTCTGAAACTATAAATCTCAGGCTCCAGATGAAATTCAATCATCTTATCGAAAGACTGTTCCTGAGGATTCATTACCATAATCGGAACAGTAATGCCATTCTTTCTGAGTTCAATACCTTCATCTGCATAAGCAACTGCCAGATAATCTACTCTGTGAAATTGCAGTGTATTAGCAACTTCGTAACTGCCACTACCGTAGGCAAAAGCTTTTACCATACACATAATCTTTGTTTCCGGTTTGAGTTTTGCTTTATAAAAGTTATAGTTGTGAATCATGGAAGTCAGGTTTATTTCCAAAATTGTTTCATGACCTTTTTGCTGTAACAATCTTGAGATATGTTCAAAACCATAAACCCTTGCGCCTTTTAATAGAATGATTTCATTTGCAAATAAGCCGGAAGAATACTGTTCAATAAATTTCTCTGTTGAAGCAAAAAAAGCTTTATCTGTTTTAAATAAGTCAGCATGCCGGGATATTGCCGGTCCTATTCCAATAAGCCTGTCAATTTTTTTTGAATGAATCATTTCAGCTACTTCTCCATAAAGTTGATCTTCGTTTCGCCCACTTTGAAGAATGTCTGAAAGGATAACTGTTTTACGTAGTACTGTATTAGTCACTCCTGTATTATTATGTTGCTGAAAACGATTCAAAAAATCTAAAGCAACCTGCAGTGAGCCTAAATCTGAATTATAGCTGTCATTAATGATTGAACAATTATTGATACCCTGTTTCATCTCCAATCGCATTGCCACAGGACTCAGCAACATCATTCTTTCAGCAATTATTTCTTGTTCAATTTCCAAAAAAAGCAACATTGCCCAGCAATGAATGGCATTTTCAATAGATGCATCATCAGTAAAAGGTATTTCAATTCTGATAAACTGCTGCTGAAAAATACCCTGAATGGTACTGCTGTTATTTTGTTTTTCTATTCTCCCGATCTGCAGATCAGATTTTATTCTTCGCGACCAGGTAAAACATTTTAACCCATTTTTAAAATACTCCGATTGCATTACTGCATTGTGAATTCCTGAATAGTCTTTGCAATATATCAGGGTTTTGGAATGTTGGAATAACAATAATTTTTCCTGTATTTTAACATCAAGTGAAGTAAAATTTTCACTATGTGCTTCACCAACATTGCTGAAAACACCAATTTCAGGCTCGATAATTTTTTCCAATTTCTGCATTTCACCTGATGTCGAAATTCCTGCTTCAAAAATTCCGAGGTTGTGCTCATTGTTTATTTGCCAAACAGATAATGGTACGCCAGTTTGAGAATTAAAACTTTTCGGGCTGCGAATAATATTAAAATCAGGTTGCAATAATTGGTAAAGCCATTCCTTGATAATAGTTTTGCCATTACTGCCCGTTATTCCTATCGTTTTCAGATTAAATTTTTTCCGATGAAAAGAGGCAAGTTGTTGTAGTGCATCAAGCGTGTTTTCCACCACAATAAAATTGACTTCTTTATTTTGTGAAATAGGTATATCGCTAACAACAAAATTTTTTACACCTTTTCGTATAAGGTCATTAATATATAAATGACCATCATGACGGTCGCCTTTAATTGCAAAAAAAAGTGATTCTCCTGCCACACCGATTTGCCGGCTGTCAGTTAGCAGATAACGAAAAGTCTGATTATCGTTTTCATTCAAAACCAGCGTGCCTTTCAGTATTGACGCTGCCTCTGTAATGGTGTACATATTTTAAAATTGAATTGCTTACAAATTTAAGCTTTGATAGTGCATCAAATTGACAACAATTACCTTTTATGATAACAAGTTCTGCACAATGGAATGTAGCTTTCTTTTTCACCCAGAACAATAAGTGATTCATCGGGTACGGTACGATAAGAAAATAAAGCAAGGTCGCCACAATCCATACAGATGGCATGTACTTTTGTAACAAAATCTGCTATTGCCATAAGCCTCGGAATTGGACCGAATGGTTCACCTTTAAAGTCCATATCTAAACCGGCAATAATTACCCTTATTCCCTGATGTGCCAGTTTAAGACAAACATTAGGCAGTTCCAAATCAAAAAATTGAGCTTCATCAATGCCTACTACATCAACATCGTTTGTGAGTAAAAGTATTTGAGAGGATGACTGAACGGGAGAAGATGGAATATAGTTTGAATCGTGCGAAACAATGTTACTTTCATGATAACGCTGATCAACAGAAGGTTTAAATATTTCAACCTTAAGTTTGGCAATACGTGCACGTTTTAGTCTGCGAATCAACTCCTCTGTCTTGCCACTGAACATGCTACCACAAATGACTTCAATAGCGCCCTTTTTTCTCTCTGTAAATTCTGTTGGTCTATGGTTCATAACTTAGTGGTTTCAAAAATAGGTAAAATCTGTTTGCTGCAATTTTCAGTCAGTTAACATTTATATTATATTTTTTTTTGAAAAATGTGTGTTTTCAGTTAATGTGCCGTAGTTTTGCATTACTTTTTCTCATGGTTTCCATTTCTGTAGTAATCCCAACCTATAACAGGTTGAATTTTGTTGTAAAAACGATTGAATCATTGCTGAATCAGCAGTCAGACGATTTTGAACTTCTGATTATTGATGATGGCAGTACTGATAAAACAGAAGAGTTTTTTGCTTCATATAAACATCCAAAAGTAACTTATCACAGAATAGTTAACAGCGAGCGCGGGTTTGCACGTAATTATGGTGCTTCAATTGCCAAAGGCAAGTATGTCAATTTTTTTGATTCAGATGATTTGGCATATAATAATCATATTTCTACTGCACTACATTATATCGAAAAATTTGATAACCCTGAAATATTTCATCTCAACTATGTTTATCAAACTCTTGATGGACAGGAGTTAGATGTACTGAAAGCTGATTCTGATAATATAGGTGAAATGCTTATTAGGAAGGGAAATATTTTAAGTTGTAATTCTGTCATAATCAGAAAAGATATTACTGAAAAATTCCCATTTTGTGAAAGCCGTCTTCTCTCAGGTACTGAAGATTATGCTTTATGGCTTGCATTGTCATCAAGGTTCAAAATACATTATGTGCCGGAAATTACCAGTGTAGTTATTGACCATGAACAGCGTAGTATGGCTTCGCACGATATTATTAAGATGATTAATCGAAACATGTTTCTGTTAGATCATCTGCAGTCCGATCAGCACTTTATACAATATGTTGGTAAACGTTTTAATCAGATTCAGAGTGAATGTTTTTCATTTATTGCCCTGCACCTCATGCTTGAAGGTAAAAACAGAGATGGTGTTTATTTTCTTTCAAAAGCTTTAATGGCAGACTGGCGCTTTCCATTTCGTAGAATTCGTTTTATGGCTATTATGAAACACATGTTAAAGTCATTTTTCCGGATACCAAAGAACAAGGTTCCGGAAACAATTTAAAACAAGAACTTAAAGTTTTACATTAGCATCCTTAAATTATGAATTAATTATTGTGATGCGTAAATTTTTTTGCCTGATTTTGTTGGGTAATATATTTAGTTCAGCAGTGTTTTCTCAAGGTATTGTATCAGGCGTTGTGAAAGATAAAAATCACAAACCTGTAGCTTATGCCAATGTATATGTAAAACCCGGTTTTGTAGGGACAACTACCAGTAATGACGGTATTTTTGAAATTGAACTTGCTCCTGGTAGCTACACACTTTATTGTCAGAATCTGGGCTATAAGCAATTCAGTAAGCAAATTGAAGTTGGTGCAGGTAAACAACAAATTGAGATAGAACTCACAGAAGAGCTCTATTCGTTAAAGGAGGTTGCAGTTACAAACAATAAAGAAGACCCTGCCTATGAATATATCAGAAAAGCAATTGCTAAACGGAAAAGTTATTTAAACGAAGTTGATGCCTATTCATGTAATGTGTATATCAAAGGTGTGCAGAAATTAAATAAGTATCCTGAAAAATTTCTTGGTAAGGTCGTTGATTTTGGCGGTATGGTTGATTCAACAACAGGGATATTTTATTTAAGTGAGTCGGTATCAAAATACAGCTATGAAAAACCCGGAAAAATCAGAGAGGAGTTGGTGTCATCACGTTTTAGTGGTAACAATAAAGCCTTCAGCTACAACAAAGCTTCCGATATGCAATTTAATTTTTATGAAAACAGAGTTATGTCAGAAGGTATCTCTTCAAAAGGATTTGTGTCACCGGTAGCCGGTGATGCTTTGTTTTATTACCGCTATAAATTACTTGGCTCTGTTGTAGAGAATGACAGACTCATACATAAAATTGAGGTAACCCCAAGAAGACAGAATGATCCTGTGTTCAGAGGTGTTATTTATATTGCTGATGATTTATGGCGATTTCAGTTTATTGATCTTTTCCTTACACGTGAAGCGGGCATTGAGTTTTTAGACACGCTAAGAATAAAGCAGTCTTTTGTTCCTGTAGAGAATAATGTTTGGATGCCAGTTACAAATTTATTCGATTTTAGTTTCAGGATACTTGGTTTCCAAGGAGGAGGTAATTATGTAGGTTACTTTTCTGACTTTAAAATAAATCCTGTTTTCCCTGCCAAAACTTTTTCAGCAGAAATTTTAAAAATAAGTCCTGATGCCAACAAGAAAGATTCTGCATATTGGGATACTGTAAGACCTATACCACTTACGCAAGATGAAACATCAGATTATTTTAAGAAAGATAGTTTGGCTACCATACGAGAAAGCAAACAATATAAAGACAGCATGGATAGAATAAATAATAAGTTTTCGGTTTTTAATTTTTTGCTTGCCGGATATTCTTACAGGCACAGTTATCGTGAAATGACTTATACCATAAAACCCATTGCCAACACCTTTTCATTTAATACAGTTGAAGGCTGGAACATTGCTTTGAATACAGAATTTGTAAAAAGGTTACCAAACCGAAAACGACTGACAGTTTTTACTAACACACGTTATGGTTTTAGCAATACACATTGGAATGCAAATGCAGGTTTTAATTATTTGTTCAATCGCTTTAATGATAATACAATTTCTTTTGAAGGAGGCACTGCTGTTAATGAACTGAACAGCACAAATCCTGTTAAACCTTTAGTAAACATGCTTTACACACTCTGGGCTGAACGTAACTACTTAAAAATTTATGAGAAGCAATTTTTAAAGGTTTCTTATGGTAAAGAATGGTTTAATGGATTTAATGCAACTGCAGAAATTGAATATGGCCGAAGAAATGCATTGACAAATACTTCGGATTATACCTGGAAGAATTTTAAAAACAGGACATATACTTCCAATAATCCGATTAGTCCGGATTATGATATAAAAATATTTCTGCCGCATCATTATTTCAACACACATCTTACTTTAACCTACTCGCCATTTACGAAATTCATTACAAGACCTGATGGAAAAGTAAGAGAAGAATCAGGATGGCCTTTGTTATTTATGCATGTCAATAAAGCTTTTGGCAATGTGATAAACAGTAAGACTGATTATCTTTCATTTGATGCAGGTTTTAAACATCAGATAGACTTTGGCATGTTGGGTTTTGTAGTTTACAATTGCAGGTATTATCGTTTTGTTAATCGAAAGCATGTTGAATTTCCGGACTTTTTTCATTTTGGGGGCAACAAGACTATCGTATCAGATTTCGGGACTGAAGATTTTGCTTATTTGGATTATTATAAATATTCGAATACGAGAGATGCTTTTGCAATCCATGCAGAATACAATCTTAACCGTTTTATTACCAATAAAATTCCATTAATCCGAAAGTTGAAGCTTAATGAAATTGTAGGTTTCCATTTCTTAAAAGTTAATGAAATAAAAAGTCATTATGAACTTACTGTGGGATTAGAAAAACTCGGTATAATTCGAGCTGATTTTGTTTGTAGTTATGATGGTAAGGCAAGACCTTTTTATTCATTCCGGTTTGGATTCAAGCTAAGGCAGTAAGATTAAAAGATACATCGTCAATTGATAAAAATTGAATACATTTGGCATTCGTCTCGGTGATGAAGAAACAAATTTTAGTTTTTATCTTTTGCCTTATTTGCACATTGGTTAATGGTGATGCAAAGCATTTTTATTCTGTCTTTGACCGAAACGATTTACCTGTTTTTTCAAGACCATTTTTTGCAACTTTAACTGCAGATCCTGTTGCTTTAAAGTCTGCGGAGAGGATGTTAGACGATGCAATGAAGAGTAACAGTCAACATGAAATTTACCAAAATGCCAATAATGCAGGATATTATAATCTGCTGAATGGTGACTTTCTTCAGGCATTAAAATTTTTGCAAATAGCAGTAAATCATAAACCGCAAGGTAAGGAAGCAGGAACTATAATGGCGCAATATGCATTTGCACTTGATGTTGCCGGTAGGCATGAACAGGCATTTACTATTTATAATGAATTGCTTGAAAAAGAATTAGCCAACGCAACACAAATAAAAGCATATGTACAGGCATTGGCAGGATTGATATTTCTTCAGCATGCAGACACCGTTTCGGCAAAGCCATTACTCAGTAAGGCATTACAATATTTTTCAGCCAATAATTTTTTGTTGCAGCAATATTACCTGTATGAACGAATGGGCGATATAAATCTTGTTTCCAAAAATTTCAATAGTGCATCTGCTAATTATTTGCAACAATTGAAATATGCTGCCAAGTTGAACAATAGAACTTTGCAGGCATTGGCTACTCGTAATTTGGGTTTATGTTATTTCAAACGTGATGATTATTTAAAGGCCGCATCTTATTTTAAACAAAGCCTGGATTTTAGAAACAATGTCCTTTTACAGAAATTGTTAAAAGACACGTATCTTAAAATTGTAACAATCAGTAGTTTTAATAATGATTTCGAAAGCGCTGATCACTACCATGAGTTATATAGACAGTTAAAAGCTAATGAAACAGTTGTTAGAGAAACAGCAGCTTTGCAGGCAGAAAAAGAAAAAATTCTGTTTTTGCTAAGTAAGTCTGTCAATAACCATAACAATATGGTTTCGCAGCAGGAGTATGAACTTAGTCAGCAATTAACTACGCTCGAAATCGAACGTCAGAATAAAGAAAAAGCTTTAGAGGAATTGACTCTTGCCGAAGCACAAAAGAAGTTGAAGGAGCTCGAGCTGGATAAAATTGCCGGAGAAAAAATAAAACAAGAAGCAGAGCTTGCAAAGAAAGAATTGCAAATCAGCAGGCAAAAGGAATTCAGAAATATTCTATTAGGCATTTCCGGACTGATAGTTTTGGGAATAATATTTTTGATAAACCGCTATAGACTTAAAAGAAAATCATTAGAACAACTCAGACAGGCTCATCAGGAATTGCGACAGGCACATGAGCAGTTAAAACAAACACAGCAACAACTTATTCAGTCTGAGAAGATGGCTTCTTTAGGTCAGTTGACGGCAGGTATTGCTCATGAAATACAAAACCCATTGAATTTTGTAAATAACTTTTCTACTTTGAGTATGGATATGATTGAAGATTATCTGAAAAGTAAAGATGAAACTTTACTTGAGGAATTGAAATCGAATCTTAAACGAATTAATCATCATGGCGGAAGAGTTTCATCTATTGTTAAAGGTATGCTGCTGCATAGTCGCAATAAAACAACAGAAAAAGAATTGTCAGATATTAACCTTCTTGTTGATGAATCGCTGGCGTTAGCTTTTCATGGCAAGAAATCAACAGAAGCAGATTTCTATTGTCATATTGAAAAAAATTATGATGTTACAGCACCTGCAATTAAAGTTTTCCCTCAGGAGTTACGCAGAGTGATTATCAATCTTGTCAATAATGCATTTTATGCAGTGCATGAGCGGGCAACAAAATCAAATACTAAAAAAGATGAAACAAAATATAAACCACAAGTAAGTGTTACAACACATGTTGTAAGTCAGTTTCTGGAAATTACCATTACTGATAATGGTACAGGCATACCTGATGCCATCAAGGATAAAATTTATAATCCGTTTTTTACATCAAAACCAACAGGTAAGGGCACGGGTCTCGGTTTGTCAGTAAGCTTCGACATAATTGAAAAACAACATGGAGGAAAGTTAAAATTTGAGTCAGAACAAGGTGTTGGAACAGTTTTTACAATTTCTTTGCCGCTGATAGCACCACATGATCTAAAACAAAATAATGGAGATGTTAAGAAGTCTGTTGTATAATATATTGTTCATGTTAATGCCGTTGACTGTTTTTTCACAGTCAGACACATTAAATCGTTCAACGAATATTGTAGGTTGCCAAAGTGGTGACTGCATCAATGGCACAGGTGTTTACTTGTACAAGAATGGTAATCGTTATGAAGGTGCTTTTAAAAATGGTAGCCCTGATGGTAAAGGTGTAATGCAATACAGAAGCGGAAATCGCTATGAAGGAAATTTTACACAAGGCAGGTTAAATGGTAAGGGTAACTACATTTACAGAAATGGAAACAGCTATACAGGTGATTTTGTAAACGATCAGTTTCATGGCCGTGGCATTTATATTTATAACAGCGGCAACCAATATATTGGCGATTTTTTTGAGGGAAGCAAGCATGGCAGTGGAACATTTACGTTCAATGATGGAAGTACTTATACAGGACAGTTTGTTGATGACATGGTACAAGGTAAAGGCACCTGGAGATATGCAAATGGCGATTGGTATGAAGGTGATTTCGTCAATTCAAAAAAATCAGGAAAAGGTACTTATTATTATAATGACAGTAGTCGTTATAGTGGCGATTTTATTAATGATGTTTATAATGGCTCGGGTGTTTTCACATTTGCAGATGGAAGTACTTATATAGGTCAGTTTAGAAATGATTTGTTTAATGGACAGGGAACATGTTATTATTCCAACGGTGATGTTTATACCGGTGAATTCAGAGATGGACTTTACAGTGGAAGTGGTGTTTATGCCTATGCCACCGGTGATCGTTATAAAGGAACTTTTTTGAATAACGTTTTTAATGGTGAAGGAACTTATATTGATGAGTCGGGTGAAGAAACTGTTACAATGTATGAAAATGGCAGGGCAGTAGGAGAATCGAAAGTAATTGACAAGGAAAATGTAAAACCCATTCCGGAAGAAAGTAAAAATGAGACAAAAAAACCTGAAGAGAAAAAAGAAGAGCCTAAGACTTCTGAGCCAACAGTAGCTAAAATTCCTTGTCCTGCCTGTAATGGTAAAGGAAAAGTTTTACAGCCTGAGGTTAAGCGAAACCGCTCTGTAGTTAAAGATATCAGTAATGGTTTAGGCCCCAGAAATTTTGTTACCTACACAGTGTCTGAAGTAGTAAAACCTGCAGCATGGGCAACATGTAAAGTTTGTCATGGTTCGGGAATTAAACAATAAATCTTACTTTTGAACCCATGCCTTCAAAAGCAATTCAAAAAGTCACCCGCCTTTTTTGGTTATTTTTTCTGATAACCATTAGTGCTTTTGCACAAAAGAGTGATGTGTTCAGGCATCTCAATACTGTAAACGGACTTTCTCATAACAGAATTACTTGTATCATTCAGGATAAAATTGGTTTTATCTGGATAGGTACTGAAGATGGACTGAACCGTTATAACGGCTATAAAATTGATGTTTATAAGCACAACCCATCAGATGAAACTTCTGTATCCAGCAATGGTATTCGTTGTTTGTTTGAAGATAGTAAAGGAAAATTATGGATAGGCACCGATGATGGATTAAGCTTTTTCGATATTGAAACCGAACATTTCGCAAGTTTCAGAACAAATTCAAAAGGGAATTCCATCAGCAGCAATCAGATTACCTGCATGGAAGAAGATGCCTCTGGAGTTCTTTGGATTGGAACTGCCGGTGGTGGTATTAATCTTTTTAATCCTTCAACCGGAAAATGGCAGAATTTTGTTGTCAACAAATCAGATCCTAATTCTATTTGTAGTAATAATATCACGGCAATTGTAAAAGATAAGAATGGCGTAATGTATTTAGGTACAGACAATGGTCTTGCCATTGCCGACCGGAATCAGGCAGGCAACTTTACTATCATTGATCATGACCCTGCAAATACAAACTCTCCTTTAGAGAACAGCATTACAAGCCTATATGCCGATTTTCAGAATAAGATTTGGATAGGAACGCTCAACAGTGGTATGAGTGCTATGCGAACCGACAATCGTTCTTTTACTCATTACACCGATTTGGGCAAGTTTGCAAGCAACTCTGTATTTGGAATAAATAAAGATCTTGATGGAAGTATTATTGCCGGAACAATAGGAGGAGGATTGATAATTTTTAACAGCGATGCTTCAACTTTTTCTTCATTTACCCATAGTAAGACAGATCCTTTTTCCATCAGCAGCAATAGTATTTGGACAGTCTATCGGGATAAGGCAGGCATAATCTGGATTGGAACAGATAATGGTCTTGATTATTACAAAGAAGATCTGATGCGTTTTAAAACAGAATTGCCACTGCCTGATGACCCGTTGAGTAATTCAATCCCTAATAAGAATGTTTTTTGCTTTTTGCCTGAAGGGAATAATTTATGGATGGGTGTATTAGGAACAGGTGTTGTAGTTAAAGAATCAACCGGCACAATCAAACAGATCTATAGTACGGCAAACGGACTTGCAGACAACAGTGTGTTCTGTCTGATTAAAGATAGAAATGGAATTGTTTGGGTTGGAACCTATAACGGCTTAACTTCTATTAATCCACAGACAGGAGTTTTGCGGTGCTATAGGATTGCTGACGGATTAACCAATAGTAATATCAGATCGCTTGCTGAAGATGAAAATGGGAATATTTATATTGGTACCTACGGAGGTGGGCTTTGCGTACTTAACAGACAAACTGATAAGATATCAAGTATCCGTAAGGAAGATGGTAAAGGTTTAACGAACAATATCATTACGGCTTTAAAATATGATGGTAATGGAAATTTATTTATCGGCACCTATGGTGGCGGATTGTGTTTGTTAAATATTGCTGCAAATTCCATAACTGCATTTGAATCAAAGCCTGGAAGCAATACTTCAATTAGCAGCAATTATATTAACTCAATTTATAGTTTTTCAAATCAGCAATTGTTAGTTGGCACATATAGTGGTGGAATAAATATTTTTAATTATACCACAAAAAGTTTTACCGCACTGACAGAATCCAATGGTGTTCCCAATAATAATGTAACCAATATAGTTTCTGATGCAGAGAAAAATATCTGGCTTACCACCGGAAATCAAATCTGCAAAATGAAGCTGGCTCCTTCAGATTCTATTCTCACCATGAGAATTTATGATGAACAAGATGGGGTATTTAACCGCTTCAATCCCGGTGCATTTACACAGACTGCAGACGGTAAAATTTACTTTGGCGGCATTAGTGGGATAAACCGTTTTTTACCTTCAGCTATTCGTGATAATCCTTACATACCTCCTGTTGTAATCACTAAGTTTTATCTTTTTGAAAAACCCTATTTCATGGACACTATTATTATGTCTAAAAATGTAATAGAGCTGACTTACAATCAAAACTTTTTCTCATTTGAATATGCTGCCTTAAATTATATTCTTCCCGAAAAAAATCAATATGCCTACATGCTTGAAGGACTTGAAAAAACATGGACATATTGTGGAAGTAAACGCGACCGCCAATATACAGACCTTGACCCCGGCACGTACAAGTTCAGAGTTAAAGCATGTAATAACGATGGAATCTGGAATCAGGACGGTACTTATATTATCATCATCATCAAACCACCGTTTTGGAAAACATGGTGGTTCTATATTTTATCCGGTCTTACTTTCGTAGGATTAACCATAACCTACATTCGTTGGCGTACACGAACGCTGATGAAACAGTATGAAATTTTGGAACAGAAAGTACAGGAACGTACAGCAGAATTACGGGAAGAGAAAGAAAAATCAGAGCAGAAATCATTGGAGATTGAACGTGCATTGAAGGAACTCAAAGACACACAGTCGCAACTGATACATGCAGAGAAGATGGCTTCTTTAGGACAGCTAACTGCCGGTATTGCACATGAAATTCAAAACCCGCTTAACTTCGTAAACAATTTTTCTGAACTGTCACAAGATCTTATTGATGAGTTGAATAGTACTGATGACAAAGAAGAATGGAAGTCAATTTCTCATGATATAAAAACCAATCTGGAAAAAATAAATGAACATGGTAAGCGTGCAGAGCGCATTGTTAAGAGTATGCTCATGCATAGTCGTTCGCAAACAGCAGAGAAAGTTTTAACAGACATCAATAAACTGGCAGAGGATGTTATGAATCTTGCCTACACAAGTCTTCGGGCTAACGACAGTAATTTCGGCTGTAAGAATATGATTGAGTTAGATGCTTCATTACCAAAACTAAGCATTGTACAACAGGATATCAGTCGTGTGCTGTTGAATATTTTCAACAATGCATTCTATGCAGTTAATCAATTGCGCAAAAAAGCAGATAAGGATTATCATCCGGAAGTTCGACTAAGAACATGGAAAGCTTCAAATAAAGTTTATATCAGCATTAGCGATAATGGTGGTGGAATTCCTGATGATATTGTAGATAAAATCTTCCAGCCATTCTTTACAACCAAGCCTACCGGTGAAGGAACAGGATTGGGTTTATCGTTAAGTTATGATATCATTACCAAAGGTCACTATGGAATGTTAAGTGTGAATGTGCAGAAAGGAATAGGATCTGAGTTTGTTATTGAGTTACCCCAACTATAATCAAAATATCATGCAAACAAAAATTCTGATAGTAGATGATGAACGTGATGTTGAACTATTGTTCAGGTTGCAGTTCAGACGTGAAATTAAAGAGAAACATATTTATCTTCAATTTGCATTTAGTGGTGAAGACGCTTTAAATTATCTGCACAACATCAACCCTATGGATGTTTTATTGATATTGTCGGATATTAATATGCCCGGTATGAACGGACTTCAGTTGGTTGAAAAAGTTAAGGCTGAATTTCCGGCTATGCGAATCATTATGGTGTCGGCTTATGGTGATGATAAGAACTATAATGAAGCCAAGGCAAAAGGTGTAGATGATTTTGTAACTAAGCCGGTTAACTTTGTAGAACTTAAAAGAAAAATGTCAAGAGTGATAGCAATTTAGTTATGGTAAAAAAAATATTGGTAGTAGATGATGAGCCTGATCTTGAACTGTTAGTCAAGCAGCGATTTCGTTCTCAGATCCGGAATAACGAATTGCAGTTTGATTTTGCTCACAATGGCGAAGAGGCATTGCAAAAACTCAAAGAAGATGATGATATAGATTTAATCTTTACAGACATCAACATGCCTGTAATGGATGGGTTGACCTTACTGAATCAGATTAAAGAAAATAAGATTCAACCTAAAGCAGTAGTAATTTCAGCTTATGGCGATATGGACAATATACGCAAAGCAATGAACAGTGGAGCATTTGATTTTATTACCAAACCTATTGACATGACTGACCTTGATACTACCTTACGAAAAGGACTGAGTGAAGTTGAAATAATCAAACAAGGGCTGAAGGCAAAGGAAGCATTGCAGCAAACCATTATTGAGAAAGAAATTGCAGTATTGGAAAAAGACAAAGCCGAAGAGTCAAAAAGAATCAAACAGCAGTTTCTAGCAAATATGAGTCATGAAATCAGGACACCAATGAATGCAATAATCGGAACGGTAAACCTGCTTCATAAGTCCGAACTTGACGAAAAACAATCAAAGTATATTGGCATCATAAAAACAAGTGCCGACAATCTGTTGGTCATCATCAATGATATTCTTGATATTTCAAAAATAGAGTCAGGCAAGTTTACCATTGAGGAAATTCCGTTTAACCTTCATGAAAAAGTAAACCATGTTTATGAGTCATTAAAAGTTAAAGCTGAAGAAAAAGGCCTCGACTTTAATGTGGATTATGGCCCAACACTTTCTGATAATTATATCGGAGACCCTGTAAGAATAACACAGGTGTTGATTAATCTTACAGGCAATGCAATAAAGTTTACTGAACAGGGGTCTGTAACAATTAAAGTTGTTCCGATGGCTGATGCACCAAACGGTGTCAGCATTAGCGTAGTTGATACCGGTATTGGTATTGCACAAGATAAAATACAATACATTTTTGAAAGTTTTACTCAGGAAAGTTCAGATACTACAAGGAAATTTGGCGGTACCGGTCTCGGACTTGCCATCAGCAAACAACTGATTGAGTTGATGCATGGCGAATTAGTTGTTGAAAGCGTGCAGGGGAAAGGCACTTCTTTTATTGTGAAATTGCCTTTGGTAGCAACAAATGAATTACCTGCTGAAAACAAAAATAACATTGTTTCAAAAGACGAATTAAGAAGAGGCCTGAAAATTTTACTTGCAGAAGACAATCAGTTTAATCAGATGGTAGCAGAAGATACCATGCACATGGTTATACCGGAATTGACATTGGATATTGTTGATAATGGTGTGCAGGCTATTGAAAAACTTAAGTCAGGTAATTACGATTTAGTAATTCTTGATATACACATGCCTGAAATGGATGGTTATGAAACTGCAAAATATATTCGTTCGCAAATGCCGTCACCGTTAAATGGTGTGCCTATTATGGCAATGACGGCCAATGTTATTGCAGAAGAAATTGACAAATGTTTTGAAGTAGGAATGAATGCCTATGTAAGCAAGCCATTTACCCATGAAGATTTGTTTGATAAAATAAGAACACTCACCAGTAAATAAATTTACATCAGTCAATATCTTATTGACTGCAATAATGTGATTATTGACTTTTATTCAACAGCAATGCCAAACGGCATTCTCGCCTGAATTTTGTCCTTTTCTGAAATTTGCTTGAGATATTGCATCAACTTCACGCTTTCTTTCATGTAGTCAGGCATCATCATACTTTCTGATGTGCCTTTCATATCCTCAAGTATTTCCTGAATTGGATCTTTTTGTTCAGGAAGTTCTTTAATTCTGTAATTGTCTAACCCTGCTTTTTTTACGGCAAGCACAACAGCATCATTCAGGCCGCCATACAGGTCAACCAAACCAATTTTTTTTGCATCTGTAGCACTCCACACTCTTCCTTGTCCAATGCTGTCAACCATAGCCGTTTCCATTTTTCTTCCTTCGGCAACACGTCCTATAAAAGTGCTGTAAACATCTTCAACACTGCGTTGAAGAATATTTCTTTCAGCAGGTTCAAGTGGTCTTGTTGGTATACCAAGGTCGGCATAAGGTCCGGTTTTGTAGGTGTCAAATGTCAATCCTAATTTGTTGTTGAGTAGTTTTTGTGCATTAAAGAGCAAACCAAAAACACCAATAGAGCCTGTAATGGTGGTGCGCTGCGCAACAATCGTATCGGCCAAACAACTGATGTAGTAGCCTCCTGAGGCAGCAAGATTGCCCATACTTACTATAAATGGTTTTTTCTCCTTAGCTAATTTTGTTTCACGCCATATTACATCAGATGCCAACGCACTACCTCCCGGTGAATTAACTCTTAAAACAATGGCCTTTACTTTATCATCTAATCGTGCTTTTTTTATTGCTGCTGCTATTCTATCAGAACCTACCTGGTCGTCTTCGCCACTACCACTAACAATGTCACCAACAGCATAGATTACGGCAATGCGATCGGTGGTGAATTTTTTATCCGACTTAACAACAGCTTCATTGTATTTGTTCAGGCTGATGTAATTAATCTCATCTTCTTTAACATCTGATTTTTCTGCCAGAATTTTTTCTAACTCATCTTTATAACATAATTGGTCAACTAATTTTAACCTAAGTGCATCCTTAGCATTTTCTGCAGACAGACTGTCTGAAATTTGCTCTAATGCTTCACGACTTATTTTACGTGATTCTGCAATTTCGCTACTAATAGTTTCCCAAATAGAATTAATAAAAGTGGCTACCTGTTCTTTATTCTCAGGACTCATTTTATCCAAAATAAATGGCTCGATAGCACTTTTAAATTTTCCATGCCTGATAATTTCAGGCTCTATTTCCAATTTATCTAAGGCTCCTTTCATAAACATTAACTGCGCATAGAGTCCTTTAAAATCTACTGCACCTTCGGGATGAACATAAATTTTATCTGCTGCGCTTGCCAGATAATAAGCTTTGGTTGAATAATATTCTGCATAAGCAAAAAGAAACTTACCAGATTTTTTAAATTTTACTAAAGCATTTCTGATTTCTGTTGTAGTGGCATAGCCGGCTTCAAAACTATTGAGGTTAAGTAAAATGCCTTTAATATTATCATCTTTTTCAGCTTTCTCTATATTGGAAATAATATCATTGAGCCCGGGTTGTTTACTTGCTTTTAATGTGCTGAAATTAAGATTGCGAAATGGGTTGTTATCACTTCGTTCTGCAATTGGCATTTTGAATTCTATTTTTAGTACGGAGTTGTTTTTAACCTCTACAACTTCTTTCTTAAATGCACTGCCAAGCATTACGGCAAACAAAAAGAATGTTAATAGACAAAAAAGAATCAGGCCGGTAAGTGTGGCCAAAACATATTTCAGAAATTGTTTCATTTTAAATGGACTTGTGTGAGTTTGAAAATTTAGCTTTGCAAAGCTATAAAAATCAAAATGGCTTCACATCAGAATATTGCAATTATACTTGCAGGCAGCAATTTAGGTAACAGACTGCACAACCTGTCTGCATCTGCAATGTTTCTTGAAAAACTATCAACACGGAAAATTGATTGTTCATCGGTATATGAAACTGCCCCCTGGGGCAATACGCAACAACCTCCTTTTCTGAATCAGGCATTCAGAGTCTATACTCCTTTAACTGCAAATGAATTACTTGATGAATTGTTAGCATTTGAAAAAAGTCAGGGGCGTACACGTTTGCAACAATGGGAACCACGCAGTATTGATCTTGATATTCTTTTTTACAATCATGACCTCATCAGTACACCTGAACTGACAATTCCGCACAAACATTTGCATGCAAGACGTTTTGTCTTGGAGCCTCTTGCTGAACTTATACCTGATTTTATTCATCCTGTTTTCGGAAAAAACATTACAGAATTGCTTGAGTTATGCAACGATGAATTGAAGGTGACTAAATTTCCTGTGTATGCACAGAAATAAATTTTTAACCATAGAAGGAAATATTGGTGCAGGCAAAACATCATTGGCCAGGATGATTGCCGATGAGTTTAATTTCCAACTGATTTTGGAAGAGTTTGCAGAAAATACTTTTTTACAACAGTTTTATGAAAGCCCTGAAAAATTTGCCTTTCCACTGGAAATGTCATTTATGGCTGCACGATATAAGCAACTGAAAACATTTTTCAACAAAAACACACTGCCGTTTCCTATTGTGTCTGACTACATGTTTCAGAAAACTTTGCTGTTTGCCAAGTCGAATCTTAAGAATAATGAGTACGGCCTTTTTGAACAGTTTTTTCAGATGCTTAACGTAGGATTGCCTTTGCCACAATTAATTGTGTATTTACAAAAAGAAATACCCTCACTTCAGAAAAATATCAAGAAACGCGGACGCGATTACGAGCAGAATATGAAGGATGATTACCTGCTAAAAATCAATAATGCCTATGGTCGTTTTATGAAAAGGGCCCAAAAATCTTCCAATATCCTAATTATCAATACAGAAGGACTTGATTTTGTGCGGAAAAGAAGCGATTTTCAAAAAATACTTGAAACTATTGAAAAGGCAGGTTTTAGGTTCTGATTTACAAGTTATGTCAATAAAACTGTGCATATCCTTCATATTTAATTTTAATATTTAAAATCATTGTGTTATACTTGCACCACAAATTTTGTAAAATATTAAACCACTCTATACGATGAAAGTAAAAACCTTACTCGTTTCAGCTTTTTTAATCACTGCCACGCAATTTGCGTTTGCTCAGGAATCAGCCAGATATGGTCTTCCTAAGAACAAGGATTTTGACAAATGGTCAGCAGGCATTACTGTAGGATTAAACTGGTTTCAGGGCGACCTTAACGAAAAAACCGGAAACAACAACAGTATCCTCAAGAACATTCAGGACCCTGTATTCGGTCTTAAAGTGGGCTATCAGATAAGCCACTCTGTGCAGGTAAACGTTCGTGGTAATTATACCAACTTGAGCGGAAAAAAGAACAAAACAACCTTCAGAGTTCCTAATGCTGTTACCAGTCCTCAAATTACCAGAAACATCAAGTTTAAGTCGCCTGTGTATCAAGGCAGTCTTAATCTGAATTATACCATTGGTAACATCAGCTTCTTGCAACGTAACAAGCGTTTACACTTCTATGGTGAAATTGGATTAGGTATATTTAGCTATGCACCAAAAGTTACCGATCTCGACAATGGAACTGTATATGTAAAGAAAGGCTCTGTTGCTGAAGGATTCTTACCTTTAAGTTTAGGATTCAAATATCAAATCAAGCGTTTTGATATTGGCTTACTTGCTACTTTCAACAAGACTCTTAACGATAAAGTAGATCAGGTATATGATTCTAAAACTGAGAGTGACAACTGGTCGTTTTTCCAATTAGGACTAAACTATACATTTGGCAAAAAACAAGCTATGATGGAGTGGGTTAACCCAATGGAAGTAGTTTACAACGATCTTTCTGATATGAAAGACAGAATTGATGTAATGTCAGGCGATAAAGACAAAGACGGTGTTTCTGATTTGTTCGATAAAGACAACTCTACTCCTGAAGGCGTTAAAGTTTATGGTGATGGTACTGCCTTGGATAGTGATGGTGATGGTGTTCCGGATAATGTGGACTCTGATCCTTATTCTAATAAAGGAGCTAAAGTTGATGCCAGTGGTTTAGAAGTGGATACTGATGGTGATGGCGTTCCTGACAGCCGCGATATGGAACCGAACACACCTAAAGGAAACTTAGTAAACTTCCAGGGTATGACTATTGCACCTGCCGGTTCTTATGGAAATGATGGTATCACTTCTAACAGTGCTACCGGTTGGTTGCCTTCAATCTTCTTTGATGTTGACCAATCTGCAATCAAATCAGTTTACCACGACCGTTTGAATACCGTTGCACGAGTGATGATTAAAAATCCTAAGTTGAAACTGAATGTTGTTGGTAATTGCGATGTTGATGCATCTGAACAATACAATGAAAAATTAGGTATGAAGCGTGCAGAAGCAGCAGTAAACCACCTTGTAAAAGTTTATGGTATTGACGCTTCAAGACTTACTGCCACATCATTGGGCAAGAAAGAACAACTTGCTAAAGGCAACAAACGTATGAACAGAAGGGTTGATTTTGAAGTAGCAAAATAACCTGAATGATATTTAAGGGAAGGCCGGACTTTAGTCCGGCTTTTTTTATGCTTTCATTTTCTGAATTGCACCTGTCAGGAGGCGAAGGGCCGACCTGACAGGTGCAATTAAAGACTATGCTGACACAACAATTTNNAAGCTGAATCAATTTAAAAAAAGGTGTCTTATGCGGAAACAGGTAGTGGGTGCTCGTGAAATGTTTTTTTTGTCCCCGCATTGTCTCCATACCCCGAACTTCCTGGGCAAAGGAGACTATGCTGTTACAACATTTTTGAAAAATACAAATTATGAGAT
>DKKR01000001.1 GCA_002455375.1 Bacteroidetes bacterium UBA6661
AGGAATATCCTGCACTGCGCTAAAAATATTTAATTTCTATTGTATATCACTTAAATTTCTAATTTGAAATTGTTTTGTGGTGCTGAATTGTGTCAAAATGCCTGTAATGCTTACCGGAGTTGTTGGTGTAGCTGAACTTGCAAAAGATGCAGCGCTACGACAATAGAGAACTACTGTATTTGGTGTGCTGCCATCATTAATAGTCAGGCTGCCACCATTGGCACCATAAGTAGTTGCTGTTCCATTATTAATGGTAACATTATTTACTTTAATAAGCATTGATTCATACTGTTCAAAATTTGCTGTTGCAGTTGCCAAATCAATAACTGTCGGTGTGATTGGTGCTAATCCTGTAATTGAAAGACCACCAGCCATATTATTTATTTGCAGCCATCCATTAAACTCTGCTAATGTTAAACCACCAACATTAAAATCATATTGAGAGTTCATTGCAAAGTTTGGTGCAGTGCTATAACGCAAGCAAATGCCACCGGTTGCATCTTGTACGATAACATTTCTGGTATCAAGTGCAGAGGTAGTGTAATCAGAAATTACAGTTGCTTTAATATGAAAACCTCCGGGAACTGTTGTTGTACCACTTGAAAATAATGTTCTTATACTGTCTATTGAAACATAAACAGGTGTACAAACTACACCATCACAACGTTCAATATTTGCAGGCACATCATTCATATCACGAAGAAATACCTGAGGTGTAGCGTTATACTTCTGATAAATGGCAGTGATTGATCCCCCTTTGCATGGGATAAGCGTAGTTGCAAAATTGGCATAGCCGCTTGTTCTCACAATTAATGAATGTCCAAAACAATCCTGAATATTGCGGTTAACAGTTGATTTATTTGCAGCATCGCCAAATGGCAAGCCAACTTCTGTAGAAGCAAATGCAACACTATCGAATTGAACAAGTGTATTTAAGTCGGCATCTGTCAATGCATTCAACTTTCTCTTTGCAGGAACAACAGTCAATCCCCATTTACCTCCTACAATATAATTTCCGATTTCTGCAGCAGGAATTTCAGCTACTGCTCCGGCATTTAATACACCAATTTTAGGTGTACCATTTACAGCCTGAATATATAAGCCTTTTGCCTTAACAAAAACTCTTCTTCCGATAAATAAAGAGGTGAAGTAAGACGGTTGATCGAGTAATATACTAATACCTGCAGTTGTATCCTGAACAATCATCTCCTTATAATAATTACCGGATTTGTCATCGGCCACAATAATGGCAGAGAAAGTTAAATCAGAAGTTATCTGAACCGGACCGGTTGCATTAGCTAACGTTACAACACTCGATACTGTTGCATTGGTAACAATATCCGGATCAACATTAGAAGAAGGTGCATTGTCAAAATCATCCTTTTTAACGCAGGAAACAGTACTTAAAGTAATTGCAAGAATTGCAAATGCTGTTGTGATTTTAATATTCTTTATCATTGTTTTATTATATTTCTAATTAGTTATTAATTCATTCTTAAAATAAAGCTGATCATATAAGTTCTGCCAAAAGCATAACTATATTTTGAAGCAAACACATCAGGTCTTCCTGAAAGCACAGCAGATTTATCCAATCTGCCTTGCTCGTACCCGTTGGTAATAATGTCTTTATTATCGAGCAGGTTATTGATGTTAAGATTAATAAGGAAGAAAGTGTTTCTCTTTAAAGATTTGATATGATTGTTCAGTTTAATTGACCATCCTGCACTCAAGTCAAGTGTCATTTGTGCATCGTAGCGCTCCTGTCCAAGAATTTTTTCCCATGCCTGACTGTTTTCATCCACACCATCAATGATGTCACCGGTGCGTCTTGCAGGACTTGCTTCAACATAAGAGTTTGAGAAACAATTGGCATTAACACCAACATACCAGAATTTTTTAGAACGATAATTCAATCCAACTGTAAATGCATTTTGAGGTGTGTTGTCAACATGCAGGTTTTTCATATACACCACTTCGCCTGTTGATTGAACAGTGTTTGTATTATCAACAGTTATAGTTGCTGTAGGGCGTGAACTATAATAATATTGACCAATTGAAGCTACTGCCATTGCAGAGAGTCCCATACCCAGATTAGCATCAACAGAAATCTCTGTTCCTGCATGTACTTTTTCTATGCCTGACAGAGTGTAGTTTACATAGCTGTTTGTGCCGAATCCCTGCAGATAATACGAACGACTTTCAATTCCATCTCTGAAGTTTGTATAGTACAATTTAAGTTTACCTTTAATCTTAGGCGCAATATGTAAATAGCCTCCTTCTAAAGACGTAATTTTTTCACTTGTAAGATCAGCTACTGCCGTGTTTCTTGAGCGTGGTGATAAATACATGTTATTAAAAAATGGCGCTCTTGTCATATAGCCTGCATTAGCAAAAACATAGTTGCGGCCATTTACTTTATAAGTAGCACCTGCTTTCACACCAACATCAGGAAATACGTAAGTTTTTGATTTGCCATAAGAGTCATCCGGAAACAAGCCATTTCTATAATTACCTTCTCTGTAAACAGAGGTATAAGCAGCCTGTATAGCACCGAATATGTCAATGTTATTATATTTGGCAACAGCCTGTGTCCATGCTTTTGCATTTGTAATGTGTGCCTCGTAGTCGTAGCCAAAGCGGTCACCTTCGCGAACTATTCTGTTTGGATGATTTAAATCACTCTGACTTAATTGCTCATCCTGAAAATCCTGATCAGCAAATTTATCTATGTCAACAAAAAATTCTGCACCTAACAAATCTTCTGCTTCTTTATAAAAGCGTGAAGTTTGTTTCTGAAAAGACAAACCTGTGCTTGTAGTAATATTATCATTTAAAATAGTATTAAATGTGGTATTAAAACTAAGGCGATTTGTTTGCATTACACGATTTTCAATCAAATACAATGCTTGCTTACCGCTAACAGTTGATCCTGCAACACCATCGGCATTGTTAACCGTCTGAAAATTCTGATCGTTGGCAAGCAACATATTATCCCAATTGATTTGCAATAAATCAGGATTTGCTTTCAGTGTATTGTACACTTGTGCTGCTGCAGCAGAATCTGTTTGCCATGAAGGCAAATTTCTGTAGTATGTTGGGCGTGGGTCAGCAGCAAACCAATTTAGTGCTGTTGATTCGCGCTTACCTGTTGTATATGATAAAGCAGAAAACCAGGTTGTGTTATTACTAATTTTATACTCATGATTTAATGTAAACACCGGCTGATGGCTTCTTCCAATATTAGCATTACGGATTTCTCCGTTCTGATATCCCCAGTTTGAATTATAATAATGATCGCTTGCTATATCATAAACTTCTTTAGTATTTGATGATGAACGGGCACTTTCGTACTGACTGCCTAAGACGGTAAAATCAAACTCATGCTTATTGATGACTTTAGAAACACCTAAATAATAAGCAAAACCGTCATAATAGGTTCCTTTAATAAAACCTTCTTTAGCCCATCTTTTTGAAATAGAAGCTGAATAAGCCCATCCTTTTTTGTTAAAACCACTTCCATAAGTTAACATAAAACGATTGTCATACGTTCTGTTGCTTAATGAATAGGTAGCCTGAATTTGTTTACGCTGTCTTCCGGCACGTGAGTCAATACTGTATGAACCGCCAACACCACCAAAGGCATAAGTTGATGGATTCAAACCTGAAGTTGACTCTCTTGATCTTAGCACATCATTCAAACCTGACCAGCTTGAAAATGCAGTACGACCGTTGGTTAAATCTTCTTCAGCAATTCCGTTCATTAATGTCGGGAAGTTTTCTGTGTCATATCCACGGGTTTTAAATCGTGCAACACTGAAATTAAAATTAGCTGCTGAAGTAAAAGCATCACGAGATGCACCTAAAACACTGGATACACTTGACTGTGCAGAGTTGGATTGCAATTCATCATCATCAAGTGTTACAACAGGAATGTCGGCTTCTGTTGTAGTTGTTCCCGGGCTGTAAACCAATTTAACCGAACCAACATCAACTGATTCAGCGTTCACAACTACTTCTTGTTTAAAGCCGTTGTAAGCAACATCCTGTACAGAAAGTGAATAAGTGCCATAAGTAACACCACTCATAGTAAATGCTCCATCTTTGTCTGTAATTGATTGATAGTTGGTACCATTCAGCACAACCACTTCACCTGCCATCGGAACACTGTTCTCATTTAAAATAACCCCCTTTATAACTCCGGACTGTGCGGAGGAAAGAAAAGGAAGAATCAATAAAGTCATGAAAAAACTGACTGTAGAAAATAGCTTCATATTTTATAATTAGGGTGGCAAAGCTAAATAAAAAACAAACTTCTGAAAATTCATAAAACATCTGTTAATAACCTCCTAAAATGTTTGTTTTCAAGTGCCTAACCAACATGGGCAATAATTAGGTAAAATCTGACATTCATGTTTTAACATATAAATTACAAATTAGTCATTTTAAAATGATTTGAATCACAATTTCTGAAGTTGGTCAATAAAGAGATTCTTAAAACATTATTTTTGTCGCTCATTTTTAAAAATAGTTAATCGAATGGAAAAAATTAAAGTTTTGAATCCTGTTGTTGAATTGGATGGTGATGAGATGACAAGAGTTATCTGGAAGTTTATAAAAGATAAACTCATTCTACCCTACTTAGACATTGACATAAAATATTATGACCTTGGCATGGAGCATCGCGATGCTACTGATGATAAAGTAACAGTAGAAGCTGCCGAAGCAATAAAAAAATATAATGTAGGAATAAAATGTGCCACAATTACTCCTGATGAGGCACGTGTTAAAGAATTTAATCTGAAACAAATGTGGAAGTCGCCAAATGGAACTATCAGGAACATTCTTGATGGAACTGTTTTTCGTGAGCCAATTGTTTGTAAAAATATTCCACGTTTGGTACCAAACTGGACTGCTCCAATCTGTATTGGTCGTCATGCATTTGGTGATCAGTATCGTGCTACAGACTTTCTGACCAAAGGCAAAGGCAAACTCACCATAAAATTTGAAGGCGAAGATGGCACTATTGAACATGAGGTATTTAATTTTAAAGGCAATGGTGTTGCACTTGCTATGTATAACACCGATGAATCCATTAGAGGTTTTGCACAATCATGTTTTAATGTTGCCCTACAAAAAGGATGGCCATTATATCTGTCAACAAAAAATACCATTCTTAAAAAATATGATGGAAGATTTAAAGATATTTTTCAGGAAGTATATGAGAAGGAATTTAAATCGAAGTTTGAAGCAAAAAATATAACCTACGAACATCGTTTGATTGATGACATGGTTGCAAGTGCACTAAAATGGAATGGAAATTTTGTTTGGGCATGTAAAAATTATGATGGAGATGTACAGAGTGATACCGTTGCGCAAGGTTTTGGCTCGCTTGGTTTGATGACTTCAACATTAATTACACCTGATGGAAAAACAATGGAAGCAGAGGCTGCACATGGAACTGTAACACGTCACTTCCGCGAACATCAGAAAGGAAAACCAACATCTACAAATCCTATTGCTTCAATATTTGCCTGGACAAGAGGACTCGATTTCAGAGGTAAATTAGACAACAATGCTGCATTAATTAATTTTGCAAAAGCGTTAGAAGAAGTTTGTGTAGAAACAGTAGAAAGCGGTAAAATGACTAAAGACCTCGCTGTATGTATTTATGGCAATGAAACAAAGCCTGAACATTATCTGCATACAGAAGATTTTCTTTCAGTGATTGACACCAATCTGAAGAAAAAACTTCAAAAATAAAATGGATTAAAAATGCAAAAGGGAGCTTACGGGCTCCCTTTTTTATGATATCAAATTACAATTTTACTGCATTGAAGTATTAATTTTTGCAAATGCTCTACCTGTAGTAGTTTCGACTTTAGAAGCGGGTGTGATGATTAAGTTGTTTTCATCATCTTGTTTACACTCCACTCTTATTCCACGAGCTACTTTTCCCATTGCATCCTTTTCATAGGCGGTTAAACAATATTGCCCTTTAGACATTTGGGAGAAAGTAATATCCTGCAGTTTCATGGTAGAAAACGTGCCTTTGCTGCTTGTTACTTTTTGAAGTTCGCTTTTGCAATCAGCGATTGCTGCCGTAAACTGTGGAACGCCATCCACATCAACTTTACCAATGATTGTTTGTGCTTTTACTGCTAATGCAGCTATGACAAAAAACAAACTAAATATTACTTTTTTCATTTCTGGAAAATTTAAACTTGAAAATGTTTTTCCGGTTAATACGGTACTTTTCAAACAGGGTTACAACAAATTCAATAATAATTTTTAAATGACATTACAAAACTAAATACCCTGTAACCTTACATTGCACATCAACGTTGAATGCCCATATCAGTGTATTAAAATCGCACCAACTTATGGGAAAGATGTTAACTTTTATAAACAAAATGATTCAGAAATTTCAACTAAAGTTGATGACAGCATCGCTGTTGTTTACTTTGTTTCTAATTGTCAGCCATGATAAAACATATGCTGACGGATCGCCACAGTTCAAGCCTGATACAACAAAGGCAACGAATCTTATGATTCTAAATACGCAAACTACCTATGGTACTTTTGCGGGCTACTCTGCCACTGACGAAGACAGGCTATATGTGCGAATCAATAATCCTGCACAGGAAAAAATCTATTTTGGAATTGGTCAGCGTTCTACCAACTCAGACTGGTATGTTCGTATTAAAGATCCTAATGGGAATATCATTTTTGGCCCACAAAAATTACCAACCGGTAATGCACAAGGATTTATCACCTATCATTCGCAAGCCATTGCAGGTCCGAATGTGGTTAACGCAGCAGGTTATAACGGTTATGTTTGTAATCCTACTGCAGGTCTTCCGGGTGCTTATTATATTGAATTCAATAAAGGTAGTGGGACATCAGTTGCAGGTAACACAGAATTAGGCTTAGGTATATTTGATGTAACAGTTGTAAACACTTCCAATAACACAAAAGTCACAGGACGTCTATTTTCAAAAAACTGGGGTTTTAATACTGAATCATATTCAAATCCATTTTTCGGATCTTTCTTTATTTATGGACAGGACAGTTCCGTAACTAAAGTTGATCTGAATGGTATTAAGCCATTTAAATTTCGTGTATCATGTAACCGTTTTGGTACATCCAATTCAGGAAATGCAACAATTGACAGAAGATCTAAAACCGGATTTGCTGTTCCTGTAGAATATCGTTTATTTCTTACAGACCCGGATATTATAGCGTATCCCAATGGTTCAATGTCGTTCTTAACAGGGCCTCCTACACTGGAGCGTTGTGTCAGGGATTCTATTTGCATCAACGTTGGTTTAATAAAAACATCTGACGTTACAGTTGTGATTGACAGAAATAACAACAATAAATTTGATGCCGGTACAGCAGACCGGAAATTATTCTTTCCACAAGTGCCGTCCGGTTCAAGTTGTTTGTATTGGGATGGAAAAGATGGTTTAGGAAATTTAATTCCTGTGGGTAATCCTGTATCAGTAATATTAAGTATTGAATCCGGATTGGTGAACCTGCCAATGTATGATGTAGAGAATCATGAAACAGGATTCTCAATGTCAGTTATCCGTCCCGGCAGTGCACAGTTTGTAGATTCATTATTTTATGATGACGTTTTAGTTGGTGGCTTAACAAACCTTGGCGGTTGCCCATCACCTTGCCATACATGGACATCAAGCCCTGCCAACTCCGACCAAAATACTATTGGTGAAAGTAACACCATTAACACATGGTGGTTTGCACATAAACTTAGCTCAAAAACTATTATCAACTTACCGGACTATTTAGTAAACAGTGCCGGAACAGATAAAAATATCTGTACAAAAGGTGGTGGTCAGGATTCAATAGCATTCAATGGAACCATTGCCTACTCACAATCAAGTTTCACCGGTGCTGTTCAATGGACAACATCGGGAACAGGTCAGTTTAGTCCAAGCGACACAGTTAAAAATGGATATTATATTCCATCAGCTGCTGATATTAATGCAGGTTCGGTAATGCTGATTATGGGTCCTAAAAATGTTTGCGCAACAGTTAAGGACACCATTATAATAAATCTTCGCAAAACTCCACAGGTAAGTCTGACAGGAACAAATATTAATTGTTTTGGTCAGCAGACAGGTGGAATTACTACAACTGTTTCTAACAGTGTAGCACCATACACTTACTCCTGGAGCAATGGTGCATCTTCACAGAACTTAAGCAATGCCGGAGCAGGCACTTATACAGTAACTGTTACCAGCTCGCAAAATTGCAGCACAACTGCAACTGCAACATTAACACAACCTGCAGCGGCATTATCAGCCACTGCAAGTGCAACA
This sequence comes from Bacteroidetes bacterium UBA6661, assembly GCA_002455375.1. GTDB lineage: Bacteria > Bacteroidota > Bacteroidia > AKYH767-A > OLB10 > OLB10. Next base: position 8,343 of record DKKR01000001.1, read on the forward strand.
GGTGTTGGATGTTATGGTGGTGCAACAGGCGCAATCAACCTGACAGTGAATGGCGGTACATCACCATATAATTTTACATGGAGCAATGGTGCTTCTACACAAAACGTAACCGGACTGACGGCCGGTAACTATACCGTTACAGTTACAGATTCAAAAGGATGTACAAGCACTCAAAGTTCAATTAGCATAACACAACCTGCTGCTGCATTATCATTAGCCAATTCAAAGGTTAATGTAAATTGTTTTGGTGGAAATAACGGATCAATATCAGTAACAGCTTCAGGTGGCACAACACCATATACATACTTATGGAATACGGGAGCAACCAGTTCATCAGTTACCGGTTTAACAGCAGGAAACTATACAGTTACTGTTACCGATGCCAACTCATGTACAACCTCACAAACTTCAATAAACATCAGTCAACCGGCTGCAGCTTTAGCTGCAACACCAACTGCAGTGAATGTAAACTGTTTTGGAAATGCTACAGGAGAAATCAATCTGAGTGTTTCAGGTGGCACTGCACCATACTCCTATTCTTGGAGCAACGGTGCCACATCACAAAACATCAGCAACATTGCAGCAGGAAACTATACAGTTACTGTAACAGATTCTAAAGGATGTACTTCAACACAATCTTCTATTGCTGTTACACAACCTTCTGCTTCATTAACGTCATCAGCAAATACTGTTGCAGTAGATTGTTTCGGCAATGCAACAGGTTCTATAAATGTAACCGTTAATGGTGGAACATCGCCATACAGTTATTCCTGGAATACAGGTGCTACATCACAAAACTTAAGCAATATAACTTCCGGTGTTTACAGTGTTACTATTACAGATGCCAATGGATGTACTTCATCGCAAAATTCAATTAGCGTAGCACAACCTTCTGCAGCATTAACCACATCTGCCACAGGCACTAATGTTAATTGCTTTGGCAATGCAACCGGTGCTGTTTCGCTAACCGTTAATGGTGGCACAGGACCTTATGCTTATACATGGAGCAATGGTGCAACAACACAAAATATTTCAAACATTGTTGCAGGAAATTATAGTGTAACTGTTACTGATGCTAATGGATGTACTTCATCACAAAATGCAATCAGTATTACGCAACCATCTGCAGCATTAAACAGCTCTGTCGCATCTACACAAAACATCAACTGTTACGGAAACGGAACAGGTTCCATCAACATTGCTGTATCAGGTGGTACTTCACCCTACTCGTTTAACTGGAGCAATGGCGCGACAACACAGAATTTAGCCAACTTAACTTCCGGCACATACTCAGTAACAATAACGGATGCTAAAGGATGTACAAGCACAACCAACAATATTACGTTAACACAACCTTCTGCAACCATCAGCGCCAACATTCAATCTATGCAGAATGTTTCTTGTAACGGTGGTGGCAATGGTGCACTAAATCTTACTGTGACCGGTGGAACTGCACCTTACACCTATTTATGGAGCAATGGTGCTACTACACAAAATATAAATGGATTGAGCTCCGGTATATATAATGTAACCATCACTGATTCTAAAGGTTGTGAATTACAAGCTACCGGAACTGTTTCTCAACCTGCCAATGCCTTATCAGCATCAATTTCTTCCTCTCAAAACGTACTTTGTTTCGGAGGAAACAATGCGCACATCAACCTATCTGTATCAGGTGGTACTTCACCCTACTCATTTAACTGGAGTAATGGCGCAACAACACAAAATATCAGTAACATTACAGCAGGCAACTATACCGTAACTGTTACAGATGATAATGGATGTATCTACACGATCAATAAAAATATTTCACAACCTTCAGGAGCTTTAACGGCATCAACATCTTCTTCAACAGAAGTTTCATGCTATGGCTTGAACAACGGCAGCATAAATGTAGGTGTTACCGGTGGTACTTCGCCATTTACTTTTGTATGGAGTACAGGTGCCACAACACAAAATCTTACCGGATTAATTGCAGGTAGCTATACCGTTACAGTAACTGACGCTAATGGTTGTACTACTACTTTAAATAAAACTATCAATCAACCGTCAGCTGCATTAGCTGCATCTTTAGAATCATCAGAAGAAGTAAGTTGTAATGGTGGATCTAACGGACAAATAAATATAAACGTTAATGGAGGTACTTCACCTTATTCATATAACTGGAGCAATGGTGCTACAACACAAAATATTCAAAATCTGACATCAGGAACTTACACAGTTACAGTAACTGATGCCAATAATTGTACAACAACATTAACAAAAGTAATTGGCCAGCCGGCACAGGCATTAAATGCCAGTATAGCAGCAACGCAGCATGTTAACTGTTTTGGTGGCAACAATGCATCAATTTCTATCACAGTTGGCGGAGGCACTACTCCATACTCATACAACTGGAGCAATGGAGCAACTTCACAAAACATCAGTGGGCTTGCAGCAGGATCATACTCAGTTACCATAACAGACAACAATGGGTGTACAACAAATGCAATTCAAACAATTACCCAACCTGCTCAGGCATTGAGTGCTTCTGTAACAGCTTCACAAAATATTTCATGTTACAATGTACCGAATGGCAGCATGAGTGTTACTGCTTCAGGTGGAACATCAGCATACACTTATTTATGGAACAATGGTGCAACAACTGCATCTATTTCAGGGCTTGCTGCAGGAAGCTACACTGTTACCATCACAGATGCAAACGGATGTACAACTACTGCCGACAAAACTATTACTCAACCATCGGCTCAGTTGGATGCAACAATATCTGCATCAACGAATGTTTCTTGTTATGGATTATCTAATGGCTCTGTTTCTATTAATGTAAATGGTGGCACAGCACCTTACACTTATGCATGGAGCAATGGTGCAACTTCACAAAATATCACAGGTTTAAGTTCTGGCGCATATACAGTAACTGTTACCGACAACAACGGTTGTACAACAAGTGAAACCACAACAGTTTCGCAACCGGCACAGGCATTAAATGCATCTGTTTCATCATCACAAAACGTAAATTGTTTTGGTGGTAACAATGCTGCAATTCAACTAAGTGTTTCCGGTGGCACTACGCCCTATTCATACAACTGGAGCAATGGTGCTACTACACAAAACATTTCGGGAATAACTTCAGGCACATATACTGTTACTGTAACAGATGTCAACAATTGCTCGACAACATTAACTAAAGCTATTACACAACCATCAGCAGCAATGGCTGCCAGTGTTTCAACCAGCCAGAATGTTTCCTGCTATGGACAAAATAATGGAAACATCAACTTAGCAGTTAGTGGTGGAACAGCACCTTACTCCTATTCATGGAGCAATGGCGCAACAACACAAAATATTAATGACCTGACAGCAGGAAGTTATTCTGTAACTGTTACTGATGCCAATGGTTGTACAGCACAAGTTATGGCAATAACAATATCGCAACCGGCAGCAGCCTTAGCCACATCTATAAACACTACAGACGTTTTATGTTTTGGCCTATCAACCGGTGCAATCTCAACAACAGTATCAGGCGGTACTGCTCCTTATACATACATCTGGAATACCGGTGCAACAACTTCGGGTTTATCTAATGTAAATTCAGGAACATATAGTGTAACAGTTACTGATGCACAAGGCTGTACAACAAGCCAGGCTGCAATACAGGTAAATCAACCTGCTGCAATTTTAGATGCTAATGTTGCTACTAACGTTTCTGTTCTTTGTTATGGAGGCAACAACGGAAGTCTGACACTTGCTGTAAGCGGTGGAACAGCACCATACACTTACTTATGGAGTAATGGTGCAACAACTCAAAATATTACAAGTATTACTGCAGGAACTTATTCAGTTACAATAACTGATGCCAACAACTGCGGCAAGGCCATATCCGGTGTTTTGGTTAATCAACCAGACAACCCATTAACTACAAGTGTAGCTTCATCACAAAACGTTGCTTGTAATGGAGGAGGAAATGGTTCAATAACGCTTAATGTTGCGGGTGGTACTTTGCCATATACCTACAACTGGAGTAATGGTGCAACAACTCAAAATATTTCAGGACTGTATGCAGGAACTTATAATGTATCAATTACTGATGCTAATGGCTGTACTGCTGCTGCTACAGGTGTAGTTAATCAGCCTTCCGGGGCATTAACTTCATCAGTGGCTTCATCTCAGGATATTCTTTGTTATGGTGGCAACAATGGTTCAGTAACATTATCAGTTGTTGGCGGAACAGCACCATACACTTATAGTTGGAGCAATGGTGCTACTACACAAAACTTAACAAACCTGACAGCAGGTAATTATGCAGTTACTGTTACAGATGCAAATAATTGCATCAGTCAGTCATCCGTGGTAATTGCACAGCCATCAGGTGCATTGGCAGCAAGCATTTCAGCTTCACAAAATATTCTTTGCTACAATCAAAGTACAGGAAGTATTGATGTGAGTGTAACCGGAGGAACAGCACCCTTCACCTACAACTGGAGCAATGGTGCAACATCACAGGATATTACCAATATTACAGCAGGCACTTATAGTGTTAGTATTACAGATGCTAATGGTTGTACAACTCAGATGAATGGAATTGTACTTACCCAGCCAAGCGGTGCATTAGCTGTAACGCCACAATTAACAGCCGTAAACTGTTATGATAATTATACCGGTGCTATCACACTTAATGTAAACGGTGGTACAGCACCTTATTCCTACAACTGGAGCAATGGTGCAACAACACAAAACTTAAGTAATATTGCTGCCGGCACTTACAGTGTAACTGTTACAGATGCCAACGGATGTACTTCAGCTTCAACTTCGCTGCAAATAACACAACCTACAGCAGCTCTTAACAATACTTACACATCACAAAACATCAACTGCTTTAATGTAAATACAGGAAGTATTTCTGTAAACGTAACAGGTGGCACTGCACCATACAGCTACAACTGGAGCAATGGTGCATCATCACAAAACCTTAGCAATCTTGCTGCAGGAACCTACACACTAACAATTACTGATGCCAATGGATGTAGTTCAACAACAGGCAGCGTATCAATAACGCAACCTGCTGCTGCATTAGCTTATACATTCACAACAAGTGATGCAGGTTGCTTTGGCAACAACACAGGTGGCATTGACTTAACAGTTACCGGTGGAACCACTCCTTATTCTTTCAGTTGGAGTAATGGTGCTACCACTGAAGATATTTCAGGCATAGCATCTGGCACTTATGTAGTTACTATTACAGATGGTAATGGTTGCACTAACACGTCAGCAAGTATCACAGTAAGTCAACCTGCAGGTGCATTAAACTCAAGCGTTTCTTCTTCACAAAATATCAACTGCTTCGGAAATCAAACAGGATCTATTACACTTTCTGTAAATGGCGGAACAGCACCGTATTCATACAACTGGAGCAATGGTGCTACTTCACAAAATATTTCTAACATTGGTGCCGGCACCTATTCAGTAACAATTACTGATGCCAACGGATGCAGCAATTTACTTTCAGGAATTGCATTAACAGAACCTACAGGTGCATTGACTTCAGCAATTTCAGGAACTCAAAATGTTAACTGCTACGGACAAAGTACAGGAAACATCACACTTAATGTAAACGGTGGAACAGCACCATACTCCTACAACTGGAGCAATGGTGCAATTACTCAAAACCTTAGCAGTCTATCTGCAGGCACATACTCAGTTACCATTACAGATGCCAACAACTGTACATCATCAATTAATAATATCATCATCAGCGAACCTGCTGCAGTACTCTTTGGCAGTGTAAACAGCGTTGTGAATGTTAATTGTACAGGCGGTAATAACGGATCAATAAGTCTTAATGTAAGTGGTGGAACACCACCATTCAGCTATAACTGGAGCAATGGTGCAATAACACAAAACATATCAGGACTTACATCAGGCAGCTATGCTGTTACAATTACTGATGCCAACGGATGTACATTCTCACTTTCTGAAATTATCACACAACCCTCGAGCTCATTAACTTCAGCAATAACTTCATCACAGAATATTAACTGCTTTGGCAATGCAACAGGATCAATTGACTTGTCAGCCAACGGAGGTACTACTCCTTACAATTACAACTGGAGCAATGGTGCTACATCAGAAGATCAGAATGGCATAGCAGCAGGAACTTATACAGTAACCATCACTGATGCCAATGGTTGTACATCATCACAATCAGCTACATTAACACAGCCATCAGCATCACTGACTTCAAGCATCAACAACTTAACTAATGTTGGTTGTTTTGGTCAGAGTACAGCAGCAATATTAATTAATGTCAATGGTGGCACTACTCCTTACTCCTATTTGTGGAGTGATGGCAGCACAAATCAGAACCTGATTGGTGTTGGTGCAGGAAACTATAGTGTAAACATTACTGATGCAAACGGTTGTACTACATCCATTGCAGGAATTGCAATAAGTCAACCCGCTGCAGGATTGGGCGCAACAGTTACATCGAATCAAAATGTATCATGCACAGGTGGTGGTAACGGTTCTATTGATATTACAGTAAATGGTGGAACAATGCCATACTCATTCAACTGGAGTAATGGAGCAGTAAGTGAAGACATTTCAAATCTTGGAACAGGAGCATACACTGTAACTATTACGGATGCCAATGGTTGTACATTTACTCTGACAGAAAATGTAGGTCAGCCTGCTTCGAACCTTGCAACTTCAATTCAGTCTTCGCAAAATGTTGATTGCTATAGCAACGCAACAGGAGCTATTGACCTGAATGCATCAGGAGGAACAGCACCATACACATTTGCATGGAGCAATGGAGCAACTACTGAAGATATTTCAGGACTTACTTCCGGTGTTTATACAGTAACTGTAACTGATGCCAATGGATGTTATAACAATCAAACTGTAACCATTTCACAACCGGCAGGAGTCTTAGCTTCAAGCATAACCGGCATGCAGAACATACTTTGCTTTGGTAATGCAACTGGAAATATAGATCTTACAATAACAGGCGGCACAACTCCTTACAATTTTAACTGGAGCAATGGTGCAAACACTGAAGATTTATCAAACATTGCCGCAGGCACATACAGTGTAACTGTTACAGATGCAAACAACTGTTCGGTTCAACAAAACATAACTTTAACACAACCTGCTGCTGCTCTCACTTCATCTATTACATCTACGTCTCCAGTACTTTGCTTTGGTGGAAATACGGGAAGTGCAAATCTTGATATACAAGGTGGAACAACTCCTTATTCAATTGTATGGAGCAATGGTTCAACTACACAAAATCAACCATCATTAGCTGCAGGAAGTTATAATGTAACTATTACCGATGCTAATGGCTGTACATCAAATCAGTCAGTAACTATCAATCAGCCACAAGATAGTATTTCAGGTGGAATATCCTCTATTGGCAACATCGGCTGCTATGGTAATGCAACCGGAAATATTGATCTTACTGTTAATGGTGGTACTACGCCATATTCATATCTGTGGAACTCAGGTCAGACAACACAGGATCTTAACAATATTACTTCCGGTTTATATGAAGTTACTGTTACAGATCAAAATGGTTGTACATGGTCAATTTCTGCAAATCTTACACAACCAGCTTTAGCATTAAGCAACAATCTGTCACTACAACAAAATGTAAATTGTTTTGGTGGCAACAATGGTGCTATTAACACTAATCCTGTTGGCGGAACAAGTCCTTACACTTACTTCTGGAGTAATGGAAACAACACACAAAATATCAGCAATCTTGCTTCAGGATGGTATTCTGTTACCGTGACTGATGCAAACGGATGTGTTGCAACTGACTCAATAGAAGTACAACAACCTGCTGCTGCTGTAGCTGCAACCTATCAGATGACATCTTCTGTAAGTTGTTTCGGTGGAAATAACGGTGCTGTAGATGTTACTGTAACTGGTGGCACAATGCCTTACAGTTATGTATGGAATACCGGTGATGTTACAGAAGACTTATCGAATTTAACAGCAGGTAACTATACTGTTTCAATCACTGATGCAAATGGTTGTACTTTCAGTCTTGTAACAACAGTAACACAACCTAATGGCCCACTGTCTCCAAGTATAGTTATGACTCCGGTAGGGTGTTTTGCCGACAGTACAGGCTCAATAAATCTTACAGTTACCGGTGGAACACCACCCTATCAGTACTATTGGAGCAATGGTGATACTACTGCTAACCTAACTAATCTGACAGGTGGTTCATACTCTGTATATATTGTTGACTCTAACAGCTGTATTGCTCAGACCTCAACCTATGTTCCTACGCCTGAAGGTGCACTCTATGCCTTCCCTGTTGTTACAAACCTTAACTGTTCATCTCTGACATCAGGTTCAATAATTCTGAATCCAACAGGAGGAACAGTACCCTATTCTTATAGTTGGAGCAATGGTGACACGACAGAAAATCTGGTTAACATTGGTGCAGGACAATACACTGTAACCATTACAGATAGTGCAGGATGTACATATTCACAAAACTTTACTATCAATGGTCCTACACAGGCTTTAGCATTAACAGGACAACAAACCAATATTAATTGTCATGGTAATAACACAGGCTCTGCTTCAGTAACTGCATCAGGTGGTATTCCTCCTTACTCCTACATCTGGACTAACGGAATGACTACACCTTCAATAAGCAATCTCGCTGCTGGCAATTACAAAGTAATCGTTACCGACAGTTACAACTGTTCAACAGACACGGTGTTTGTAATTACACAACCGGATTCAGTTTTAAGTAATATAATTTCAGCAACACAGATACCATGTTACGGACTAAACAATGGAAGCATTAGTGTAACTACACAAGGTGGTACTCCTGCTTACACTTATCAGTGGAGCAATGGCTCAAGCAGTTCTCAATTGAGCAACCTTACTCCGGGAACATATACATTAACTGTTACCGATCAGAAAGGATGTAACGATCAGCAGACTGTAACAATAACACAACCTGCATTTGCACTCACTGCATCTTCAACAGCTAATGAAGCTAACTGTCTTACAGGTAATGGTGCTAACATTGACCTTACTGTTGCCGGTGGTACACAACCATATGCTTATGTTTGGAGCAATGGTTCAACTTACCAAAGCCTTACCAATGTTGGAGCAGGAACATACACTGTCAGCATTACTGATGCCAACGGTTGTACTGTACAACAAACACAGATAGTCACCGACATCTCCGTATTCAATATGAATGCTGATGGACCAACTGAGTTTTGCGTTGGCGGAAAAGTAACTTTAAATGCAACAGTGGTTCAGAATGGTACTTATCAATGGTATGTTAACGGACAAATATTGCCCGGAGCAACATCACCATCACTCACTACTCCTGCTGCAGGTATATATACAGTATCGTTAACCAACTCATGCGGCAACTTTAGTTCTACACCTGTTGAAGTGAAAGTAAATTCAGTGAGTGGGTACACAGTCAGTCCGGGCATGATGATTTGTCCGAGCAATGGAGAGATAGCACAACTTTTTGCAACCGGTGGTTCATGGTACAGCTGGCATCCGGGAGCAGGGTTGAATGACTCTACTATTTCCAATCCTATTGCAACACCAAAAGCTTCAACAACCTATACTGTTACCATTCGTTCCAACGAAGGTTGCGAAGTGGTGAGCGAAGTAATGGTAAGTGTTATCTGCGACACATTGTTTGTGCCAACAGGTTTCTCACCGGATGGTAATGCAGTAAACGATACTTACGTTATTGATGGACTAAGTAAATATCCCGGTAACTTACTTTATATCTACAACAGATGGGGTAACTTAGTTTACAAAAAACGTGACTATGACAATTCGTGGGACGGTACTTCAAACGTTGCCGGAGTTTATATCGGACAGCAATTACCCAACGGAACATACTATTTCATACTCGACCTGAATGATGGCAAGAAGCCAATGCAAGGGTATCTGACACTTAAACGATAAGAATATGAAAGAAACAATAAACAGAATTCACAACAACAAAATAAGAAAAGCAATGTATTCATCAATAAAAAAAATATGGATTATGTCAGTATTACTGACCTCTATCTGCAGCATCAAAGCCAATGCACAGTACGATCCATTGTTTACACAATACATGTTTAACGAAATGTTTATCAATCCGGCATATGCAGGCTCGCGCGATCAGATATCAGCAACTGCATTGTACAGAAATCAATGGGTTGGTATGGAAGGTGCTCCAAAAACACAGACCGTTTCATTACATGGTCCTGTCAAAAACAAAAAGGTAGGTTTAGGAATTTCTTTCATGAATGAATCTATAGGTGTAGAAAAGAAAGTAGGTTTCTTTACTAACTATGCATACAGACTGCAAACCAGTGAGAATGGCCGCTTAGCGTTTGGATTGCAGGCAGGCCTAATCCACATGAAAGAAAACTATCTTGATGTTATCACACACGACCAGAACGATATTCAGTTCAGTCAAAATGTTTCGAAGTTGGTGCCTAATGCAGGCTTCGGAATATACTACAACACCAAGCGATTCTATGCAGGCTTCTCCATTCCGAGATTAATTGAAAACTACATTGACTCAGTCAATGGTGGTGATATAAAAAATCGTTTCACACATAGTAATTTTCACTACTTCCTTACCGGAGGCTATGTGTTTGATGTGAGTCCGGAAATAAAGTTGAAACCTATGACCATGATAAAAGCATCTGATGGTGCAACTATTCAGGCAGATGTTACTCTTGCAGCATACTTCAATGAGATTTTCTGGATTGGATTAACATACAGAACAGGTGCAGCAGCATCAGTATTTGCGCAGGTTAACTTAACCAAACAGCTACGGCTTGGCTACTCTTATGATTACACAACAAACCAGTTGAACAAATACAACTCGGGCACGCATGAAATAACACTTGGCTATGATATTCCACTAAAACGCACAGGTGTACTTAGTCCACGCTTCTTCTAACCAAATTAATAAACTGAATTATGATAGTATCACAGATAAAGAAAATAATTTTTGCCGTTGCAGCACTTTTCATTGCAACAGCAAGCTTTGCGCAGCAGGATGATTTGGTTCTTGCAGATCAGCTTTATTCCAAGTACAGCTTTGGTAAAGCAATACCACTGTATGAGAAAATTCTCTCTAAAAATTACAATCATGGCACAGCATCAAAGCTTGCCGACTGCTACAGAAAGAACAATCAATATAAAGAAGCAGAAAAGTGGTATGAGAGAATAACCGCAGACACCAATGCAACCAATAACGAACATCTTCAATATGCCAAAGTGCTGATAAGTCTTGATAAAAAAGACGAAGCAGAAATGCATCTTGAAAAATATTTAGCAAAAAATCCAAATGACAAATTGGTGGCAGAGCAGCTAAATGCTTTAAAGAATAACACTTTTGGCGAGCAGCAGGGTTCATGGATAGTTAAACGTTTACTTATTAACTCTGTTAATGGTGACATGTGCGCTGTACCTTATGAAGACGGAATCGTCTTTGCATCATCTCGCGAAGATGGTAAAAGCAAAACACAGGACTGGACGTCAAAACCATATCTTTCTTTATGGTTCAGTAAGGGTAAGGAAAATAATTTCAGCACTCCGGTGCTGCTGGAACTTGCCGACAAATCAAAATATAATGACGGACCTGTTTCATTCTCTTCTGATGGTAACGAAATGTACATTACCCGAAACTATGAAGAGAATGGAAAAATTGTACGTGATCAGAACAGAATAGTCAGATTAAAAATATTAAGTGCAACAAAGGCTAACGGAAAGTTTGATGCATTTAAAGAATTTAAATACAACAACAAAACTTATTCATGTGCTCATCCATTTATCTCTAAAGATGGCAACAAACTTTATTTTGCCAGTGATATGCCTGGTGGAAAAGGCGGAATGGATATTTGGGTTTGCAACAGAGTTAATGGCGATTGGGATAAGCCCGTAAATCTTGGTGCGGAAGTAAACACAACAGAGAACGAAGTATTTCCATATATTGATCATGAGGGTAGCCTGTTCTTCTCTTCAAACGGACGTAGTGGCATGGGCGGACTAGACATTTTTAAATGTGAAGTTGAAAATGGAAAATTCAAAACAGCAGAGAACATAGGTAGTCCACTCAATTCAACTTATGATGACTTTGCCTATGTTTATGATAAGAAAAACATGTGTGGCTACTTGACATCAAACCGAGATACTAAAAATGAGAATGACGATTTGTACATGTTCAAAAAGAACTGCGTGCCTTTAGATGGTTTGGTTTATGATAAAGAAACGAACCTGCCACTTGCCAATGCTAAAGTTGTAATCAATGAAGGAGGCAATAAGTTTGCCGAAGTTCAAACTGATGACAAAGGAAAATTCAAATCATGTTTATCTATAGGGCAGAATTATGACTTCATTGCATCGAAGGATGAATACCGCGAAAACAAAGTATCTATCAACGGAGTGAATGATGAACCACAAGTACTTAAAATTCCATTATCAAAAATTCCTGCATTTACTCTTGAAGGTCATGTATATTTGGAAGAAGACAAATCTTCATTACCTAACCACCCGGTTAAACTGATGAATTTAAAAACAAATAAAGAAACTGAAACGCTGACTGATGCAAATGGAAATTATCATTTTGATTTAGAACCGGAAACCAATTACAAGGTAATGACCTTCAGAGAAAATTGTGCTGACAACTTTGCTGACCGTTCTACAATTGGATTAACGAAGTCAACCGTTCTGAAAGCAGACTTTGGTTTCTTCTGCCAGGGTGATATAATTCGCGTGGACAATATTTATTACGATTTGGCTAAGTGGAATATCAGACCCGATGCTGCAAAAGAATTGGACAAGTTGGTTGACATCATGAAAAAATATCCTAAGATGCAAATCGAATTAGGTTCACACACCGACTGCCGCGCCAGCTATAAATACAACATGGATCTTTCAGAAAAACGTGCTAAGTCAGCTGTACAATACATTGTCAAAAAAGGTGTTGAGGCTTCAAGAATGACTTACAAAGGTTATGGAGAATCAAAGCTGATTAATCATTGCGAATGTGAGGGAACACGTGTTGTGCCTTGTACAGAAGAAGAACATCAGCAAAACAGACGAACAGAATTTAAGGTACTGAATGTGAAGTAAGGTGAAACAGTAATAAAACAAAACGAGGGCGGCTGCNNAGCCGCCCTCGTTTTGTTTTTTAAATGCACTACTTCACCTTTACCATTTGTTTGGTTTTAACGACTTTATTATTGACCACCAACGAATAGCTGTATTGACCCGATGAAAGATTGTTGCCATATACCAACAGCGAGCCTGCTCCTGCCTGATGTATTTTAACTGACTTTAATATGCTGCCGTTCTGATTGTAAAAAACAAGCATGGCATTTATTGTTTTTGTATCCTGTTGTGGAATGTTCCAACTGATGGTGGTGTTTTCTGCAAATGGATTGGGGTCATTGCCCAATATGATTGCCGGTGTGTTATCCAGCTCTATGGTTTGTTGATTGCTGCTATTGTTTTGATTTAACAAAGGTGCATTGCAGCATGAGGCTACCGCCATAACCAACGAATCGAGCCTGCTTTGCAATGTGGTTAATTGGCTGGTTAAGGTGTCTATCTCTTTAGCCTGACTTTTATATCCTGCTATCAGCAGCGGTATAAACTCCGTGTAGTTTACTGCAAGAATATCTTTCTGTTGACTGATTATTGCACCTGATGAATCATACTCGGCAGGCTGCAAGAAATTCTTTACTAATTGTGGCAATACTTGTTGTACTTCCTGTGCAATTACACCATAATGAGTACCGCCTTCTAATGAAAGACCATAATTATTGAGTGTGTCGTAATTAAATTTATAAATTGATAAATTGTTGAGCAAAGTATCGCTTTGTGGTGCAGGAACAATGTTCTGTTTTAATGTAGAATCACTGGTATGGTAATAATTATTGGTGGCGTAAACTCTTCCATTAAAAAATCCTGCTGCACTTGAGCAATTTCCATTAATACAATTATTGCTAAGTGAAAGTGCGTAAATGCCATAATTAACTGAAGTACCACCTCTTGCTGAAGTATAAATACCAAAGCTAAGCTGACTTACATTTTGTGCTATACTATAAACACCACAGTTGCTATAACCTGTTCCTAAACTTCGAAAAAATCCGCCATAGTTATTAACCATTGAATTGTTTCCAAAAGCTTCTCCTGAAACACCATAATTAAACGCATTAGATGAAGAGGATGAATTTGCTCCCGAACCCTTGAACGCCCCACCAATATTATAAATAGGTTGACCTGCAGTCAAGCGTGTTCCAACACATTCGGCATTTACTCCTGTTAACCTTGTTGTTGAAACAGTGACAGTATTTGTGTTAACCGCTCTTATTGCATCAAACATGTTGTTTCCTGAGGAGGTCGGGATTGGGTTCTGCGCCTCCACATATAATTTTGAATGATTGCCGGGTATAGAACCACTATAATTTCCTTGCATTACACAAGTGTTTGTACCGGGATCAAAAGCTAACCAACTTTCAATGTTTCCACCGTTATCCTCATGTTCTATTGTTAAGCTGTTGGCTACATTCATTCCTGTGGGTGTGCCTACCATTCGAATATGATATTGCATATTGTTATCACCATAAATTCGCATTAAATCTTTATTATATCCATTAGCTGTGTGTAAAATAGAAAGGCCTTCATTACTTTTTGAGTCAATTATAACAGGTGAATTTGGGTGTTGTAGGCCATAGTTTGGAGTAAGTGGTGTAACTTGGTTTGTTGTAAAAAAAGATGTCCCCTCACATTGAAATTTATAACGTGGATTGGTAGTAAAAAAACCTATTCTGTTATTAGAAGTAGAAGCTGCATTGTTGTAAATATCGCTGCATTGAATAACATTTCCCGTATTGTCAAACCGGGCTATAATATCCTGTGTGGTGCAGGTGCTGTTGACACTACCGCCACCAATATCCCTCACCAAAATAACATCGCCATTATTGTCAACACTAAGTACTTTACCATTAGAAGTACCTTCTTGTGAGCCTAAGCGCAAATCCGTAAACCGCAAGCCGCTTGCTCCCGGTTGACCGGCAGCATAGTTTGCATTAGAATTTATTTCAAGTGTATTTTGTGGGCTTGCTGTGTTTATTCCTACAAAACGATAGGTTCCGTTTCTAACGGGATTGATGTACAAATCACCATTTAATGTAGTTTGAAAATCAGTAAAAATAGAAGCATTTGTTTGAGTAATTCTAAACTGTGGCACATTATCTCTATCATAAATTTCTACTCTTCTTGCAGCATCAACAGGGGCAACAGGATTTGGCTGCAAGCCCCATCGCATAAAACCTCTTTGAGCATTATTGCTGTTTGAATACCTTCCCACCTCTATGCTGTCTATATTCCAAACATAGTTTGACCTAAAGTTATTTTGCTGCCATTGTAATGGTGCAGCATTAAACCAAAATCCATTTAATCTGCCAAAAATTTCAAATTGATTATTGGTAGATTGAAGCAATCCACTCCCATCAAAACGTATATGAGTACTGTTGCCAACGCCTGTCCAAATATCCAATGCTTGTTCAGCACCATAAGCAACAGAGTTAGCATATCCTGGATTCCAAATCCTTAAGCCATCAGTTCGTGCAACTGTTCCATTATTCTCAAGCATAGATTGACCTACAGTAAATTCTGCTCTTCTTATTACAGTATTTCCCAGATTCAAATCATTATGCCAAAATTGTATTGGCTGCTGACCTTGGTGCTGGATGACTAACGGAACTGTACTGGAAGGAATTGTGTTATCCCACCCCACATACCAGTTAGCACCTCCAGCCGTATGGGTTAGTCCATCTACTTGTGAAAATGCCAAATTAGAGATTGACAAAAGAATTAGAATGTTTGTTGTTGTTTTCATAAATTTATTTGTTTAATATTTGAATTTTTTTTGAATAAACTATATTCCCTGATGTACAATAAATCAAATAAATAGAGTTTGATGAGGGCGTTGGTATATTAATTTCATTTAATTGAGTTTTTATATTGTAAATTAATTTCCCATCATAAGAATAAATTACAACAGATTTGTGATGATACAACTTATTAAAATCAATAGTTATATTGTTTTCGTTTATTTTTATTTCTTTTACGAGAGATGAAAAATCCTGATTAATTACTTCGTTGAAATTTGCAACGCCAGAACAATAAACAGAATCAGTGGATAAACAAACATCATCTATATAATAGTATGAATGAGTATTAAAAATACCAAGATTCAGTGTGTCTGTATTTACATCATCAAAAAAATTACCTAGAATCAGATAGTTATAAGCAGAGTCAGCTACAAAAGACAATTGAACCTTTGACCAATTTAGCGAGTCTGTATAAATTGAGTCGGAATAGGCAATAGGATTATTTGTAATCGGATATGGGTTTAGATCAGAATAAGACACTGTTGATAAAGCGACACCGAGCTTATTTATTGCAATAGTAAAACCTATTGTTCCATTAAAATTAACATAAAAGGTAACAAAATATTTCTGGCCAATTATTGTTGGTTGCAATAATTGAACTCCAATATACTCTCGGTAAGTTGGTCCTGTTAATTCATAAGGTATCATTCCCATAAAAGCATCTCCAGAATGTGGATATTGGAATCCCAAAAAATTATATGGAACACCTGTCATTCCCATTTGCATACTACTGCAATAATTATAATAATCCGGTGTAGGACGGTAAGAGCTCCAGTAGAGTGCTTTCTCAACTTGATTAGGCACTAATGGGCAACTTACCGTATCCTCAAAACTCGGGTTAGGCACTAAATTAATTTGAGCATTGCAAAACATGCAAGCAAAAGTTAAAATAAGTAGTATAAGTTTTTTCATCAACTTTAATTTTTTGTTATTTGATTTAACTGTTCTTTTAGTTGGGCTATTTCATTTTTTAGTTCGTTGAGCATGGCCGTTACATCTTGCTTTTGGTTTTCGTTTGCTATGATGAGTTGTTTGGTGGTTAT
>DKKR01000078.1:0-808 GCA_002455375.1 Bacteroidetes bacterium UBA6661
TTACCGGCCTAATACCCGAACCTGTATTGGTAAGAAATATTTCATCAGCATCAGCTAATTGTTCAATTGAAATATCCTGTTCTATTGCATTGGTGATTTGAATAATGACTTTACGCATCACACCATTCACACAACCAGAAGATAGTGGTGTTGTATAAACCTGATTGCCTTTCAGCCAAAACACATTAGATGCTGTTGCTTCGCAAAGCATATTTTTACTGTTTAATATCAAACTATCATCAAGTTTCATTTCTTGCGAATATATTGATGCTAAAACATAAAGGAGGCTATTACAGTTTTTAAATCCCGAAAGTTTGTTAATTGGTTTTTGTTGTTCTCTATAAACTCCGAGTTCAACAAAATTCTCAGGAGCAATATATTCAGATTCTACTTCAGCTGATGGGAGTAAACAAAGTGAAGTATTATTCTGTTCAGGCAAGTATGTCCCACCTGAATTTCGTGTAAGCACCAACCTTAGTTTACTGCCAGCTAAAAATTTATTTCTTTGATTAATTTCAAAAATAATTTCATTTAAAATTTTTTCTGTTATAAAATCACAGTTAAGACTAAGCACAGCAGCACCTGCAAGTAAACGCTCAACATGAAGTGATAAAAATTTTGCTTTACCCCTACTACAACGAATAGATTCAAAAAGTCCATCGCCATAAATAAAACCTCTATTGTTTAATTTCAAAACAGGAGTTGTGGAATCAACCCATTGTCCATCATAATACGCCCACATCGTGTTGACAGATTTTTTTTGCTAATTCAACAATATTGCTGTTTGATTCAATCAGATGACCGATAA
>DKKR01000078.1:830-13775 GCA_002455375.1 Bacteroidetes bacterium UBA6661
GACATAAAACTATGTACTTCACAAACATCATTATGAGAATATACACCCTTTGCAATTCCACTTTGATTGGTAATCACAAAAATCAAATAACCATTGTCCTGAAATAATTTCATAGCTTCAAAAATGCCGTCATTAAACACAACGTCAGCTATTTTATAGGTATAATACAGTGAATTGTCATTGATTACTCCATCCCGGTCAAAGAAAATTGCCTTGTTTGAATTAATCATCAGAACATACCTGTTAGTTGATCAAAGAAAGAAAGCACTAATCCAGGTGCAAATGTTATTGGAAAAACAAAACCATACACAGCACCCCAAAAATGTGCATTGTGATTGATATTATCTCCACCTTTTTTATCCATGTAACTCGATAACCACAAGTAACCTACTCCGGCAAGGATTCCCGGAATTCCTAACAACCCATAGAGATAAATTTTCTGCAATGGAAAAAATAAAATAAAACTAAAAAGCACTGCAGACACACTACCCGATGCACCCAGACTGTTGTAGAACTGATTGTCTTTGTTGCGGAAATATGTTGGCAAAATTGAAACCACTAATCCCATTAAGTAATAAATCAGAAATAATACCGAACCGCTTTCACCATTAATCAGCACAAAATGATTTTCAACTATGGGGCCGAAACTGTAGAGCACAAACATATTCAGAAAAAGATGCAAAAAATCTGCATGGACAAATCCAGATGTAATAAATCGGTACCACTGTTTGTGTTGTGATACCATATAGGGATTAAATATCATTTTAGACAACAATTCGTTGTTTCTAAAACAAACCAAACTCAATAAAACGTTGGCAATGATGATGTAAATTGTCATGAAATCTGTAACGCCACAAAATTACAGAATATAACTTACCCTGAACTAAATAAAAAAGCAGACCGGATTAATTATAGTGCGATGCAGAATATGCCGGAGTTGCCTCAACAGGTTTCTTGGATGCAGCTCTGATGCGTGATGTTGTGTAAAAAAATACAGCCAGAACGATAAGGAAATATCCGGCAAATATGACGGTGTACAAAATATCCCAGGTAGTTATGAGAAAATTAAGAACATAAACTAAGATTACCGAAATCAATGAAATTCCTGCATAAACCCAGCTAACCATATTGTCTTTTAATCCCAAATATGCCAAACTATGCGTTGTATGATCTTTACCTCCTATGAATGGGCTCTTACCTTTACTGACTCTATTTACAACAACAACAGTGGTATCAACTAAAGGAAGTAAAAATGCAATCGCTACAGTAAGAATTTTTTTGATAGGAAGCGACTCTGTGATATGATATGGATTGTTCCAGAAAAACATGATACCTATACCGGCAAGAAATACTCCAAGAAACTGACTGCCTGTGTCGCCCATATACATTTTTGAGGGATGCCAGTTAAAATATAAAAAGCCTAAAAGTCCTGCTGATAGTCCGATAATGGAAGCCAGATAAAGATTATTAATGTCATTACTCATGGTAATAACCACCATAGCAGAAATAATTATTCCAAGACTTACTGTTGCCGTAATACCATCCATATTGTCGAGCATATTGATGGAATTCATGATTCCAACAACCCAGAAAATTGTTAAAAGGTAATTGAGAATCATGTTATCGAAAAGGTCAATGTAAGTGCCTGTAAAAATAAAACTGAAGGCGCATGAAACCTGAGCTAAAAATTTTAATACAGGTTTGGTATTGTATGCATCATCGGCCAGTCCAATTAGAAAACCAATTGCCATTGCCATGATGAATCCCATAAATTGAGAATTATACAAAGTTTCGTTGTTATTAAAGAAAATAGAATAGGTGGCCAAAGACAATAGAAATACGATATAAAAAGATAAGCCACCTACAGCAGGCTTAGACATAGAGCCCCATCGGATAACAGTGCCATCATTGGTGTTTCTGATGCCTAACGTAAAGAAAAAACGCAAAAACAATGAGTTAATTAAAAATGAAAATGCCAATGATCCTAAAAACAGTACGGCATAAATAAATAAATGATAGTTGTGGTTTACAATGTCTTTCATTTTGTTTGAATTAAACCAACTATTCGTGCTACGCCTGCATGAGATGAGTTGGTGGGGTTATTGTTATACTTAATTAGAGCAAAAGTATAGTATAGAAATTTAAAACAAAATAGTTGCATTACTAAAATTTGGTAAAATCTTATCTTTTTCTGATAAAACCGGCTGATTTACACTCCAATTAATGTTTAATACAGGGTCATTATAAATTATTCCGGCTTCTGAATCTTTATGATATGGTTTAGAGCATTTATAATAAAAAAGTGTGTTTTCTTTTAAAGAAACAAAGCCATGGGCAAAACCCGGTGGAATCCACATCATCAGATGATCTTCTGCATTCAACTCAATAGTAAAATTCTTTTGATAAGTAGGAGACGATTTCCGAATATCAACTACAACATCTAACACTGCCCCGCAAATTACTTTTATCAGTTTACCCTGATCAAATGGTGGATTTTGAAAATGCAAGCCCCGCAATACATTTTTGGCAGACAATGAAAAGTTGTCCTGATAAAATTCAGCTTCAATACCAAGGTTTTTCAATTTCTCTTTTTGATATGACTCTAAAAAGTATCCACGCTCATCTGAAAATACATCAGCCTGAATAATACAAATGCCGTTTAAAGCAGTTTTAATAATTTTCATTGAAGGCTATTTCCTGATAAAAAAACTAATAATTCTGTTCCAGATGCCGGTTGGTTTTTTATCATCTTCAGAATAATAACCGTAACCATAGCCATAACTGTATCCGTATCCGTAACCATATCCGTAGCCGTAACCGTATCCATAACCATACTTTAGTTTGGTTTGATCAACACTATTTAAAACTACTGAAAGTCGTGGCACTTTATTTTCAGAGATAATTTTATTGATGTTATGAATAAACATTTTACGACTATAATTTGCACGAAGAATATAAATAGGAAAATCGGCTTTTTGAATCATTGGAATACCATCACTCACAACACCAACAGGCGGTGTATCTGCAATTATTACATCATAACGCAATTTCAAATACTCAAGCAATTCATCCATTTTAGGGCTAATAATCAACTCTGACGGATTTGGTGGAATCGGGCCTGCAGTGATAAAGTCAAGGTTTTCAAGTGCACTATGATTGATACAATTTTCTATTGTGTCTTTACCAATCAGAATTGTACTCATTCCTCTGTTGTTCTCTACATTAAACCCAAGGTGTATTTTAGGTTTACGCATATCCAAGTCGAGGATGATCACCTTCTTTCCTGAGAATGAAATTACCCCTGCAAGATTAATTGCATTAAAGGTTTTCCCTTCACCTGAAATAGTTGAAGTTAATGCCATCAGTTGTGGCTTTTCATCATTATTGATAAACTGAAGATTTGTGCGAATAGAACGAAATGCCTCTGCTATAACAGATTTTGGACTTTTATCAACCAATAATTGTGAAATAGGAATTTCTCTTTTATATCTTGGAACAATTCCTAATAAGGGTGCATCTGTATATTGCGCAATTTCTTCAAGAGACCCAATTTGATTATAAAACAGATATTTTATGAAAATCAATAAAAAACTTACCACAAAGCCAACCATAATACATGAACTTAGAATCAGGCTTTTGTTAGGATAATATGGCGCAGATGCAGGACGTGCTGCCTCAAGTATAATATTCTTTGAAACGAAACCTGCACGTGTTATTGAAAACTCTGCCTTCTTTTCAAGCAATAATGAATAAAATTTTTCATTGACATTAAATATACGCTGCAAGCGTTCAAACTCGGTTTGCTGTTCCGGAATACCCAGATAGTTGCTGTTTAATTTTCTATATTGTGATTCTAACTCTGCTTTTTTCGTTTTGATGCCCTCTTCTTCGTAAGTAACTGATTGTAAAAAATATTCTTTTAAACGTTGTATGCGCCCATTAAGCATCTTAACATATTCTGCTTTATCAGTAACCTGAATTAAGGCTTCTTCTCGCTTATCAAGCAATACATTCAGACTGTTTAAAGCTTCCTTTATCTCATCGGTCTTGTAAATTCCTGCTAAACTCAGCATCTTTTCATCAACTTTTTTCTCACTTTCAATTGCTTTCTTAAGTTCGGAAATGGCAAGAAGATTCAATGTGTAATCTGTTAATCTGAGTTCAATCTGACTCATCTTACTACTCAAATCTGTTGCAAGTAACTCAGGAGTTATAATACGGTTGTGACTTTTGAATCTTTCCAGATTTATTTCAGATTCAGACAAATCGTTATTAACTCTGTATAGTGTAGTATCAATAAAATCAAGAATACGGTCAGTTGCTTCGCGACTTCTTAAAACATCAAATTTCAAAAATTCCTGACTGATAGCATTAGACATATCCGATGCCTTAGTTGCATTTTTTTCTTTGACTTTGATATTAATAGTTTTAGCATCAGGATTTGCCATGATGACGGAAAGCTTAGAGCTAAAATCCTTAATAAGTGCTTTATCTGAGTTGATTATAAACTTAAAAGTGTTCTTTTTAAGTTGTGACTGATGTTTTAAAATACTCTGATAGTTGATTACATTAATCTGTAATGATATTCCTTTTAAATGAATCCATTTTCCGTTTTCGTTTTCTTCTTCAATCTGATCTTTTTCACCAACAGGGATGTATGACAATACAAATGATTTCTCATTGATAAATTGTAAATAAAAAGGCCTGTCCAACCATAACGAATCTTTAATTAAAAAATTTACTTCAAACGGACTCGACTTATACATTTCATTCTCGAGTAACGTACCTTTAGAAATGTATGTGACTCTCAATGGTAGTGTGGCTATTGCTTTACTGACAATTATACTTGATCGGATAAGTTCCAGATTACCTGCCAATTCGTTATTCTGTTCCTGATAAACATCACGAGTGATATTCAGTGCTTTGGTTACATTATTATCTGTGTTTAGCTTCATCAGGGCAGATGATTCAAACATAGGTGCTGTATATCTAACTATGACATACCAAATGATAACGGAAAGTGTCATGAACATTAGAAACCACTCAACATTGCGTTGGGCAATGGTCACAAAAAGCTTAAAATCAAATTCCTCGTTTAGAGGGGTTATTTGTTTTTTAGGCATCAGCGATTATTGATTTCTTTTAATTACGTCATAAGCAATAAAGATACTTGCAATTCCACTAAAGATAGCAACGATTGGTGCAAGTTCAGACAATATTCCCTGTGAAATTCTTTTTCTTGGCTCCACATAAATGATATCATTAGCCTGCAATAAAAGATTAGACTCTTTCATACCCTCAATTGTTGACAAATCAATAATAGTAACTTGTGGATTTCTGGTGTCGCCTCTTATTAACTTGATTTTTTTAGCAATACCATTTTGTGATATACCTCCTGCAAGAGCAAGTCCTTCAATAAGTGTTGTATTCTCATTAGTTAAAGTTACCACCTTTCCTGCACCACCCTCTCCGGGGAATACCAACACTCTTCTGTTTAGTACTTTTATAATCACAAAAGGTTTGTTGTAATAGGTTGCGTATTGGTCCTCAAGAAGTTTTTCTGCCTCACGTGTAGTCAGATTTTGTATTTTAACTTTTCCAATAATGGGCAGCTTAACAAAGCCATCAATATCAACTGTATATTGATTTGAACCATTCATTGCCGTACTTAGATTCGCAGATTCATTAAGCGAATTTGAATTTGCTGTAAGGTCAATCAATTTAATACCATCATTGGTGTAAACGCTACAACTCAAAATGTCATTGGGTGCAATTTTGTACTCTACATTCCCAATTGTTCTGTCCGGTTGGCTGACGAAGTCCTTTTTAGTCTTAAACATTATGCTGGAATTGATAGTACAGCCTGTCATAAGGCTTCCGAACATTAAGACTAACAATAATTTTCCGATATTCTTCATTTTTTTTGGATGGTGTTTTTTTTCGCTGTGCAAAAGTAATCTTTTTAGCAAAGTAATCATTCTATTGTTTGGCTGAAAGTAATTCAGTATAAAGGTCTTTCATATCATTAACCAATCGGGTATAATGAAATTTATTTCTAACATGCTCCCAACCATTGTCAGCCATTTTATTTCTTAATCCCATATCTTCTACAAGTTGCAGGAGTTGATTTACAAGCGATTGCAAATCTCCTTTATTACATAAAAATCCGGTGCTACCTTCAGCAACCACGTTTTCTACACCTCCAACTCTTGTGCTAACAACTGCTTTTCCGGCAGCCTGTGCTTCAATCAAACTAACAGGAGTACCTTCATTATGCGAGGTTAATGCTACAATATCCAAACCGGCTAATGCCCTGTCAATATCCTTTATCCAGGATGTCAATACAATTTTTGTTTCAGTGTTTGAAGCATCTTTTGCAAATGGCATATTCAGTTTACGACAACAATCTAAAATAGATTCATGTTCTTCACCGTCACCTATCAAAACAGCAATCACTTTTTGGGAAGTATTGTTGATTACTGATTGCATCGCCTCAAGAAAGAAAGCATGATTTTTTATGGCAGCAAACCTGCCGATAATGCCCACAGCAACTACATCATCAGCAATCTTATACATCTTTCTGAACGCGATCCGTTTTTCATCTTTATTTTCTCTAAACCTGTTAAGATCAAAGCCCAATGGAATGATATGTGTTTTTTCAGGTGCACTTACCTTGAAAACATTACAGATTTCATGTTTCTGCAATTCGCTTATGGTAACAATGGCTGAACTTTTTTTGGCAAGATACCGTTCAATTTCAATAAACAATTTTGTTTTTAGAGGACTGAAATAAGAATGAAAAACATGTCCGTGAAAAGTATGTACCACTACCGGAACATTGCATGAGAATGCCGCTAAACGACCCAATGTTCCAGCCTTTGCAGCATGCGTATGAACAATATCAGGTTTAAATTTTTTTATCAGTGATTTAAGTTCAGCATAAGCCTTTCTGTCTGAAGAGAAATTTATTTCACGTTTCATTTCCCTGATATAATGCGGTTTTATTCCATATTGGTCTAAAATAAATTCCGAACTTTCTTCGTCTTCAGTCTTAACGCCTGAAACGAGCATCGTTTCAAATTCAGGCTGCATGAAACGGGTGAGATAAGTAACATTATAGGTAATGCCGCCAAGGTTGAGTCTGTTTATGATGCGAAGTACACGTGGCATAATCAGTTAGATTTAAGATGATGTGTAAGCCACCAATTCTGAAATACAATTAATGCCCACATTTTTGCCTGTGACTCCCCGGATGGGTTATTCATCACATCATGTCTTAATTGTTTAATAGAATTCAGATTAAATAATCCCTGACTCTGTATAATTTCTTCTCCCAAAAGAAAATCAATTTTGCCTCTTAGTTCAGTCTGAAACCATTTAATTAACGGCACTTCAAAACCTCTTTTGCCGCGATGATAAATTTCTTCGGGCAAGAGCAATCTGAAAGCATCTTTTACAATCTTTTTTTGAGCTTTATTGTCAATTTTATACTTGTCGGTTAATGAAAATGCAAAATCAACTACCCTATAATCTAAAAATGGTGAACGTACCTCCAGACTATTAGCCATACTCATACTGTCAACTTTTCGAAGCATATCCCCTGTCAAAACAAGTTTCATATCACTAAGCAACACATCGTTCATTGATGTTTGATGTTTAACATAAGTTGATAACTGCTGATTCCTGTTTTTTAGGTCATTGGCAAATGGTTTTAGTAACAGCTCATTCCGATAGTTTGCAGTTGTAAAGGAACACCAACGTAAATAACGCTCCTTGTTACTTAGAGTAGCACCTTCAGCAAAGCGATGTAATTGTCTGATTTTGTTTTTAATAGAGTTTTCTCTTGAACTGAATTTAGAAGGAAGTACAGAGGCCGCCATTTTTAATAATGGTGTCAAACCTGGCCTATTTCTGATTAGCCACTCTGCTCTGTGTTTTTGATAACCGCCAAAAATTTCATCTGCACCATCACCTGATAGTGCTACTGTTACATGCTTTTTGGTGTATTTACTAAGGATAAAAACAGCAATAGCAGAAGAATCAGCAAAAGGTTCGTCAATATAATTCAATATGTCCGCAAGATTCTCAAAAAGCTCACCATTGGTAAGTTTAAAAACATGATGTGCGGTGTTATGCATTTCAGCAACCCTCAATGCAAATGATGTTTCATCAAAAAAAGGCTCGTCTTTAAATCCTATTGAAAAGGTATTAAGTTTATTAACCTGTTGTGCAGCTAAAGCTGTTACTACGGAAGAATCTATTCCACCACTTAAAAAACATCCCAGAGGTACATCACTAACTAATCGTAACCCTACAGCATCTGTCATTAACTCTTTAAGACGCAATTGTGCCGATTGATAGTCCGGCATATCCAACATTTCAGTCTCCGGAATTGAATAATAGCAAGCTTCTTCAATTACAGAATTTTTCTTAAGGTCAATAAGCAGATAATTCCCCGGACTAAGTTTATTTACATTGCTATAAATCGTCCAAGGGTCAGGAATATAGTTGAATTGAAAATAATGATATAATGACTGTTGATCAATATTTCGCTCTATCGGAAACTGCATTAATGCCTTTAGTTCTGAGGCGAAAATGAATTTATCATTATCACTATAATAAATTAAAGGCTTAACGCCCATTCTGTCTCTCGCTAAAAAAACTGTCTTCTCTAAATTATCATAAATGCAAAAAGCAAAAAAACCATTAATGCACTGCAGGCAATTGATGCCCTTGCGTATATACAATTGCAAAAGTACTTCTGTATCGCTTTCGGAAACAAAACTTACTCCTTGAGACTCCAATTGAGACCTATGATGACGATAATTAAAAAACTCTCCATTATAGATTATGGTGTAACGACCTGATGCATCAGAAAAAGGCTGACTTGCTGCTGCCGATGTGTCAATTATAGACAACCTTCTATGTGCCAGAGCTACATTATCGTCAATAAAAAAACCTTCATTGTCTGGTCCTCGTTGACGAAGACATGACGATGCAGACCTCAAATGTTGCTGAAAATCTTTGGCACTCTTAGTAAAAGATGCAATACCGGCAATACCGCACATGTAGGTTTATTGAATTAAAACTTTGCAAAGTAATGTTATTTCAGATAAAAACGAATTTTAAAAACACATAAAATTTAATTTTGTTGAAACAGCTGGTTTATTTAAAAATTATAACCGTCAATTTATATTTTTGCAGCCTTCAATTTAATATATGCAAGAATTTATTGCTCCTTTATTGACGGCAGACGGAATTGTGAGTTTGATAACACTGCTCTTTATGGAGATTGTGTTAGGCATAGATAATATTATTTTTATTGCTATTATCTGCGGTTACATTCCGGATCGTAAAGAGCAAAGCCGTGCCAGAATTATTGGTCTATTACTGGCTTTGGTTTTCAGGATTGGATTGTTGTTTACCATTTCGTGGATTGCAAGAATGATTAATCCGCTATTTTATATTGGAAGTTTTGGAGTTAGCGGACGCGACATTATTTTGTTTGCCGGAGGTGTGTTTTTAATTATTAAAACATTAAAGGAAATTTATCATAAATTTAAAGATGCAGAGGCTCATAAATCGGGAAACCCAAGTCGTAAAATGACGATGATACAAGCTATTTTTCAGATAATGGTAATAGATGTTGTGTTTTCTTTCGATTCAATTATCACTGCTGTAGGTCTTTCTAATCAGATAGTAATTATGGTTGGTGCTGTAATTGGTGCTATGATGGTGATGATTGCCTTTGCTCCTTATGTGAGTGACTTTATCAACAAATATCCTACGTTAAAAATGCTTGCTTTGGCATTTTTAGTTGTTATTGGAGTTATCCTTGTTGTTGAAGCTTTACACATTCACTTCGACAAGAGTTATGTATATGTGGCTTTAGGCTTTTCGTTGTTGGTAGAGATGCTTAACATCAAAATGCGTAGCCTCAGTCATCGCAAAAAGGCTGACGAACCCAAATGAGTACCACAACCGGTTTTGATTCATTGAAATTAAACCGCCAGTTATTAAATGCAATTGGAGACTTAGGCTATGAAACGCCTACAGAAATTCAGCAAAAGGTAATTCCTCCAGCACTCTCAGGTCAGAATATCATTGGGATAGCACAAACCGGAACAGGAAAAACAGCTGCATTTATTCTTCCGCTGCTGCGTACTTTAAATTATGCTCAAGGGGATGAACCGCGAGCACTCATCCTTGCCCCAACCCGTGAGTTAGCGATACAAATTGGCAACGTAGCAATTCAGATGGGCAAATATGTTGACCTAAGAGTGGTGACCGTTTATGGAGGCAAGGGTTTTTCTGATCAGAAGAAAAAACTTGAAGCAGGTTGCGATATTGTTGTTGCCACTCCTGCACAGGCAATGGAGCTTTATCTTTCAGGTCATCTTGTTCTGAAAAAAATAAAACACTTTGTGATGGACGAAGCCGAAAGACTTATGGATTTTGGTTTTACCGGACAAATTTACAGCTTACTTGAAGTCTTACCACGAAAAAGACAAAACATGCTGTTTTCTGCAACGTTTTCCGAAAGAGTAAAAAAAATATCGGATGACTTTATGGAGTTTCCTGTTTTTATTGATGTTGTGCCGCAAGTTAAAACTGCAGCAAAAATTGAACAATTTATATATACGGTAAACGGTTTTCAGACAAAATTAAATCTGTTAAACTTTTTACTTACAGACAAAGAGAATTTTAATAAAGTAATTGTTTTTTGTAAGTCAAAAAAGAACGCTAACAGTGTTGCCGAAATGCTGTTGATGAAATTTGAAGCAGATGGCATAAATGTTTTGCATGGTGACAAAACGCAGCAAACAAGAGTTAATGCAATTAACAGGTTCAGGGATGAACAAATTAGAATACTTATAGCTACTGATGTAGCTGCACGCGGCATTGATGTGCCCGGAGTTTCGCATGTAATTAATTTTGATGTACCATTAGTTTATGAAGATTACATTCATCGTATTGGGCGTACAGGGCGTGCATTTGCCTCAGGGTTTTCTGTAACGTTTGTTGAACCGCAAGATGAATGGCATATCAAGAAAATTCAAAAGCTTGCAGGTATTTCTATTAAACGACTGAACCTACCGGATTCTGTTGAACAAATTCAGCCCGGAAAAGAAGAAACAAAACTTCGTGAGATGGAAATTGACCGTCAGAAAAGAAAAGACAATCCGGAATTTAAGGGTGCTTTTCACGATCGAAAAAACAAATCAGGCAGAAAAGGCAGACATGCTGGCAGGAAATAAAGTAATGCGTTGGGTTTACTTACTTGTGCTTGCATCTATGTGGGGCAGTTCTTTCATATTAATGAAACGAGGTCTCAATAGTTTTTCCGCAAATCAGGTAGCAGCCATCAGAATGTTTATTTCATGTATGGTGATGCTTCCATTTATTGCACCCTACATAAAAGACATACCCAAGAAGCTGTGGTTATTTGTTATGGCAACAGGCTTATTAGGAAACGGCATACCGGCCTACCTGTTTACTCATGCAGAAACCGGCATCAGTGGTTCCATGGCAGGAATGTTGAATTCATTAACTTCTATGTTTACGCTTGTAGTTGGCAGTTTATTTTTTGCAACCCAATTCAGTAAAAGACATTTACTTGGAGTGATTATTGGCTTTGCAGGAGCAGCCTCACTGATTTGGCTCAATGCAGAAGATGCACAAAGTGCAGAACCCTGGAAAGGCGTTTATGTTCTTATTGCCACAGTATGTTATGCATTTAGTGTAAACATTCTCAGAAATAAATTAGCATCAATAAATGCAGTTACGCTAACTGGTGCAGCATTGCTTTTTGCAGGAATACCAAGTGGCATCTATCTTTTTTCTACCGATTTTATTTCACGTTTCCAAACAGAACCTTTGGCATGGAACAGCTTTTTTTATATTGCATTGCTTGCTATTATGAGTACTGTAATATCAACCGTTTTGTTTAACCATTTAATCAGAATTTCTTCTGCACTTTATGCTTCATCAGTAACGTACCTGATTCCATTTGTGGCAGTGCTTTGGGGACTGTACGATAATGAAACATTTAATATGCTTTATCTGCTGGCACTCTTTGTAATTCTTACCGGCATTTACCTCACAAATTATCAGAAGAAAGTTTGAAAACCAATGAAAGGACGACCGTTCCAACTAAAACAATCGTTCTGAAATTTGAGTTTTAAAGCATTGACAAACCATATTGTATGTGGCCAACGAGTAAGCCTCCCGGTAACTATCGGGAACTCATTGCCTACCGTTCTATGTTTTAATTTTTTTCCATCGCACAAAATATTTTTAACTGCAAAGCAATCACGAACACCATTTATAATCAATTATACCGTAAGTAAAGTCAAAAGAGCCACTTTTTTGCCTGTGCTCTGAATGAGTAAACAATAAATCAATTTTTTTTTGAGTTTTATTTGCGCAGTATAAAATTAGTTCCTACTTTTGCGAGTGAATACTAACTAACATAAAAATAAATTAGACAAGTATGCAAGAATTTACAGACAGACAAATAGAAATAATGGAAGCGGCTACCAACCGTATTTCAAAATATGGTATTCAGAATTTGACCATCAAAACATTGGCAGAGGATATAGGTTTGTCCGAGCCTGCATTGTACAGACATTTCAAAAGCAAAAATGAAATTTTATTGAGCTTGCTGGAATATTTTAAAAAAGAAATGAAAAATCGTATTCAGTCTATTTCATTTAAACCGACTGATACAAGTGCTGATGAATTAAGAGCAATTTTTAATTCTCAGCTACAAACTTTTACAAACAAACCGGCAATAGTGAGTGTTATTTTTGCAGAAAGCATTTTCCATTTTGATGAAAGTTTGAGTAATAAAGTAGCTGAAATTATGGATATGATGCAAGATTATGTTTCTAAAAACATCAAACAAGGGCAAGAAAAAGGGCAATACAATAAATTGATTGGAGC
>DKKR01000050.1:0-1162 GCA_002455375.1 Bacteroidetes bacterium UBA6661
GTATCCCAAGTGGCGAGGCGAAGATCGCCATCGCGAGGTTTTACTCGTGACCCTTCTTTTTTTTATTTCTTTTAATCTTTATGTTATCGGATGTGCTAC
The DNA here is from genome assembly GCA_002455375.1 of Bacteroidetes bacterium UBA6661. Taxonomy (GTDB): domain Bacteria; phylum Bacteroidota; class Bacteroidia; order AKYH767-A; family OLB10; genus OLB10. The sequence continues at coordinate 100 of DKKR01000050.1, forward strand.
TGCCTGTTTGAAATTCTACCATTCAAATTTACTCAACAATTAATTTCTTGCAGAAACTCTTTTCTACATCAAACACCTTCACAAAATAAATTCCCGCAGAAATGTTTTTAAAATTTATTTCTTTTTTGCTTTCTCCATCCACCACATCAATATAAATTTTTTCCCCCATGACATTATAAATTTCAATTTTACCTTTTCGGAAATTCTCAGGAAAGAAGATTATAAATACTCCTGATGTCGGATTTGGAAAAAAAGAAATTGTATTTTCATTCGGTTCAGGAATATTTATACCTGTTGGTAATATTACATTGACATTAACCATAGTTCCGTTGCTGTTGCTTTTGTACAAATATGTTGATGAATCGCAGTAAATGCTTGTGCATCCTGCAAAATCCGTAATGGAAAGACAAATGTTATAGTATCCTGCTGTGTTGTATGTGTGAGAAGGTGTTGAACCAGAAGAATTGGCTGAACCATCACCCCAGTTCCAACTATAAGTGATAGGTTGTTGACCTGTTGCCTGATTTACTGCAATCCAATTATGAGGGATTATATCAGCATATAGCGTAAAATAAGAAGAGCAACTGCAAGGGTTTGTAACAATTCCTCCATTGCTTGATAAAGAAGTCACAGTTAATGCTGCTCCTCCATTTGAACTTAAAGTTGCTGGATTTGAAATTTGCGGAAAAATATTTGTTGATATCAAAGTTGTAGATAGTTCATTGCATCCGACCGTTCCATTTGCATTTGTTTTGATGAGGATTAAATCAATGCCTGAAACAGGTAACCACTCACCAGTCAAAGCATAGCCTCCATCAGTTGTTTTACAAATACCTCTTTGAACTTCGTTACTATTTATAAAAGCATTTGCCCATATGAAATTACCCACGCTGTCAATCTTGAAAAGAAGCCCTTTGTCAACCATTGAAAAAGGAAAAGAAGATTGACCACCGGCTAAAGCATAACCATTATCATTTGTTCGTACTATTGATGAAGCAACATCTCCATATTGCTCGCCATAAGTTTTGCTCCAAAGAATACTTCCTGTAATATCTGTTTTAAT
>DKKR01000050.1:1174-93833 GCA_002455375.1 Bacteroidetes bacterium UBA6661
AACTGTTTGTTTCACCCGCAACAATATAACCACCATCGGAAGTTTGCTTAACTGAGTTTGCAACATCATCTAATGCCCCTCCAAATGTTTTTGTCCAACTAATATTACCATTTCCATCTGTTTTAACAAGATAGAAGTCATTACCTCCCGCTCCCCAACTATTAGTTGTTCCTGCAATTATAAAACCGCCATCCGATGTTTGCCTAACCGAGTTGGCTCTTTCGTTTCCTACTCCACCAATAATTTTAGACCATAAAATGCTTCCGTTAGAATTTAACTTTATCAGATAAATATTCTCACCTGCAAAACCTCCGCTGAAAGAAGAAATGGAATATCCGCATACAATAAATCCACTATCGCTTGTCTGTTGAACATCATTTGCAAAATCGCTCGATGTTTCACCAATCGCTTTTTTCCAAATTGGATTGCCGGATGAATCTGTTTTAATTGCAAAAACATCAAAAGCACCCACGCCAAATGCATCTGTGACTCCTACAGAAATGTATCCATTGTCATTTGTTTGTTGAATTGAGTTACCCCAACTTGTATTAGTTCCCCCAAAACTTTTTTGGAAAGGAATTTGGGCGTTTGCTAATTGAGCTATCAGCAAAATTNNAATTAATAACGAGAGTTTTTTCATATCAGTTTGAATTTAGCATTACAGTTTGTTCGGAGCGAAAGCATATCCGATAATGACAGTCTGTGAAAAAACCATTTTCTTTTCTCCTATCAACATTGTTATTATTTAAGTGATAAAAATAACGAAGAAAAAGCAAAGTAAGCAACAACATTAATGATTTTTGTTGCATGCAGTATATACAACCACAAAACAGAGCACAGGTAACTTTTACCAGCCTGGAAGACACAGTAGCTCCCAATAATGCAGTTCGGCTTATTGATGCATTTGTGGAGCATTTAGATTTAGCTCAGCTAAAATTTAATGTTTCCGTTTTAAATAAAGAAGGCCGGCCGGCTTTTGAGTCTAAGGTGTTTCTTAAACTTTATTTTTATGGTTACCTCAATGGCATACGTTCCAGCCGCAGATTAGAGAAAGAAACTCAAAGGAATGTCGAATTGCACTTGCACTCCCACTCATCCTCGTTGAAGTCAAGTTCGTGAGTAAGGGATGCAGATGTGTGGTACTCTATAACAGGTGTTAATCGCACCCTCGTCTCTCGCACACAACACTACTCGTCCTCGTCTGACGAGTGGGGGTACACTAACATCATGTTTAAAGAATGCTTACTCTAACTCTATCATATTCTTGGAAGTAATTACACCATTGATATTCAGTTTGACATTATAAATACCTGCCGGCAGACCAAGTTTCTTCGCACTGAAGGTATATTGATGCATTCCTTTTTCAAGTTTTTCATTTATCTGTGTTGAAACCACCTCGCCAATAACATTAATAACCTCAATACTTACATCAGCATTACTATTTAAGAAGATGACAAAATTGGTTTCATTCTTATATGGATTCGGGGTAATAACAAAAACATTTGAATCGTCATCAATCTTTGCGTTGCGAATTTCTGTATAAACATAGCTGCCATTTTTATCTACCTGTTTCAGTCGGTAAAAATAAATTGTGTTTTTGACAACATCTTTATCTTCGAATTTATAGTCCGATACTACATTACTGTTTCCTTGCGAAGTAATGTTGGCAATAGTTGTAAACTCAATTCCGTTAGTTGAACGCTGTAATTCAAAATAATCACTGTTTATTTCACTTGCTGTACTCCACGCTACCATAATAGAATTAACCAGAGGTGAGGCATTGAATGCAATTAATTCTACAGGTAATGGATTGTTAGCTTGTGTTATTCCAAACAGTTCTGTGCCTGTTCCAAAGCCATTCATCGCTACTCTATTTACGGCAGTAACCGGACTGTTTATACAAATCCCATTAAACAAATTCCATCCAGCACCGTGGTTTCTCATAATAGTCCATCCCATAAATGGATTGCTGTAGTTGAGATTATAGGCAGTGGCATCATAGGTTCCTGACAAAGGACTATTGCTTGCCGTAAAACTCCAGTAACCATTGTCAAGCGCAGGTTGTGAATAAACCACACTACATTCAGTAGCCCCTATTCCGGCAGGGATAACAGAATAAGTATTAAAGAAAGAAAGAAGATTATCAATAGTTGTAGGGCTTCCCGGAACATTAAAGTTAATATTCATTCGCTGATATCCTGCAGTTGCATGACCAACAGGAAAATCGTATGATCCTTGCGTATTCAGGTATCTGCGTAAGTTACCCTGAATAAAACTATTTATATTTCCGGGAGTAACAGCTCCGCTATTACGGTTATTAACTTTAACTTCAAATAGGTTGGTGATTATTTTTCCGTTTGTCAGCGAAAGCATTCCATTATTGCCAAGCGTTGCATTGGAAAGTAATGTTACGCCTGTACCTGAATGATTCATGGAAAGATTATTGAGAACTCCATTGTTTAAGTAATTCTGAGCAGCTGTTCCATACAGCTCAAGTGTGCCACCAATACCTGGTGTGTAGGTACCATAATTCAGAAAATCTCCTCCAACACGATGTGTTTTTGCATTGGCATTAAAATTACTTGTACTTGAAGTGATAATAAAATTACCTTTCATGTCGGCATTCTGCCCCAAAGTTACAATGCCACCTGTTTTACTAACAACAACATTAGCAAATGCAGATGCTCCAACCATGTTTCCATTTAAACTCTGATTTACCGAAGCGTTATTAAAATATACATTTGATCCGTTTGCTGCATTGAGCGTACCGTTATTATTATAGTCCTGACATACTTGTAATGAAAACCCCGCATTGATAGAAAGCGATGCCGAAGGATTTATCGTAATGGATTTACAAGAAGCACCTGCAGCGTTGATTATTGGCATGTTTGCAGATGATGGTGGAATAATAGCATCTACTGTACAATTTGGAATCTGGCATCCACCCCAGTTAGGAGCTTTAAACCAATCGTTGTCAACACCACCAGACCACACTACAAATCCAGGATTGGGAGTGAAATTAACCGGTGAGCTTAAAAAGTTCATTGTGAACCCCGATGTGCTATTGGAGAAATTACTCACAACAAGCTGGTAAACATCACCTGCAGCAACATTAATCTGTGCATCATAGGCTGCATTATAATCAGGTGTATATGGAGCTGGTGCCTGATTGGTAACAGTGCTATTTAACCCTGTTACTCCAAGATAGCTGTAATTGCAACGTATGGGTGCTGCTCCACTCGCTAAGGTTGCACATGTATTAACAGTATTATTGGTAGGTCCGTCTTTCATCTTCCAAATTGCAAAATCATAATCTGTTTCATTACCTGGTAAACCGGCAACATAGTCATTAGGGATAATGTTGAATGCTAATACACCTGCATTCTGAATATTTATTTCATACCAGGCAGAGCCTCGCTCAGCACTTAAAAGACAATTACTACCGCTGCCCGGAAAGTCACAAGATGAGCCGAAAGCCTGATAACCCGGATCACCGATGGATATAATCTGGTTACAAACAGGATTTGGAACACTACATTCCTGCCCAAATACAGGAGGAATATTGGCGGGTGGACCACTAACGATAATAATGCCGTAACTACCCGTCTCATTGTTGTAACCATCAACTACAACATAATAAGTTGTACCTGCTGTCAAACCACTATAATTTATCTGCGACATATAATTAATGGTAGTACCGCATGAAGGAGCATCATCATTACACGCCAATAAAGTCATTGATGCACCACAGGTTCCCTGATATAAAGCTATTTGTGAATTACGTAATGATCCGGGCACGGTTCTTATAGTTACCTGACCTGAAGGCGGTGCTACAAAAGAATGCCAAACTGTGTTTCGTGAGCCTGCTGACCAACATGATGGATTAGAAGGCTCACCTGCCAAGCCTGAACAGTTATTACTTCCGTTCAGATAAACACCAATAGGAAGCGGAGTTGCATTACATGGTAAATCATTTGCTGCTCCTGAACCAAAAGATTGAATACTGATATCATAAGTAACACTTGTTGGAGGTGCCCATGTATCTACAATAATAAAATATGTGCCTGCTGCCGGCAATACAACACTGCCGTTTAATGTTCCGGAAAGTGCTCCGCTATTATTACCTATACAGTTTGTACCTGCATTTCCCGGGCAGCCACTATATACCTGATATCCTATTAAATTATCACTTGCCTGACTTAAAGTTATAGAGATACATTCGGGGCCGCTTGCTACATAACGATAAACTTTGTCTTCTCCCGACTCATATAATGTACCGCATGATCCTATGGATGCATTAGTATAGTCATTACCCATACAAGCTGTTGTTTCATTTGCAGCCGAAAAAGGAAGTCCACTTATATTTACAGCATTGCTGCAAATAGCCCCGGGAAGCATACCTACAGGAGCACTGATGCTGATATTATATGAAGGTATACAATAAGGAGATGGGAACTGGTCAACTACAAGATAATAGGTATGACCTGCTATAACATTAACACACATGCTCTGACTTCCTGCAGAACTTTGTGCAAAAGCAACACAGGTACCGGCAGTACCGCTGCAACTGGTAACCAAAGGACATCCGTCAAACAGCGTTATTCCTACCCATGAACTTGCGCTTGTCAGTGAAATAGTTGTCTGTCCTGAAGTTGAGGGTGTAAAAATAAATACTTCGTCTTCGGCACCGTTATAAAAAGTGCTTCCGCAGGCAATCGTATTGGTAGTCGTAAAATCATCAGTCTTACCACAGGTAGTTCGACTGTTACTGGTATAAGGCAACGATGCTACATTTACTGTACCATTACCTGTTGCGCAGGCTCCGGCAGGCACAGGTGCAGAAATGGTCAGATCATTAAAGGGAACACAACTTGGTGCAGGCCATGTATCAAGAATCAGATAATAGGTTGTTCCCGCCTGAAGACAGACAGTGAGCGTTTTGCTTCCTGTGGAACTCTGACTGTTGGCAACACATGTTCCGGGTTGACCGGTTAAAGGGCAGCCATTGTATAAGTTTAATGCTGTATAACTTGCTGAAGGTGCATTGAGTGTTATGGTAACAGTTCCGGTGCTGGCAGGAGTAAAAATAAAAACTTTATCCTCTCCATCAAGATAAAATGTACTGCCACAAGGATTGGTATTGACTGACGTTAAATCATTGCCTGCACCGCAGGTAGTTCCTGCACCACTGCTATAAGGCAATGAAGCTATGGCTACGTTGCCTGTTCCAAGATTTGAAGGACAACTTAAAGGGGCACTGTACTTGTATGACATTGTTGCACCTGTAGCGCCTGTAGTACAACTGTATTTTGTAATCAACACCCTGTATGTTCCTGTGGTTACACAAGTCCATGCGAGATAGGACTGCAATCCGCAATTATCATCACTAAAACCACCTGCTCCAACATAAGTACCTGCATTATTCAAAATAGTTATCTGTGTATCCCATGTAGCATTTCCACCATCAGCAGCACAGAATGAAAAATAATATACAAATCCTGCCGTAGCCGTAAATGTATAATATTTTCCTGCTGCCACGGCAGTGGTTCCGGTGGTACTCCACGTCACTCCCGGTGTTAAATTGCTGGCAAGAGTACCACCTGTGCATTGTGCACTGCATTCATTAGCTAACAGGGCATAACCGACAATCAGAAATAGTAAGAGTTGTTTCATATTTGATAGGTTAATAAAATTATTCTACGTCATAATCAATTATTGATTCTTTATCATATCGCTGTTGTTTGAATCCTTGCAAGCTTGTTTCACTCTCGATATGGTGACACCATTGCGCTCTGTAAATGTGAAACCTTCATTCTTCAGTTTATTCAATAAAATTGCTCTGCTGTTATATTCAGTAGAATTGATTATTAGCATAACACAATTCAGCGAATAACAATATTCCTTTGAAACAATGCCTTCTGTTGTACTTAAGATATTGTCTATCTGCGCATGTCTTTTCTGATTTGAAAGTTCATTTATTCGGAGAATTAATTCCTGATTACCGTCATCTCCCGCAAATAGTAATCCATTAAATAATAAAAGGAAGGTTATAAGTAGTTTCTTTATCATACTTTTTTAGTTTAGTTTTCGTCCATTGTGTTTTATAGGAAAATCAAGGACTAAAAGTATGATAATTTTATATTAAATCAATATTTTTCTACATTTATTTCCCATCAATCTTTTTCCAAGTGTCCTCGTCTGAAGTCAAGAACGTGCGTATGGTACGAGGACGAGTGGGGGCTCTATATCAGGTGTTACTCGCATCCTCGTCTCTCGCACACAACGCTACCCGTCAGACGAGGATGAGNNGACGAGGACGAGGGGGGGGGCATTTCATACTATCGCAGCAACGTAATCCTTCCTAACTTCTCAATATAGTTGTTTTTTAAATCACGATATGAAATTTTATAAACGTAAACACCGAGAGGGCAATCCTTACTTTCAAACTTCCCATCCCATGAAAAATTATTGCTATCTTCATAAACCACATTACCCCAACGATTAAATATTTTAAAATTCGTAATAGTTACATTGTAAAATTGTGGAGTAAAAAAATCATTTAACCCATCATCGTTAGGGGTAAAAGAATTGGGCAGATACAAGCCAAACAAAGTATCAGGCGGGCATTCGTCAATAAAAATGCTATCGCTTTCAATAGTGCCGCAGTTGTATTTACTCTGCAACCAATACCATCCTTTTTTTGTTACTGATATCTGAGATGTAATGGCTCCGTTGCTCCAATTATAATTTGGAAGTGTTACATTACTTGAAAGCAAAAAAGGAACATTTGTTCCGCGGTTGCAAATAGTTGTATCTATCCCGATGTCAATTGTAATGCTTGGAAGTGAATCTAAGGTAACATGAACACTGTCTGTTTGCATACCGCAAACATCTGTTGCCTGCACAATGTACAAGCCCGAATCGTTAACTAAAATATTTTGTGAAGTATCTGATGTATTCCATAAATAAGAAATAAAATTGGGCTGCGCAGTGAGGTTAACAGAACTACCAACGCAAACAATAGTATCATTACCTAAATTTAATTTGTGGATATTTTTAAAACTGATGTGTACTGTATCACTTATTTCTCCACAGCCTGTAAGAATACATTTTACCCAATACATTCCTGAATCATTAACCGCAATGATGCTACTTGTGCCGCCATTACTCCATTGATAGCTGTCATATCCAACTGGCGCGTATAAACTATATGGCAATGTGTTTTTGCAAATAATGGTGTCGTTGCCGAGATTTGGAGCAGTTAGATTTGTTGGCGTTACGCTGACATCGTCTATGTAATAGCTTATTGAAATAGGAGTGCCTACTGGATAGAATGATTGATAGGAAGTGTTAGCGTATAACTCAAAGTTACCAATAGTAATGTGATTTTCATTTCCTTTTGCTTTATATAATCCAGAAATCAAAGTCCAGTTTACTGAATCAGTTATTATAGTTGATGATTTAATCTGAGGATAAATATTTATTAAAAAATTACCTGCACCATTATTCCAATTAATTAATGTATCAGAAATTGCAGCATCAACATTTTTTATTCCACCATATGAATTATTACAAAGGTTTACAAAATAATTAATGCAATAAATAGAATCTTTTTTTAAAGCGTATATAAAATCACCTTCAATATAATTTCTTTTATCAGGGTCATAGTTCCAATTGTAAGCTAAAATACAAGCATATCCACCGCCTGTATTAGCATATTGAAACCCGTATGAATTAATAGGAACCGTAGCACAAGAATGAAAAAAACTTGGACTTCCTGGATTAAACCCAAACCAATCTATCACATATCCATTAAATAAACCTGCTCCTACGGGGCATTGAACATAATTTTCAAACGAAGGGTTTTTAACTAAATTTTGAGCATAGACTACGTTACTCTCCTCTTGTATTAATAATTGAGCAGTTAATGCAAACAAATATTTGATAAATTTTTTCATGGAATAAAACACGTATGGCAAAACATGCCATACGTGTTTTTATTAAAATTAATTTTTGGAAATACGACCTGATTGATTTACTGTACTGGATTTGATACGATAGGTATAAATTCCGTTATTCAGTTTTGAAATATCAAACGATTTTTTGAAAACACCTTTACTGATTTTTGTTAAAGGCATAAGTAGCATTACCTGCTTGCCAAGCATATCTGTTATTTCAATTTCATAATAATCATCTGCGCTTGCAGAAAATTCAACTGTTACATTATCACTTGCCGGATTGGGATAAACAGAAATACCGGAAACATTATTTTGACTTTCCGTATTTGAATTTGGGTTTGCCATTCTGCATGATGCATTGCTCGGATTAAAATAACCAATGGCTGAATTGCTGCTACAGGCATTGCCCACGGTAAGAGTAATACGATAGGTTGTGTTTAAATTTCCGGCTATATCAAAATAGCCAAGCCCTAATCCCATGTCACTGCCTATGGCATTCATGGTTTTAGGAGTAATGTTTACCGGATTGCAAGCAGAAACGTTATAATTAGGCGTAGTGCCTAAATTGGTAAACCCGTTTGGGCAAGCACCTGTCAGTTTTTCTAATTTTACATTATAATAGCAAACTGTTCCAGTACTAAAGTTTGCATAAATGCCACCATCTGATGTTTGACAAAGAGCATAAGGTGCAGTGCAGGTAGTGCCATTTGCAAAAGCCGAACCGCCATTACCATTATACAATTTAAAAACGCTGTTTGCAGCCGGTGGCGGACCAAGTATATTTATATTTTTTATCTGCGTACTCACATTGCCGCAGGCATCTTGAATAGAAAACTTAACTTGTACAGTTCCGGTAAATGTACCTGTTAATGTAAAGAGATTAAGATTTGCTGTGGGTTGCCCGGCTGTCCATAGTCCGTGATAGTTAACACCTCCGGTTGTAAGCTGGCACCCACCATCTATTGCCTGTATATCAAACTTGTATTGCGTAGGAGTGCCGTTATTGTAAGTGGCATTAAAAACAAGCGGATTGCAATTGTAATAAACAGGCATTGATGTGGTTTCACAGTTGCCTGATGCACTGGAACCGTTTAATGTAAAATTTGCAATGGTAACGTTAGGCAGTCCTGAAAAAACAGCGTAGCTTTCACCGTCAATCTGATTAGGCAATGTAAAACATGTATATTGCCCAAGATAACCGTAGGTAAATCGCGAATCAACGAATCCGGGATTATAAGCACTAATTGTATTAGACGATGTATTGATTCCTGCAAATGTGGTTGCTGTGAGTGTGGGGCCGGAAAATGTTGGAGAAATACCATAAATCCTGTTATTCTTACCATACTCCAAATAGGTGTTGGTAAAATTATATCCAGGTGTTAAAATTGATGATTGCACCTGAGTAGCCGTTAGAATTTGTGTTAAGCCACCTGAGCCGCTAACATAAAGTTTGGGGTTGGTAGTTGCATTGGTAAATTCAATGCCTCTTGCTGCCGTTACATTGTAATTTTGGAGTGTGCTTGGTTGGTATGCCCCTGTTGTAGAAACAATTCCAATTACATGCACTGTTCCATTTATATTTGACCAGGCAAGCAGGTTGGTGCCCCATGATACTTCACACTCAAAGGCATCTACAGCAGGCAATCCCAATGTGGCATAAGTTGCAACGGTTGTACCTGCAGAAATTCCGGTATTGGTAATATCACTTCTTACAATTCCGTTATTGCTTACAGAGAATAAAAACCGCTTTGCTGTTGAACCGCTACCCGTGTAAACTTTAGAAACGGCAATTGCAGTATGGTCAGCTCCACCATGCCCAGAAACCCAGAAAGCCTGATTCTTATAACCTACAAAGATAGGTGGGCAATTTACATAAACACTTCCGTTGTAAGTTACAACAGGTGTTGCACCCGAACAATCTACTTTTACATACAGCACAGGCGAATAACCAACAGGATTATCCATACTGTAAATAACATAAAATTGATTGCAGGTGCCGGGAATGGGAACGATTGCCACTTCAGAACATAAAATAGAATATTCTTCAGCACATACCTGTGAATTGTATGGAGCTAATGTTCCAACATTGGAACCGGTAGGCCCGTAAATTCCATAATCCCTTACAAAGAATAGTAAGTTGCCGCTTGGGTCATAAGCACCATTGGCAACTGAGTAAGCACCGCCTCCACCCGGCAATGCCGATGATGTTGGAATGGATGTGGATGTATTAATCCTGTAAGGCGGAGTAGTCCAATAAATCATTTGAGCGAATGAATTTGTTACTGCCATGAGTAACGCAACAATTGTTACATTTATTATTAGCTTTTTCATTTTTTTATTTTTTAAAGAATTATATGATGAATTAATTTTTAGGCCGAAAAAAGATGCTTAGAAGACTATGGTATTTTAATTGCTTTTCTCATATCTCTTTGTTTTATTTTCCCCACAAAAATAAATGCCAATACCTGTTCATAAAAATATCTTTTGGCTCATTTTTTTTGAGCCGTTTGGCTCATTTTATTCACAAAGCTTGTTTTCTCCGTTTTGATATATTAAACTTGCCTTACTTTAAAATTACTTTATGTTTCATCGTGGAAAAACAGATTTTGATGTGCTCATCCTTAGTAAGGACACATTGTTTGTAGAAGTGATGGTAGAAAAACTTAAGCCTCTGTTTTCTAATATTTCTGCAAAGCATATTCAGTCCGCAGATTTAATCGGTGTGTTTCAGTTCAGAAGTTTATTTATACACCAATCAAGTGTTTTAGATTTTTATCAAAACAACAATAAATGTAAAAATGCATCAAATGCTTTTTCCATCATCTTTTTTCTTTGGGAAAAACCGGAGTGTTTTCAATATTACCCCTTAAAATGCAATTTCAAAATTATTGATTTAAAAATTCCGGCTGCCAAAATATTAAAAGAGGTAAGTCAAATATTACTGCCCGTAAAAAGTAATGAGGATGCTATATTTGAACAACTTGGTGTACTCAATAAACAGTTGTCAAACATACTTCAAACTGCTCTTTTCACTGATGATGAATTGGATATTATTTATAAGCTGAAAAAATTTAGTGATAATAAAACACTTGCTCAAAAATGCAACATCTCTATTGCCACTTTAAAAAGGCGCCTAAAAATTATTGCTGAAAAATGTGATAATGCAAAATCCAAATCCGAAATCATAAATTTTCTTTATGAAAACTATGTAATAAAACCTTAACTAAAGTAATAATCTAAAACCTGTTTGTATTAAAGTCAACAACAGCAATCTTTAATAAAAATACAACTACGACTTAATCCTTTACTAAAACTACCCCTCTCGTCCTCGTCTGAAGTCAAGTACGCGCATAAGGGACGAGGATGTGTGGGAATTAAAAAAAGGTGGAATTTTAGAATTAACGCTACAAATGACTTGAGAACTATCAATATGGTTTAACCTGCATTTCAATGAAATAAAAACTACTTTAAGCCTACTCTACATCCACCAACGTACCTACATGGTTGCCTTCTACCAAACGCAACAGGTTGCCGGGAGTATTCATATCAAAAACTATAATCGGCAATTTGTTTTCATGACACAAGGTAAAGGCTGTCATATCCATTACCTTCAAATCTTTTTCGTAAACATCATCAAAGGTCAGATGTTCAAAGCGTACAGCATCGCTGTTTTTTTCAGGGTCGGAAGTATAGATGCCATCCACTCTGGTTCCTTTTAAAATCACATCAGCCTCCACTTCTATGGCGCGTAATGAAGCTGCTGTGTCGGTAGTAAAATACGGATTACCTGTTCCGGCACCAAAAATCACTACTCTGTTTTTTTCAAGATGCCTAACCGCTCTTCTTCTGATAAAAGGCTCGCAGATAGCATCCATAGTAATGGCTGATTGCAAACGTGTGTTTATGCCTTTATGTTCTAATGCGCCCTGCAAAGCCATACTGTTAATGACAGTAGCAAGCATGCCCATGTAATCGCCCTGCACCCTATCCATGCCACCTTCTGCTGCCTGCAACCCTCTGAAAATATTACCTCCCCCTATTACTATGGCAACCTGAACACCTTTGTCAACAATAGTTTTTATTTCCTCCGCATATTGGGTAAGTCTGTTGTTGTCTATCCCAAAATTTTTCTCGCCCATCAGTGCTTCACCACTAAGTTTCAATAATATTCTTTTATATTTCATATCAGATGTTTGTTATTATCTATAAACTTTTTTTTAATCTTTCGAAAAATAATCGGCACTTTGATACGCTCCCGTAATTTGTTTTAATATCTGCATCAGCAAATCATTGGCTAATGAGCTTGCACCAAACCGGAACATGTCGGCATTCAACCACTCCTGCCCTAATGTTTCTCTAACCATCACCAAATATTGCAATGCTAACTTTGCTGTTGCAATGCCACCGGCAGGCTTCATGCCTATTTTTATTCCTGTTCTGTAATAGTAATCTCGAATACATTCAAGCATCACCAGGGTTACAGGCAATGTTGCTGCAGGCTGCACCTTACCTGTAGATGTTTTAATAAAATCTGCACCCGCTGCAATTGATAATTCACTTGCCTTCCTTACATTATCTAATGTGGATAGCTCTCCGGTCTCCAAAATCACTTTCAGATGTGCCTTGCCACAGGCCTCTTTCACAGCAGCTATTTCATCAAAAACAAAATTATACTCGCCTCTTAAAAATTCTCCTCTCGAAATAACCATGTCAATCTCATCGGCACCTTCTGCAACAGCATAACGTGTTTCGTCAAGCTTAAATTTTCTGTTGCTCATGCCACTAGGAAAAGCCGTTGACACGGCAGCTACTTTAACCTTTGTTCCCTCTAATGCTTGTTTGGCAACAGACACTAAATTGGCATAAACACATACAGCGGCAGCCGAAGGGATACCTTCCATTTCATGAGGTCTAATGGCTTTGGCACAAAGCTGTCTTACTTTTCCGGGAGTGTCTTTTGCATCAAGTGTGGTAAGATCCATCATTGAAATGGCTAACTTCAATGCTTCCATCTTAGACTCATTTTTTATACTACGCTTGTTTAATCGTGCAACGCGCTCTTCAACCCCAACCTGATCTACCGGTGGCAGGTGGTTGAGAAAACGTAAATCTGCTTTTGCCATGCTGATAAGATAAATTTCAGAGAGCTAAAATAAACATTCCATATCAATTGCAGTAATATTTGGTGTCATAGGATAAAATACAAATCACAATCAGCATTTAATTTTTAAAATCTACCTTTGCAGCACTAAATATTATGCTATGTCTGATGCCCTTTTTGCCGTTTCGCCTGTTGACGGACGCTATGCCGCTGTTTGTAGTCCGCTGAGAGAATATTTTTCTGAATATGCACTTATTCGTGAGCGTGTTAAAGTGGAAATCAAATATCTTATAGCGCTGGCTCAACTGCAATTACCACAGCTTCAGATTGACTCAGGGAAATTTGATGCACTGCGCAACATCTACCGACAGTTTACACCTGCCGATGCAGAACAGATTAAACAGACAGAAAAAACTACCAATCATGATGTGAAAGCTGTTGAATATTTTGTAAAAGAAAAATTAGAAGCATTAGGCTTACATAAAGCAAAAGAGTTTGTTCACTTTGGGCTTACTTCACAAGACATCAACAACACTGCAACACCAATGCTTGTCCGTCATGGTATTGCCGAAGTAATGTTGCCTGCATTAACAGATGTGTTAAACAAAATTGAAAGTCAGGCACAGGACTGGAACAACATCAGCCTGCTGGCGCATACACATGGGCAACCTGCAAGCCCAACACGATTGGGAAAAGAAATGAAAGTTTTCAGTGAAAGACTTCGTGAACAGCTAGAAATGTTGAAGTCAATTCCTCACAGTGCAAAATTTGGTGGAGCTACAGGAAACTTCAATGCTCATGCAGTGGCATATCCTGCTGTTGACTGGATTTCTTTTGCTGATGATTTTGTTAACTCTCTTGGACTTACACGTACAGCATATACAACACAGATTGAACCTTATGACAACCTTGCAGCATTATTCGATAACCTGAAACGAATCAACAATATTTTATTGGATTTATGCCGTGATGTATGGACCTACATCAGCATGAATTATTTTTCTCAAACTGTTAAAACCGGTGAGATTGGTTCTTCTGCAATGCCTCATAAAGTTAATCCTATAGACTTTGAAAATGCTGAAGGTAATCTCGGCATTGCCAATGCATTGTTTGAACATCTTTCAGCCAAACTTCCTGTGTCACGTCTTCAACGTGATTTGACTGACAGCACTGTGTTACGCAATACCGGTGTTCCGTTTGCACACACACTCATTGCACTGAAATCTTTACTGAAGGGATTGAATAAAATTCTGCCAAACACTCAGGTAATTTCTGCCGACCTTAGTAGTCATGCTGTTGTTATAGCAGAAGCAATACAGACAATTCTTAGACGCGAAGGTTACCCTAATCCCTATGAAGCATTAAAGGATTTAACTCGTGGAAAAGAAAACATTACTTTACAGGATATCCATCAGTTCATTAATACACTTCAGGTTAGCGATACCATAAAAGCTGAATTACTGAAAATTACACCGGAAAATTATACGGGAGTAAATTTATCAGACTGATTTTTCCATCAGCCTTGCCACATACTTTCCGATAATATCAAACTCAACATTTACTGTATGTCCACGTTTAAGATTTTTAAATGTGGTATGCTGCATGGTGTAAGGAATAATGGCAACAGAAAAAGAATAGTCACCGGCATCAACAACGGTAAGACTTACGCCATTGACAGTAACAGAGCCTTTTTCAACTAATAAGTTACGTGCTGAGCCATCATTCTCAAAAACAAATTTCCAACTGCCGTTTTCATTGGTTATTGAAGTGCAAACAGCAGTGCCGTCAACATGACCCTGAACAATATGCCCATCTAAACGTGTATTCAACAACATGCCTCTTTCAAGATTTACTTCATCGCCTTCAACAAAATCGCCAAGATTAGTTTTACGCAATGTTTCATCAACAGCAATAACTTTATAGGTTCCCTTTTCGCGGTTAATATTTACAACAGTAAGGCAAACGCCATTATGTGCAACACTCTGATCTATTTTTAATTCATCAACAAAAGAACATGCAACAGTAATATGACGGTTACTGCCTTCATTTTCTATTCTCTTTACAATGCCTAAAGTTTCAATAATTCCTGTAAACATTATTTAGCACCTCCAATCAGGTTAACAGCACCTTTGATGGTGCGTGGTTTAATTCCATCAATGAAAATTTCATACACTTTTCCAATATAATAATACACACCGTCACTCAATCTGGTTGAGCCATTATCTTTGGTTCCCTTCCACAAAATATCTTTATCATGTGTTTCAAAAACTTTATTTCCCCAACGATTGTAGATGGTGAGTTCAATGTGATCAACATAACGATAAGGAAATGGAACAAACAAATCGTTTTTGCCATCATTATCGGGAGTAAACACATTGGGTAATGTATAAACAGGGCATGTCTCTGCACAATAAGGCTCGCTGAGGGTGCTTTTATTACCTGCCGAATCAACAGCCATAAAATAATAACAACCACTTGTACTGTCAGGAACATTGCGTGTGTATGTGTTTTGATTAATGCCATCCAAAGAGGCAATCAAATAAGGTGTTGCATTCTTTGAAGGTGCATAATACAGTTCATAAGATATCACATCATCACCACATGCACTATCAGGCTTTTGCCATGTTAAAACAACTTCACTATTCAAACATGAACCTGACACTGCTGCACTGCTGACATTACATGGGTTAACGTTATCCTTTGGTGTGGTACATTTCTCCTGTGAAAAATTCAGAATTGGAAAAATAAAACCCGGTGATGAGTAACCTCCCATTGTTTCAACTTTGTAGCAAAACAAAGTATCGTTTGCCAAGCCAGTATCGTTATAGGTGTTTCCTGAAACAGTATCAATAACTGCGTAAGTGCCACCTGCGTTTTTCCTATAAACAACAGTTGCATTATTTGTCCAAGGTACTGTTGCCTGCCATGACAACTGAATGGCATTGTCTGTTGGTGTGGTAGTCAGATAAACACTTGAAGCGGCAAGAGACTCTCCTATTTTAAATACATTTCCCGGTGTCAGGTTATGAAATTCTACTTTGTAAGTCCATGCATTGTCAGCAGTATTCAGAGCCATATCAACAAAGGTAGTGTCGTCAAGATTGCTGAAGGTTGAAACAGTGGTAAACGATGATGGTGCAAAACCCTGTCCGCGTAACAATCGATATTCAAAAGGTCCCGGAGTTTGTATGCTGTCAATTTCCTTAGGCTTAGACCATGCCACATAGATGGTTCCAGCGGCAACATCAGTAGCAGTTACACTAACATTGGTCATAATGGGTAGCGACTGAACAATTTTAGCACAGGCTTCATTAGATGCATAACTCTCTGCTCCATCATTAAAATAAGCAATCACCATGTAGCAATAATCGTTTCCGGGTATTAATCCTGCGCCATTATTATCGTCAATAAAAGTGTTATTCGCCAATCCCTGAACCGTTGCCAGATAAGTATATCCTGTAAAAGCCGGAACTCCTGTCTGACAAAGTGACGGCACATATCCAAAAAATCCAATTCGCCTGTAAATACGATATCCCTCTGCGTTAAAACACACCGACTGATCCCATGTAAGATGAATAGCATTTTGCACAGGTGTTGCAGTAAGATTCTGTGGTGCCGGTGCAACAACGGTAATGTTCATTCTCTTCAGGTCAACAAGATTTATCTGATTGACATTATCCTGAGCTTTAAACAAAACTTGATAGGGTGCTTTGCGAACGTGTACACACTCTGTCTGCCAGCTAAATATTCCCGTCACTGAGTTGGTATCTGTTACAACAGGAAAAACAGCAGGGCTTATGGGTGTAAAGTTGGTGTCTAACGGACTACCCGTTGCCGATAAAGTGATCATATTCGCTGCATCAGGGTCGGTTGCTGTTACACTCTGAGAAATTAACGTTCCTGCAGTGACACAAATGTCATTTAATGCATTTATCACAGGAGGATTATCATTTGTTACAACAATATCAATCTGCATGTCGCGTTCAACATAGCCAATGTTTACACCATTACGCCATTCACGAATTAAGAAAGCCACGTTAAACTCACCCTGAATGGTTGGCGTATTCCAAATTAAATCTCCCGTAACAGCATCTAAGGTAAATGATGTACTTGCAGCCGGATAAAAATATCCCGGTATATCAAGCCCATTAATACCCTTACATTTTATCAGTTCATACGATAAACTATCGCCATCAGGGTCATAAGCATTGGCATTATGAATAAATATTTTTCCTATAGCACCATTATCAATTGGCGGCTGTAACAATACGGGAGAATTATTATATCCCAGCACCGGATTGATAACAATCTGCGACTCTACATAGAATGGAATATTTACTGAGCCGGGAATATTTACCACACCACCATTGCGGTTTGGATCTTCAAAAAAAACAGTATAAACAGCAGGTCCGGGGAAAGTGTGGACACCTTCATAATAATTTCTGCTGATGTCAATGCCTACAGTAGTTTTACTTATACGCGGCAAAGAGTCCTGTGTGCCATCACCCCAATTCATTTCGAGCATAGGTCTGTCGGCAGGGCTGCTTGTTTTGGTATAGGTTACAATTTGCACTCTGTAAGTCAGCAATGATATCTGATTGAAAGTTATTTCACCTGCACGATTGTGTGTTGCCCATGCTTCTATTTGCAAACCTAAGAGCAGCAACAAAAAGATTGAAATTTTTCTCATACAATCAGTAGTTGATAACTTGTTGTTCCATCATTTCAGGTATTTCTCTGAACTGATATTGTTGTGACCTCAATTGTGGAATAAATCCTGCCTCGCGAATAGCATCCTGAATACCTTGTGATGTAAAACGATGCGGTGCACCGGCAACACTCACTACATTCTCTTCAATCATGATAGAGCCAAAATCGTTTGCTCCTGCATGCAATGCCACTTGTGCTGTTTGCTTACCTACAGTGAGCCACGATGCCTGAATGTTTATAATGTTTGGCAACATGATTCTGCTCAATGCAATCATCCTAATAAACTCTTCGGAAGTAACTTTATTACGAATGCCTTTTACTCTCTTTAAAATTGTATTCTCATCCTGAAATGGCCATGCAATAAAGGCAAGAAAACCTTTTGCATGTGCAGGTTTTTCAGACTGCACCTGTCTGAGCATGACTAAATGTTCAAATCGCTCCTGCAATGTTTCTATATGACCAAACATCATTGTTGCAGATGTGGTAATGTTTAGTTGATGTGCTGCACGCATCACGTCAAGCCATTCACGCCCTGTACATTTTCCTTTTGAAATCATTCTGCGCACTCTGTCACTTAAAATTTCTGCTCCTGCACCGGGCAAGGTATCAAGCCCTGAATCTTTCAAGGCTTTAAGTACTTCAGTATGCGTCATCCCTTCCAGCTTAGTGATGTGTGCCACCTCCGGTGGGCCAAGTGCATGTAACTTCACCTGTGGATAAAGCTTCTTTAACTCACTGAAAATGCCGGTATAAAATGATAAACCTAACTCCGGATGGTGGCCTCCTTGCAACAACAACTGATCGCCACCATACCGAAACATCTCTTCAATCTTTGTCTTATACTCTTCAATGCTGGTGATGTAGGCTTCTTTATGCCCCGGTACTCTGAAAAAATTACAAAACTTACAATTGGCAATACATACATTGGTAGTATTTACATTGCGGTCAATCATCCAGGTAACAAGCTCTTCTCCTGTTTCAGTCATGTTTTCAGGTTTCTGCTTTTTTCTCAACTCATTGGCAACAAACATCAGGTCGGTTAATGGTGCATGCTGAAAAAGGTGCATCCCCTCTTCAACATTCAAAAATTCAAAATCCAGTGCACGACTCAGTAAATTTTCTACATTCATACTTTAAGAATTCACTTTACTCAACAGCAAACGGTGTGATTTGTTTTTATAATTTCACGGCCGCAAACGTCTTTCTTTTCAATGCGTAAATTTATAGAATTTTATGGCAGATGAGAAGTTGATTCTGTCATTTTAATTAACATTACTTTAAAGATATGATTAAAAACAAACTTGCCGACAATAACAGCGATTATTCATTAGTAATCCTCACCACATCTGCTTCAAAATTTGATGCTTCAGTATTTTCTGCCGATGAGATAAAGTATGTAAAAGATGAGTTGAAAAATAAAAAAAGCTTGGTTGCTGTAAACCAATATAACCGCATGGTTTATGTCTGTTTGTTGGAAAATAAGTCAAAAGAGCAATCGCTATACATGGAATCATGCCGCAAGGCAGGCCATCAGATGACTGCATTACTGAATAAAACAAATGTAAAAAGTGTGTTGATTGAAGCACGCGGATTGCGTCAGGAAGCATTGTGTTTTACAGAAGGACTTGCCTTAGCCAACTATCAGTTTAGGAAATACAAAACTTCAGGCAACAACAACAGCCTTGAAGTAATTGCCTTACATTCAAACAAATTAACCGATAAAGATTTATTGTGGTTAAACACTATGGTTGATGCCACCTGCAAAGCCCGTGATCTGGTAAATGAGCCTGTCAATTATCTTACGGCAACGCAGTTATCAAACGAAATGGTTAAGCTGGGCAAACAGGCCGGTATAAAAGTTACCGTTCTGAATAAAAAAGAAATTGAAAAAACAGGCATGGGTGGTTTACTTGCCGTAAACAAAGGCAGTCAGGATCCTCCCACTTTTACCATTATGGAATACAAACCGGCAGGACATAAAAACAAAAAACCATTTGTCTTAGTCGGCAAAGGCGTAGTGTATGATACAGGCGGATTAAGTCTGAAACCTACGGCCAACAGTATGGACTATATGAAATGCGACATGGGTGGTGCTGCAGCTGTAGGATGCGCCATCTATGCATTAGCAAAAGCAAAAATCCCTTTACATATAGTAGCATTGATTCCTGCTACGGACAACCGCCCCGGTGAAAATGCTTATGTTCCCGGTGATGTGATAAAAATGTACAGCGGAAAAACTGTTGAAGTTTTAAATACTGATGCAGAAGGCAGAATGATTCTTGCAGATGCCTTGCATCATGCTAAAAAATACGATCCTGCTTTGGTCATGGAGTTTTCTACCTTAACAGGATCTGCATCAAGTGCATTGAGTAAATATGCCTGTGCATTTTTAACAACGGCAGACCAGAATCAAAACACTGCATTAAAGAAAAGCGCTGCTAATGTTTACGAACGTGTGGTAGAATTTCCAATGTGGGACGAGTATGGCGAGCTGATAAAATCTGATGTTGCCGATATTAAAAACGTTGGCGGCCCTGCAGCAGGAATGATAACAGCAGCAAAATTTCTTGAACATTTTATTGATTATCCTTATATGCACTTCGATATTGCAGGCACTGCATTTGTTCATGCCGAAGATTCTTACCGTGGTAAAGGCGGAACAGGATTTGGTGTGCGGTTAATTTCTGAATTTTTAAAAAACAAAATCTGATTATGTCAACTACAACTGAAAATGAAATAAAACCTAAAATAGGAATTACCATTGGCGACCTGAATGGTGTTGGAATAGAAGTCATCATTAAAACTTTTTCCGACAACAGAATGCTCTCTAGCTGTACACCTGTCATCTATGGTTCTTCAAAAGTTATTTCATATCACAGAAAATCTTTGCATCAGCAGGAATTTAATTTCAATACCATCCGCACAGCCGAAGAAGCCAGTAATAAAAAAGCCAATGTCATCAACTGCTGGGAAGAAGATGTAAAAATTGAATTGGGCAAACCTTCTGCCATTGCAGGCACCTATGCATTCAAATCACTCGAAGCAGCAAGTAAAGATGTACTCGGTAAAAAAATTGATGCCATAGTTACAGCACCTATTGACAAAAGCACCATTCACAGTGATGCATTTCCTTTCAATGGACATACAGAATATTTTGCAAAGCTCTGCGGCAATGCCGAACACGTTATGCTCATGGTCAGCGATAAACTGCGTGTCGGACTCATTACAGGTCATGTAGCATTAAAAGATGTACCTGCACAACTTACCAAAGAAAAAATTATTTCAAAAACAAAATTGGTACACCAGTCACTTCGCAGCGACTTCGGACTGCAAAAGCCACGCATTGCCATACTTGCACTCAACCCACATGCAGGCGACAATGGTTTAATGGGTAAGGAAGAACAGGATATCATTACACCTGCCATCAGCGAATTGCATAATGCCGGTATTGGTGCATTCGGACCCTACCCTGCTGATGGTTTTTTTGGCTCTTCACGATTTAAGAGTTTCGATGCCATCATGGCCATCTATCACGATCAGGGATTGGTACCCTTTAAAGCATTGGCTTTTTCAACCGGTGTCAACTACACTGCAGGCCTGCCAATCATCCGCACCTCACCCGACCATGGCACTGCTTACGATCTGGCCGGAAAAAATCAGGCATCAGAAGAATCATTCCGCGAGGCTGTCTATCTTGCCTGCGACATTGCAAAACAACGACAAATCACAAACGAGATTACTGCTAATCCTCTGAAATTTTCGCGCATGTCGGCTGACCGATAAGACTATTTGTTTTTGATGATAGCTAAATTTTCGTTGGAAAGTCCTGAAAAACCTTTTATGTCCATTTTTACAGACCCTACCAATATCTTTGCTTCTGCACGTATGGGGATTTTATTTTCATCGTCACTAATCCAAAGTGTCATGTCTTCTTTGTTTTTAAAAACACGCCCTTCCAGCAATTGCGGATGAAACTTCAGGCAACGAAAAGTACCAAACTTAGTACTTATATTCTCTTTCCCCACAAACTTGAATTTTATAGGAATAATGGCATCATCCAAATAGGCATCAACAGCAAACATTTCACCGGGTTGGGCATTGCTGAAGTCAATAGTGCGTGCATAATAAAATGCAGAAATCAAATCCTGAACATTCTGCGGTGTGGCTATGGTTGCCTTTTTGCTTGTTGCTAAATTCTTTACCTGATTGAAACTAACATCCTGATTGATTTTATATCCACCCTCATAAACTCTTCTGACAAACAACCAGGGAATAATTGCTTGTGCATCAATAAAACTTTCATAACGGTCTCGCACTTTAAAAAACCAGTCGAATGCACCTTTGGTCTGACCTGTTCCTACAACATGATATACTTCACGAGGGCCAATAGTTTTTTTATCAGGCATCACAGCAAGTTTTGCTTCGCCTGCATCTATTATTCCGTAATGAACACGATACTCCAACACTTCACCATATGTAAAAGCCTGATTCTCTACCTTACGTAGTTTCTCCTGACCTTCACTGATACTTGGTTGCATTAAACAAATGAGTGCAATTGACAACATGCTATAAACATTTTTAAAAGCCAAATCAAATTGCAAGCCAAGGATAGAAATTTTCACCTCTAAAAATGAATTTCAATTAAAGACTGATTATTCAGCAACGTCATCAGACTTCTTTGTATTGTCTTCCTGTGTTCCTATAGTAATACTTATATCTTCAGCATTATCACCCTCGGCATATTGCATATCGGCAGGCGTTCCAATCTCATTTTCATCAAGAATTACATCTTTAAGCTTTGGTAAATCCTTTGCAGATTTTAAACCGAAATGATCCATGAATGTGCGGCTAATACCATATAAAATCGGTTTCCCCGGGCCATCACCTTTTCCTTGTATGGTAATCAAATCTTTCTCTAACAATTTCTGAATAGAATAATCACAGTTTACACCTCTTATGTTTTCAATCTCTGATTTTGAAACCGGTTGTTTATATGCAACGATTGCAAGCGTTTCCAATGCAGCCGTTGTAAGTCGTTTTTTAGAATTAATCTGCAACATGGTGTTTACTACACCATAATACTCTTTTTTACTGAGAAAACGAAATCCTCCGGCAATCTCTACCAACTCAAAAGAATAATCATCAGCAGCAAATTTGTTGATTAATTCAGAAATACTCTGTCTGATATTTTCATTGGAAAGCTCCCATCCGAAACTTGCTTTCAATGCAGCAGCAATTTCATTTGCAGTTATACTTTGCTCTGAAGTAAAAATTAATGCTTCAATATACTGTTTAAGATTCTCCATTTTTACTCTTGATTTTAATCTGAATCGGCTTTTGTCAATTCACTATAAAATGCAAAATTAGCATTTCATTTCAACAGGCCTACTTTCGTCCAAGTTTAAATTTATTTTTCCTATAGTCCACCTCCTCGCCTATTAAAAATCCTATAGGTTTTAAGCCTTCAACATGATCGCAAACTACCTTTAACATCCCTGTCAGTGGCAGGCATAAAACCATTCCTGCCAAGCCCCATACCGAGGCACTGATAATTAAAGCTATTGTTGCTGTTAGCGGATTGATACTGACACTACTGCCAACAACATAAGGCGTAATAAAATTATTGTCAATAAACTGAACAGTAACACAAACTCCGGCAGCACCTATGGCATAGCCAATTTCATCCTTAGTGAGTAATGCCATAAGCACCGGCAAAATACTTCCTATCAATACACCAATGTAGGGTATGATGTTGAGAACAGATGCAAGCACTCCAAACAAAATAGCATGTTCAATGCCCAATAACAAAAATCCTGTTGAATTGAGGATGGATAAAATGAGTACATCTAAGAAAATACCTTTCAAATAATTCTGTGAAACTCCTGCTACTTTTTTTACAATCTCAAAATATGAATTATGCTTACCATCCATAACTATAGCTTCAATAAATTGCTTAAATTTCTTCTTATATAGTGTCAGAAAAAAAACATAAACAGTTACTAAGGCAAAGTTGGCAATAAAAGTTCCGGTTGAAGAAAAAAGATCAAGTAGCAGTAATCCGCTGTCAGCAATATTTTCCTGCAACTTTGACTTTACCAAAACATTTTGTTGCTCTTTGGTAATTCTGAATGTTTCGTTTACAAAGTGTTGCAAGAACTCTACCTTTTCAAGGAGTTTTGCCTGCAGCAATGGCAAGTCTTCAGCAAATGAAACAATCTGTGAATAGAAAAAATAAAAAAGCCCAGCTACAACTACTAATGCAAGTAAGATACTGCATAAGATTGCTATAGTGGGAGGAAATTTCCATTTTATTAATTTGTTTGACACAGGCATCAACAAAAAGGTTAATAATACAGCCACCGTGAGAGGAATAAGTACATCCTGTGCTACATGGAGAATATAAAAAATTAAAAACCCCAACAGAAGTTTAATTGTTATTCTGATATAATAAGGCGGCTGATTGATTTCCATTGTTAAAGAATGTGGTTTTAAAAGTAACTATTTCAACTATTGTTTTTCAAATATGCTACACATTTTTCTGCACAAAATTCTCCATCCATAGCAGCAGACACAATGCCCCCGGCATAGCCTGCGCCTTCACCACAGGGGAAAAGCCCATGAACATGAACATGCATTGCTGTTTCAACATCACGTGGAATACGCACCGGTGAGGAGGTGCGCGACTCTGTACCCACCAACACTGCTTCGTTTGTATAGTAGCCTTTCATTTTTTTTCCAAACGCAACAAATGCAGCAGAAAGTGAACGTGTAACCGATTCAGGAAATATCTCTTTCAGATTTACTGAATTGATTCCCGGAATATAGGAACTGGCAGGTAGATTTGAAGACACTTTTTGATTCACAAAATCAACCATACGTTGCGCTGGTGCAGCAAGATTACTTCCACCGCAGATATATGCTTTCTCTTCTATACTCTTCTGCAACTCTAAAAAACGCAGCTCTTTAGCTTTTACAAAAGGTTTAACATCGTCCTCTGTAATACTTACTACGATTCCGGAGTTAGCAAAAAAATTATTTCTTCTTGAAGGACTCCAACCATTAACAACTACTTCGCCAATGCCTGTTGCCGCTGGTGCTATGATTCCCCCGGGACACATGCAGAAAGAATAAATACCCCGTCCATCGTGTTGGTGTTTTAATGCATACGATGCCGGTGGTAAAAACGGACTGCGTTTGCTGCAATGATACTGCACAGCGTCAATAACCTGCTGCTGATGTTCAGCACGAACACCAATAGCAATGGGCTTTGCTTCAATCAATACTTTTTGATTGTTCAACATATAAAAGACATCTCGTGCAGAATGTCCGGTTGCTAAAATCAGTGCTTTAGATTTAATATGAAATTGAGACAATCCTTGCTGAACCTCTACGCCATTCACACCACTCAGGTCAAAATCAATTTTTATAAGTTTTGTATTGAATAACACTTCGCCTCCACTTTCAACAATCCTGTTTCGCATTGCAGAAATTATAGCAGGAAGTTTATTGGTCCCAATATGAGGATGTGCATCAACAGCAATATCAGCAGCTGCGCCATGTTCAATAAATGTGTTCAATACAGAAGCAATGTTGCCTCTCTTATTGGAGCGGGTATAAAGTTTTCCATCGCTGTAGGTGCCTGCACCACCTTCACCAAAACAATAATTTGACTCCGGATTAATCTGTCTTTGTTTATTTATTGCAGCAAGATCACGCCTGCGATTGCGTACGTCTTTGCCACGTTCAATAATTATTGGTTTATATCCACATTCAATAAGGCGGATGGCTGCAAACAACCCTGCAGGTCCGCATCCTGCAATTATTACAGGTTGGCTATTGGCAACATTCTGCCACATTCTGTTTTTAGGTAATGATTTTTGATTCTGTTCGTCTATCCATTGTAACTGCAATCTGATTTTTACAGTCTTGGATCGGGCATCAATACTACGCTTTGTAATACGGAACAATCTGTTGCTGCCAAATTTCTTGGCAACTATATGTTGAACTACTGACTCACTGGCTGCTTCTTCGGGCAGAACAACAAGTTCAAATGTTTGCATAATAAGAAACTTCTATTATTCGAATGTCAATGATAAGGTAAACATTTTTGAAAACAATCCGTCAAGAGATTTTGAATAAACCAAATCGTCTTTAACCAAAAGATTGCGTAAACCGTGATACATCTTTATCTCCGGAGAAAACTTAAACATGGGAAGATAAAAATCGCATCCTACTCCAATTTCATATCCATAATCGTTTCGTTGGAGCTTTACATATTCTTTATCCTTAGCTTTTACTTTTGCCTGCGACACCATATCAATGCTGTACTTAACTCCTCCTAATACATAGGCACGGAAATTATTCAATCGTGCTGACTTGAATTTTACATCCAAAGGCAACTCTACAAAAGTTGACTCTACCTTTTTGGTCACAACGTTGCTGAGTGGTCTGCCCTTTTCAAATGAATAAATCAGATTGCGCGAAGCAAATGCCAATCCGGGTAAAAATCGTAAATCAAAATGCTCTCCCATTCGCATGTTGGTTACTATCTGAAGATTAAAACCTGATGTACCCTTTGATTCAACAGTATAAAGTGAATCAATTAAACTAAAAGAAGCAACTCTGTCAATCACAAAATCGGTCTTGTTGATTCCAAGAATAAATCCAAAATGAAATCGCTGCCTGTCATACTTAGGCAGGTTAAGGATTTTTTGTTTCTGTGCGAACAGACTATCAGCACTGAACAGCAGAAATAAGAAAGAAAAAACTATAAACTTCTGTTTCATGCTGCTGCAATGTATAAAGTTACAATTCCGAAAGTCATCGGTTTAATTTCAATATTAGTAAAACCACACTGCTTCAAAACAAGAGCAAAATCATTTCCTGATGGAAAATGTTTTACCGATTCAGGTAAATAAGTATAGGCAGATGCATCACCGGAAATCAATTTGCCGAAAAGTGGTAATAGATAACGTGAATAGATGCCATAAAATTGTTTAACGGGGAAAAGTGTTGGTTTACTGAATTCCAGAATAAAAACCTTTCCATTATTGTTTAGTACCCTATGCATCTCCTCTAATCCCTTTTCCAGATTTTGAAAATTACGAACACCAAAAGCTACCATCACTGCATCAAAAGTTTGATTGTCAAATTGAAGTTGCTCACTGTCGCCCTGTTGCAATGATAATATATTGTTCAATCTCCTTGCTTCAACTTTTACTCTTCCGGCTTCAAGCATTTTTTCTGAAATATCCACTCCTATTATTTTCTCCGGACTTAAACTTGCTGCTGCAATCGCCAAATCACCTGTACCGGTAGCAATGTCAAGAATTTTCCTTGGCTTTAGTTTACCAATCTCATTAATCGTTTTACGTCTCCAGATTTTATCTATGCCTAAAGAAAGAAAGTGATTTAAAAAATCATATCGGTGTGCTACTGCATCAAACATGTGGCGCACCTGTTCTTTTTTTGATTCTCCTGTATTGTAAGGCGTTACTTCCATTTTATTTTCCGGAAAGTCTTTTAACCTCGTTCAACAACTGATTGCCATCAATAGGAACAACACCTACTTTTTCACAAACCAAGCCGCCTGCAAGATTGCTGATTGCAGCCATTTCCTGACATGAAAACCCGGCAGCGATTGCCAAAGATGCAACACTGATTACTGTATCACCTGCACCACTAACATCACTGATATTACGAATATGTGCAGGGATAATTCCTTTCTCATTCTTTGAATAATAATAGACTCCGTGTTCTGATAAGGTAATGAGCAATGACTTAATCTTTTGTTTGACTGCAAAATCATGTGCTAACTTCGTAAGTGCTGTTGCCGTTGGTTTTTCCAAATCGGTCTTTAGTCCTTCGCGCAACTCTTTAAGATTGGGTTTAAAAAGTGTGACATTACGATAATGGAAAAAATTATTTTTCTTAGGGTCAACTGTTGTAGGAATATCATGTTTCTGTGCTTCTGCAACAATAGCTTCGATTACAGTTTTATTAAGAACTCCTTTATCATAATCTTCAAAAATAATTACTGCTGGCTTCTTTTTCCTGATTAACGCTATGGTTTTTTTAATCAGCAGGTCACTGTCAGCTTGCGAAAGTGGTTCGGCAACTTCTGCATCTACACGCATGAGCTGATGGTTGTTTCCAATTACTCTTGTTTTGATAGTAGTAGTTCTATTTGAAGAAGTAAGTATGCCATCAACAGGCATTCCGCTTTTGGCAATCATTTCTTTAAACTCTGCTCCGGCATTATCCTTTCCAACAACAGAACATATAAAAGGTACTGCACCCAAGGCATGAAGGTTTACTGCAACGTTGGCAGCACCACCGGGGCGGCTTTCGCGCTTTTGAACAGCCACTACAGGAACAGGTGCTTCCGGTGAGATACGGTCAACACGACCCCACAGATAAGCATCGGTCATTACATCACCTATAACTAAGGTATGCATTCCCTTAACCTTTTTCAGAAACAGCTCAGTCTGCTTAATATTCACGCCAGTAGAATTGAAGGGCAAAAGTAAGTAATGTGAATTACTTTTCTTAAACGGCAAAAATGGCAGGCAAGAGTAGTTTTTAAATATCGCCTCCGGTATAAGTGTCTTTAGCTTTTTCCTTCTTACGCTTATTCAATTTATCCATTGCATAACTGCTGTGTTTTATTCCAACAAAAAAGTCAAACCCATTAAACTTAGACAAACCAAGCATGGAAGTAAGATAATCAGAACCAATAACCACCTGACCTAAACGAAGACATGTTCCAAGCCTTAGCTGATCATATTCATACCATGTTAGAGGAAAAGAAATCTCATAACGCCATGTTTCTAATCTTGGTGTAAAAGACAACTGTGCCGGTCGCCTGATAGCTGTTGACTTACTGGTGACAGGTTGAATTATAGACGTGTTCAGATAAAGAAAATGGGTCAGGCAGTAATCAAACTGAAAACTGATAGCAGTAGGAAGTTTTGCACGGTATTTCGTTGCAACATATCCCGACAAGGAGTCGTCAAATACTTTAGACCTAATAAGCTCTCCTAATTGACTGATGCTTTCAACTCCGGTTGTATCAAATCCACTCCAGTCTATATTATTATTGTCGAACTTAACGGTACGAGTATCTTTTGCAAACAATATACTGCCGGCATCAACCAACGACATTCCTACTTTATACTTATACTTCTTAAACTTCAGTCGGCTTGCATAAACATTATAGGCCTCGGGGTTCAGTCCATGTATATATTGAAAACCCCATGTAGTACTGAATCCTTTACCGCGAACTTTAAAATAATCGCTCTCACCGTCTTGTGGAACAGCAAAACCATATTCTGCTTTAAGATCGCTAACATGCAGCATTGACTCATCGTCAAAACGATATTGCATGTGGTCGTTATGTGCATAAAATCCATCAAAGCCCAGCAGATAATTAAAGGTAGCACCTATTGCAATTCTATTTCCGGGTCCTGCCTCAATCTGCTGTGCGAAACTCGCACCTATTTCACCATATAATAAAGCAGCCAACTTATTATTACCGGCTTCAAGTTCTGTATGCTGCAAAGGTGTGTAGGTAGAATTCTCATAAAACAACTTTGCCATTTCAAAGTCAACATTCCTTACACTTCCCATTGCTTTTAGTCCTGTATGCAAGCCAAAAGCTGTTTGACCGGAACGAAGAAAAAACGATGGGCCTTTAATGCCTGTTTGAAGAAATGCATTTTTATCCTTGCCTGTATATTGATCCTGCCAGTCGTAATTAAAATAGTCTGCCTTAAAAAACTTGCCTACAGACATTTTTCCTTTAGGCAAATAGAGGTAGTTATTATAAAAAGTCATATTCCCCGAAAGTATATTTAACTCATACTTTATTGGTGAAACAGCCATTGAAGATGGATTTATATCTATGGCAAAGTTTCCCGCATAATTACTATTGGCTATCCCCCACATGTCCTGCCCCCTTACTGTTGAAAGGCAAACAACACATGTGAACATAAGAAATATTGTTTTTTTCATTAGTTAAAACAATTGTTATGTGTTGCTAAACGCTAAAGACTTAAAGATGGTTGAGTCTATAATATAATAATCTTACTACTATTTATAATGTAAGTTTATCTGTAAGAATCAGAGAAAATCAACAACTTTTACCTTATAAAAATTCTATAAGGTAGTTAACCACTTCGGTTATTAACAATGCAACAACCTATAATTACTTGGTATTTTCAGAGGTAAAAACAATAAAATGCATTGATTTCTCATTGGTAAAAATGTACTTTTCAGAGGAGAAAACACTTGTTATGATAAAACATTATCCTCATATTACTGTGAGACTGATGATGCAAATTTACCTGTTTACCCTCTGAAAACAGCTGTTAATAAATTCATGTGTATGGTTGCTTCAAAGCGAAAATTATGTATTTCATTTGCTCAACAAATTAAAAAAAACAAATTTCAAAATGGCAACTAAAAAAGCTAAAAAGGCACCTGCTAAAAAAGCAGCCCCAAAAAAGAAAGCTGCTCCAAAGAAAAAAGCAGCAGCTCCTAAAAAGAAAGCAGCAGCAAAAGCTAAAACCAAGCGTACTCCAAATGCTGCATTCATGAAAGCTATGACAATTGGCGAAGCATTGCATCCTGTTGTAGGAAGCAAGCCACTTCCACGTACTGAAGTTGTTAAAAAACTTTGGGAATACATTAAGAAAAACAAATTACAGGATCCTAAAGAGAAACGCAACATCAATGCTGATGACAACTTGAAAAAAGTTTTCGGTGGCAAAAAAACCGTTTCTATGTTTGAAATGACTAAACTCGTTAGCAAACACCTTTCTTAATTTCCTGTAAGAAAGAAAACAAAAAGGGAAGGCTCAAAAGGTCTTCCCTTTTTTGTTTCTGTGTATTGTCATTACTTGTTAGGCCTACTATTTCGTCCCCTGGCAGGAGGAATTCTAAGGAGTGTGAAATAACAAATGATTTTTGATAATCAAACTATGCCGAATCACTTCATCAACCCGATAAAATAATCATTCAATGGATCAAGAACAAAGTTTATCCAACCATGTCGGTGTTTATCTGTATCATCATTACTTGGAAACAAGCTGTGATGAATGAAAACTCTGGTTCCGGCAGCATCAGGCTTCAGTTCAATTTTCACTAAAGAAGCTTTTGTCTTTTTATCCCATGTGTTCGGCTTCCAGCTATAGCTCAACGACTCATTGTTGATGAATGAAAGTACTTCGCCTTTCACCCAACCATCAAACAATTCAACATTACCCCCCTTTTTCAATTCAAAAACAAAACTTCCCTCAATCCATTCTTTCATGATATCAGGATTTGTCAATGCATTAAACACCGCTTCCGGTTTAGCATACACCACATAATTCATTTCAATTGAAAACTCATTTTCACTCATATCCCTTAAAAAGAAAAGCCTGAAACTAAATTCAGCTTCAGGCTTAATTATTATTTATTTAATTTATTCTACTACTAATTTCTTACTGATAATCTGACTTCCGGCAGCAATACGAACAGTATAAACACCCTTTGCCCAATTTGTGTTTATTTCATATTGATATTCTCCTGCATCTAAACGATTTTCAGCAATACGATGAACTTCCTTGCCAAGCATATCTGTTACAGTTATCAATACTTTCTCCGGTTGAAGCAATTCAAAATTAACGTTTGACTTTTCAGAAGCTGGATTTGGAACAATCGTTACATCACTTGCTGAGACTGCATAATCGCTGATGCCTACTGTACCTGTAAGATTTATGTCATCAATATAAATGTTGTTACCCAAATCATGCGTGTATTCAAACTTTAATGATACATTAGGTTTTGTTGAATATTGTCCGGAGGTGAGGCTCACGGTTTCCTGACGCCATTGTGAGGCATTAGGAATAAAATCCGACATAACAGCATTAGCTACTGTAGCCAACTGCGAGCCTGTTTTTGTGGTACGTAAATTCCACAACTGACCGCAATTGTTGGAAGCATACACTTTCAACACATCAGAACTGCCATTGCTTTTCATGGCAAAGGCAAGCCAATAGGTAAATTGTGTTTGCGTGGTGTTTGTTAAATTAAAGCCCGGTGTAATAAACACATCCTTGGTTCCGGCAACATTTCCACTGAAATTATTTATTCGTACAGAATTAAATCCTGAATGTGCGGCAACAGAATTCAATTCCCATGCATTGCCATTTTCATTGTTAACAATCCAATCCACAGAAGGGAACAATACGTTCTCAAAACCTTCTGAATAAGGAACAAAGTTAGAAACCTGTTGCGGTCTTACCACTACACTTTCAATACCTGTATAAGTATCAAAACCTGCAGAATTCGTAACAGTTAATGTTACATCGTAAATTCCTGCCGTGTTATAAACTATACTGTCAGGGTTTTTATCTGTTGAGGTAGATGGTGTTCCGCCATTAAAAGTCCAAAGATAAGTTG
Source organism: Bacteroidetes bacterium UBA6661 (assembly GCA_002455375.1). Taxonomy (GTDB): domain Bacteria; phylum Bacteroidota; class Bacteroidia; order AKYH767-A; family OLB10; genus OLB10. The sequence goes on from DKKR01000050.1 coordinate 33,389, forward strand.
TACCCACTGTATCTGTATTTAAGCTTGCGTCATTAAAGCTCACAATACCACCTTCGCAAATTACTTTTTGTACAGGTGAAAAACTTGCTGTTGGTGCACAGATATACGTGCCACCATCGGTACCTGTATTTGCTAAGTTAGTTGCTGTATGCACCTGATTACGTAAACCTGCACCTGAATTAAGTGCTGCCCACATACGTGCTTTCTGTCCCAGTGTAAACATGTAATAGCAATAGCTGTAGTCCATGTAGTTTTGATAATTCTCAATTATACCCGGATTACATATATCAGCATTTGAAGGTGATGGGCAACTAGTATAACCTTTTGTAACCGGAGTATCTGTTACATTATCGTCACCACAAGCTACACCGGGTTGATTGGTTCCACCCCATGTATGATTTAAGTTAAGCCAATGACCAATTTCATGTGTGAGTGTATATTGACCTGTTGCACTACCTGTTCCTATGCTTCCTACATAATTGTGTAATGCAATGATTCCATCTTTACCGGGAGGTGCTGTACCCGGTTTGTAGGCATACGCTGCTGCACTTGCATGCGAAGAACCAAAATATGAAATAGTCCAGATATTTAAATATTTATTGTAAGGCCATGGATTCAGCTTCGATTGATCACCGGCATCATAAGTCAACAACGATTGTTGTCTGTCAATTCCATTAGTGCAATTACCGTTTGGGTCTTTATGTGCAAGACGAAATTCAATCTGAACGTCAGCATTCAATGCTTTAAAATCAGGGATGATGTTTGCTGTATCAGTTCTTTGTCCATTATAATCACGGTTTAATATTCTGATAGCATCATATACCTGTGCGTCTGAAATATTTTCCGGACCCCAATTATGTATGATGTGAAACACAACAGGAATAACGTACACTGCTGTTCCGGTACTTCTGAAATAACTTGGTTGAAAGTTTTGTACATACTGTTGAGTAAACGCCTCTAACTGATTTTGTGCAGCACGGGCAGCAGCACTATTCTGAAGTGCAGCATTGGTAACTTCATCAGTAGCACACCAATGTGTGTTTTGTGCATTGACTGTAATGGTTGTAATCATGGCCATCATCAGCAATAAAAAATTAGTAGATTTTTTTAGCATTGTTTTAATTTATTTATAATGAATCAAAAGTAATAAAATGATGTATTTTGAACGTATTTTCAATGTAATTTTTTTGTGATGGCACTATCCAATTGCTTGTTTCAAATCTGCAATTAAATCATCTATATCTTCAACGCCAACACTTAATCTCAATAATGAATCGGTTACGCCAACTCTTACTCTTTCAGCAGCAGGAACACTGGCATGTGTCATTGATGCAGGATGGTTAACTAAAGACTCTACTCCACCCAAAGATTCGGCCAATGAAAACACTTTTACGGACGAAGCTAATTTAAAAGCCTCTTGCTGCGAATGACTTTTAAGGTCAAAAGAAATCATTCCGCCAAAATCACGCATCTGTGCTTTTGCAATGTTATGGTTTGGATGATCTTCAAAGCCCGGCCAGTAAACTTTTTCAATTTTTGGATGAGCACGAAGAAATGCAGCAATCTGTTTTCCATTAAAACAATGACGTTCCATACGCAGGTGCAATGTCTTAATACCTCTTAATACAAGAAAACTATCCATTGGACCCGGAGTGGCACCACATGAGTTATGTATAAAGGCAAGTCTTTCGTACAATGAATCATCACTCATACACAATGCACCCATTACCACATCACTATGCCCACCTAAATATTTAGTAACTGAATGCATAACAATATCAGCACCTAAATCTATTGGGTTCTGCAAATACGGTGATGCAAATGTGTTGTCAACAGCCAATATACAATTGTGCTTTTTTGCTAATGCACTACAAGCTTTAATGTCCACAATCTGCATGGTTGGATTGGTTGGTGTTTCAACCCAAATAAGTTTTGTATTTGAGTTGATATACTTACTGATATTGTTAGCATCAGTCAGGTTTATGAAATGAAACTTAATTCCATAGTTTGCAAAAACCTTAGTAAACATACGATATGTTCCACCATACAAATCATCACCGGAAATTACTTCATCGCCAGGTTTTAATAATTTCATCACTGCATCAGTAGCTCCCATGCCACTGCTAAAACACAATCCGTATTTTGCATTTTCCAATGCAGCAATATTTTTTTCTAACTGCGAACGTGTAGGATTCTTTCCTCTGGCATAGGCATAACCTTTATGCTGTCCAGGTGATGCCTGTACATAGGTTGATGTCTGGTAAATAGGTGTCATAATGGCACCGGTTGTTGGATCGGGCTCAACACCTGCATGAAGTGCCTTAGTTGCGAATTTCATTGTTATAAATTTTAAACGTGCGAAGATAAATTATACAACCATTGCCATACCTTTGGTTATCGTTAATTTAAACATTTATGGAAGATTTTATAGGATTTATTGGTGTTTTCATCCTTTTAGTGGCATATTTTCTTCATCTTTTCAGAGTAATTAAGCCTGATAAGATATTTTATCTTCTTCTGAATTTTATTGGCGCATCTCTAGCATGCCTTGCTTCTGTTTTAATTCACTATATGCCATTTATTATTCTTGAGGCTGCATGGGCATTGGTTTCACTTATATCAATCTTTAAACTTCTTCTATCGAAACCATTGCATTAAAAAAACTATTTTCCTTGTTTGGTTTTTAAAGTTTCATTTCTGATAAAATAAGCCATTGCAGCATAGTGTGCCCTTGCACGTTGAAGCAATTTCTGCAAATCGGCTGATGGTGCTGAAGTTTCTTTCAGCATTTTATTTTTATCCCAATCAAAATATTTCACAGACTCACCATACTTTACAGCACCAAACTCATTCATTGCTTCCATACTCATCCAGTCAGTGGCAAAAATATTATTGCGGCTTTGTAATGTATCAAACAAATTATCACCGGCATTAAAATAGGTTGATTGTGGCAATGCAAGATTAATTAAAGTCGGGAAAATGTCCTTATGTGAACCCCATTTGTTGATCGTCACATGCGGTTGAATTGTTTCAGGTACGTACAAATACAATGGAACACTCCGCTGATAGTACATCTGACTTTCATTAAAATCAAATAACATTAAATTGTTATGATCTCCGGTGGCTGCAACAATTGTGTTCTGACTGAAATTGGATTGCTTAACCTTATCCATAAATTTACCTAAGCAATTATTGGAATATTGCAGATTAGTAAGATTTTTTACTGCAAGATTCTCATCAGTAAGCAATTTTGATTTTATCTCATCAGTCAGTTTTACCGGATACGGTTTATAGGTTTCCGGCAAATGAAAAGGTGTATGATTTGTTGTGGTGAGTACAAAAATCATTTGTGGCTTTGTAGCCTTTTCTAATTTCTTAAAAACATAATCAAAAAGATATTCATCATAAACACCCCATTCACATTCTGTTGACCCAGCAATTTCTTTCAGTACATTATCTTTACTTTCTACATGCTGAAAATATTGATGTGGGATAAACTCATTGATGTTTCTCCATCCAAACTTACCTCCTGTAATAAAAGTTGTTTCATATCCGGCATTACTGAAAGGAAGTGCCACAGAGCTGTTGTATGAAACCGAATTATGTTCTGACTGTGCCAATGAAGTTACAGGTGTATTGACCATTATGCCTTCTAAGCTGTTGATGGTACCATTGCCTGAGGGTAAAAAGTTTCTTAAAAAATAGTCAGTTGTAAGATGCTTTTCCAATGCACCATAAAGATTAAGTGTTGTTGAATGATAAAACAAATTGTTGTTGCTCATGCTTTCCATCAGAAAAAAAACCACATTCGGATACTTAAATCCGGATGGCTTATTGGCTGTTATTGTAAAGTATGATTTACCTAAATCTTTTTCAGGCGCCTGACCATAATAATCTTCAATAGCTTTTGTTTCACTATCATAATCCAGTTTTTTTAAAAAGGTAATGTTGCCTTCAATACTCATCTGCTTGCTTCGCATCAGAAATGCTTCTTTTATTGCAAACACACCATTAATCGGAATCAGATTTACTGTACTGTTATTACAAACTGTAGAGTCATCAATCTGCAATGGGAATGTTCCGATTGAACCACGCATTCCAAGAAAAAACATGGCCAATACAAACAAACTACAAGCAACACCTTGCCATGCTTTTTTAATTACAACAGATTTTACCTTATCACTAAAAACATAATTTACAAATAATCTGATTATAAAAAAAACAATTATCCATGCAATTAAAACACTTATAATCGGGTAATCTGTCCAAACAGATTTTAATACTGCAGNNCATGCCATTGCTTTTTGCAGTACCAATAATCAGAGAAAAAATACTTAATAAAACAGGTAGTGCCATTCCATACATCAGCACCATGGTATCGAATCTAAATCCTACCAGAATTGCATGTAGTATATCAGCAATATTTAACCTTATATCAGCAATACTGAATAAACGAAAAAGAAAAAACAAACGAATAGAAAGTAGCAGAAAGAGTCCGCCTAAATAAATATAAAACTGTCGTTTAATTAAAGTTAAAAAGCGTTCGAAACGAATCATGTTATTTAATCTCCGAAAGCATTTCCTGACGAATCATTTTAACCGGTGCACTTCCATAACTCAAAAACTTTTCATGAAAAGTTTTCAGATTAAAACTACTTCCCATTTTCTTCTTCAACTCTTCGCGCAGGTCATAAATTTCTTTGAAGCCGGTATAATAACTTGTAAGCTGAACATTGGTTACACTTACTCTCCTCCACTTACCTTGTGCTTCTGCCTTTTGCTGAAATGCTTCATTCTCCAACAAATTTAAAGCCTGTGATTCTGTCATTTCTTTGGTGTGAACGGAAATATCTAAAATGGTATTACAAACTGTCCTCAGATTCCATTTGTAATACATCAACCACATTTCAGGCTCATTGTTACCATAGCCATTTTCAAGCATCATTAACTCACCATAAACTGCCCAGCCTTCAATCATTGCGCCATTGCCAAATACTGCTTTAATGATACTTGGTGCATTATTGCTATAGACCAACTGTGTATAATGTCCCGGTATTGCTTCGTGNNACATTATAGTATGTATTACCTCCTTTATCATAAGGCCCGGGTGAACTGATAGATGCACCGGCTACACCTGCCATATATGCTGGTTCTCGCCTTACTTTTAAAGGCTTGGAAGGATCAATATAAATCAGATTCTTTTCATTGATAAATTTAACCAATTCAGGAAGTTGCTTTTCTATTGCTGACTGAAATTCATCCGGCTTTACATGATTAAAAGAAATAGTATCAATCATCATTTTTATCATTACTAAACTATCAGCTGGCTTAGTTTTTGTTCCAAAATATTTTGGCCATAGCTTGTCTGATATTTTATACATTTCATGATGTAGATAAGACTTTCGCTGCATTGCAGAGTCATAAATCTGTTGATAGGTATATTGACTTTGAATTTCGTATTCAAACTTTTTTGCATACAAGTCTTTTCCCAACCTAAAACTTCTTGGGTTAGCATTTTTAAAGTCTTTCAGAAACACAATATAATCTTCAACTGCCTTTTTTGCATCAGTCAGTGATTGCGTAATGTTTAATTTAACACCGGCCTTTAGTGTGGCTTGTTTTAGAGAGTCTGATAGGTCAGTCTCAAGTGCAGCTATGCCACCTGCATTCTGCTCTATTGCCAACTTAAGATGTTCATTTGTTGGGTTTGCAATGTTCTTTTTTGCTGCCTCGTAATATGATTTAAACTGTGAAAGTTTTTTGCCGATATTTACAAGTCTTTTATTGAGTGGCTCATAATTTTCGGATAACATAAATGCTACATTGCCTGTTGCATTGTATGATGAAGGATTCCATTGCCAGCCTTTCATTTCTGTGATGTAAAAAATATTGCTGTTGAGATAATTTTCAATCAGACCAAAATCCATTCTGTTTAAACTGCTCAATGTCGCTTTATCAAATGTTTTTAAAGAATCGAGATATGATTTTGAAAAAGCTACTTGCCCATTACGATATTGTTCATTATTAACTTCAAGAATGGAGTCGTATGCATGATAACCTATTTCAGTTGCCCACATTGGATTATGCTTCCACAAGTCTTTTATAAATCTTTCTTTAAAAGAATCAAAACGTTTGTCTGTGCCGGTTGACTCATTACCTGCAAATGAAATTGTGTTGCTCATACAGAAAATAACAACTAACAAAATGAAATATTTTCTCATTATTATGAATGGTTTTTAAGGAATGCTAAGGTAGTGTATTTAAAATCTATCCCTGAATATACTTCATAAGATTTTATGAATGTCAAACATTCTAATCTTACTATATCTTTATCTCTTCGCCTTTGGTATTATAAAAAGCAAACTGTGTAACCGCAAAAGAACTTACTGCTTCTATACTAACTTTTATTTTATGCTTTAAATACCATTTCCATTTAATTGAAATAAATCCTTTTTTCAAATATGCTTCAATATATGGATGTACATGCAAAATAATTTTCTTTTCGTTTTGTTCATGCGCAAAATAGCGAACGTTGTTCTCTATTTCATCAATAAGTAAAATACTTGCTTTAATTTCACCTGTGCCATTACATGACGGACATTTTTCAGTAGTTGAAATTTTCATTTCCGGTCGCACACGTTCACGGGTCATCTGAATTAACCCAAATTTACTTGGCGGCAAAACAGTATGACGTGCAGGATCTTTTTTCATCTCTTCCTTTAGCACTTCATGTAACTGACGCTTATGTTCAAGATTGATCATGTCAATAAAGTCAACGACAATGATACCCCCCATATCACGCAACCTCAATTGTCTGGCAATTTCTTTTGCTGCCATGCAGTTGGTTTCAAAAGCATTTTTTTCCTGACTGTCGCTATCTCCTCTGTTACGACCTCCACTGTTAACATCAATAACATGCATGGCCTCAGTATGCTCAATCACTAAGTAAGCACTATTCTGCAAAGCTACGGTTTTGCCAAAGTCAGATTTTATCTGTTTATCAATTCCGAAATGTTCAAAGATGGGTTGCTTATTCTTAAATAGCTTAACAATTTCTTCCTGCTCCGGTGCAATGCTTCTCAGGTATGACTTAATCTCATCATAAAGAAGATTGTCATTAACATGAATATGGTTAAAATTCGGATTGAGCATGTCGCGTAGGATAGATGAAGTGCGGTCAATCTCTCCCAACACTTTTTGTCCCGGCTGTGCTACTTTTAACGTGTCATAAAATAAATTCCAGCGCATCAGCACATCCTGAATATCCTTATCAAGTTCTGCAACTTTCTTTCCTTCCGCAACTGTCCTGACTATGATACCAAAATTTTTAGGCTTAATGCTAAGGGCAAGTCGTTTCAAACGGTTACGCTCTTCAGGACTTTTTATTTTTGATGAAACTGAAACGTGATTGTAATAAGGTGAAACTACAAAGTATCGTCCTGCAATGGAAATCTCTGTAGTAATTCTTGGTCCTTTGGTTGAAATTGGCTCTTTCGCAATCTGAACAGGAAGCCACAAACCGGAACTCATAACCTGAGTTATTTTACCGGTTTTAATTATATCTTTTTCAAGTTCAAAATTATTCAAAGTGGCATTGTTCTGCCTTCCACTTTGTGTGTCTTTTACAAATTTTAAAAGTGACTGAAACTGTGGACCTAAATCCAGATAATGCAAAAAGGCATCTTTCTCATAGCCAATATCAACAAATGCAGCGTTGAGTGAAGGCATGAGCTTTTTTACCTTGCCCAGGTAAATGTCGCCAACGGCAAAACTTCTGTCCTTCTTTTCGCTGTTTAATTCAACCAGCTTTTTTTCTTCAAGGAGGGCAATACGTACTTCCGATGGACTTGAGTCTATAACTAAATCATTGCTCAAGACGCAAATTTTAATTGATTAGAGGGTAGATAACCCTAAAAAACAGATTTTAACTGAGATAATATACCCCTGTTAGATCTGCAAACACTTGATTATTTTTTCTTGTGTCTGTTTTTTCTCAATCTCTTCTTACGCTTGTGAGTAGCCATTTTATGGCGTTTTCTTTTCTTACCGCTTGGCATGTTATTTTAATATTTTTTATTTAAATTATTGTTATAGTGTTTTTTAAGGTGTGCAAAAGTAATATATTCTTTTTATTTAGCAGCCTTTGTTTGCAACTCTTTTATATAAGAATCTATTTCGGCAATAGCCTTGGTATTGTTGGAAAGCGATTTATAAGTCTCAAAACTCTTTATAGCCTCTTCATTATTTCCCATCTGAACATAGGTTTGACCTATAAATACATACATATCAATTCGTGATGGATTGATTTGCAGCACTTTATTAAATCGTTCCAAAGCTTTATCAAACTGATTGGACTTTACCGACAAAAACCCTAAATTGAGTAATGCATTTTCATGATTAGGGTCTTTTTCAACCACTTCCTTCAGCATGGTTATGCCCTGCATTGGATTGTTTGTACCCTCAGCATAGCATATTCCCAAATCGGTTTTTGCATTCAGATTTTCCGGATTAATCTTTAACACTTCCGAGTAACTTGCAATTGCTTTACCTACAAAATAGTCTCTGCTTAAAGAATCCTGTGCTTGTTTCCATGCATCAAAATAACGATAAGCTGCATTAATGTATGACTTTTCTGTAGGTGCTCCCTTTGCTAACAGCTCCATATAATGTGCAGCCAATCCAGGCACATTATTTCTATCCCAAAAAGCTGCTACTGAGTCAAATCGCTCAGGCTCTTTGAGACTGCTAAACTCATCAATCTGATGATGTTGAGTCGTATCAAGTGAAAGCTTTGCCTGTTGTTCAAATTGATCAATACTAAAACCCTCTGTTGCCGGAATTTTGGCAGCGTGGTCACTTTTTTTATGTCTTGGAAGAAGAAATAATAAACCAACAAGAACAACAGCAGAAACACCAATGAGTGTACTTTTAGAAAATGAACTCATCAGTCAGATTACAGCTGTGGCTGCGACTCTTTTTTCTTATAAGCGTTCTTTACTTTATCAGTAAAAGTTTTTGCAGGCTTAAAGGCAGGAATAAAATGCTCTGGGATAATAATTGCAGTATTCTTGGTTATGATACGACCAGTTTTCTGCGCTCTTTTTTTAACAATAAAACTACCAAAACCTCTCAAATACACATTGTCTTGCTGTACTAAAGAGTTTTTCACTACTTTCATCATGGACTCAACTACATTCTGAACCACCATTTTCTCAATACCGGTTTTAATCGAAATTTCGTTAACCAACTCTGCTTTTGTCATTTTATATAAAATTTAAAGTTAATATCAATTTGTTTTTATGGGAGCGCAAAAGTAATCTTTATTTGGTGAAAATGAAAATATTATGTCAATTATAAGTCACTAATCGCTTAACTATTAAAAGTATTGGAATACCTGCGTTAAAAATGGGTTTAGAAATATTATACTGTTCCATAATTCAGAAGGCACTAAATTCTCTAATTTCGGCACTCTTTTAATTTCAGGACAATATGCTACGTACACATACTTGCGGTGAGCTAAATATTTCTCACAAAGGCCAACAGGTTTCACTCAGTGGTTGGGTTCAGCGGTCGCGCGACCTTGGCGGAATGACCTTTGTTGACCTGCGCGACAGATACGGATTAACACAATTGGTATTTGACATGGATAGCAATGCTGAATTATGTCAGCAGGCACGTACCCTCGGACGTGAATTTGTAGTTCAATGCCACGGTGTTGTTGCTGAAAGAAGCAGTAAAAACAACAAACTTGCAACCGGTGAAATTGAAATTATAGTCGAAAAAATTGTCATCCTCAACCGCTCAGAAATTCCTCCTTTTACCATAGAAGAAAACACAGATGGTGGTGACGAGCTACGAATGAAGTATCGTTATCTTGACCTGCGCAGATCGAATGTAAAAGCTAATTTTGAATTGAGACATCGAATGGCTTCGGCAGTTCGGAATTATTTAGACCAGCAACAATTTATTGAGGTAGAAACACCTGTTCTTATTAAATCTACCCCTGAAGGCGCACGCGATTTTGTTGTACCTTCAAGAGTGCATAACGGTCAGTTTTATGCTTTGCCGCAATCACCGCAAACATTTAAACAACTACTGATGGTGGCAGGATTTGACCGTTATTATCAGATAGTAAAATGCTTTCGTGATGAAGACCTCCGAGCTGACAGACAACCTGAGTTTACACAGATAGATTGTGAGATGAGTTTTATTGAACAAGAAGATATTTTAGCTGTGTTTGAAGGATTGGTCATCCATCTTTTCAAAGAGGTAAAAAATATTACAATACCTCCACTGCATAGAATGAGTTATGCCGATGCCATGAAATATTATGGTAATGATAAACCGGATATGCGTTTTGACATGAAAATTGTTGCTTATAAAGATGAAAGCTGTCAGCAATTTATCATACCCGGAAAATTTAAAGTTGTTGATGAAGCAGAATATGTTGGAGGAATTGTTTGTAAAGGTTGTGCAGAATATACACGTAAACAGGTTGATGAATTGACAGATTGGGTTAAGCGTCCGCAAATTGGTGCAGGAGGATTAATTTACATACGTTATAACACAGATGGAAGTATTAAGTCGAGTATTGATAAATTCTATTCTCAGGAAGAACTAAAAACTATTCTTGAACATGCACATGCCATGCCAGGAGACTTACTTCTGATTCTTACCGGCATTGAAAATAAAACCCGAAAAGCATTGAGTGAACTTCGTCTGGAAATGGGAAACCGGTTAGGACTCAGAGATAAAAACAATTATTCATGCTTGTGGGTATATGATTTTCCATTGCTTGAATGGAATGAAGAGTCAGAGCGATTTCATGCCATGCACCACCCATTTACATCACCAAAAACTGAGGATGTTTCTTTACTGAAAACCAATCCGGGAAAAGTACGTGCCAACGCTTATGATTTGGTTATCAATGGCGTTGAAATAGGTGGTGGATCTATCCGAATTTTTGATAAAAAACTGCAAGCTCAAATGTTTGAAGTACTTGGCTTTACAGAGGAAAAAGCTCAGGAGCAGTTCGGTTTTCTGATGAATGCTTTTCAATACGGTGCGCCACCGCATGGTGGAATTGCATTTGGTTTCGACAGACTTTGTTCTCTGTTTGGTGGATCTGAATCAATACGTGATTTTATTGCTTTTCCAAAAAATAATGCTGCTCGTGACATTATGATTGATGCACCTTCTGCCATTGACGAAACGCAACTTAAGGAATTGGGCATAAGAACACTTTAGCTCATTACCAACAAAACATAGCCTTTCACCCTGAAATTGGAATTGTTGAGCGATTTTTTTCGTTTTTCCGTTCTATGGTGTATTAAATAGGGGGATTCTTTGTCACATTTCTATAAATAATGCGTATAATTTAATTTATTTTTAAAAAAAACATACATTTTTAAAATATGCATAGTAAATTTGGCAATTATTAAGTTTAAATATAAATAAATATATTAGAAGAACATCTACAAAATAATTTAACATGAAAAAGACTCTTCGTTTATTGGTTTTCATGTTGTGTCTTGCAGTTAGTAATATTTCAATTGCTCAAGTTACAACAATGATAGGTAATGCTAACGGTGGCAACTTTGATTTAGCCGGTGGTATGGCTGGAAATAGCTGGGCAGCTACTTCCAACATTAGTCCTACTGTTAATGATGCATGGGTTATTAGTACAGCTGCCGGGTCCACATCAGGAACACAGGCCGCCTACGTATCGTCTAACCCTGCAGCAGGCGTGCCGCCTTATAACTACACGTTTACTACGGTTGACTCTTTGATTTTAGCAAGGACTTTACCGGTAAATATTCCTGTCGCTCAATCTTGCATAACCTTAAGCTTTCAATGGAAATGTATGGGAGAAAATGATGCAAGTAATAACGACTTAGATAACTTCAAGGTATATTTTATTCCAAAAGCAGGACCTATTACAACAAACGACATTCAGTCGCAATATCAGATTGGCTCTGTTTGGTATAATGGTTCCAATGTATGGAATGCAGTAACTTTAAATCTTGATCCTAAGTTTTCGGGCAGTGGTGTAAACTATACCCTTGCATTTGTCTTCACCTCTGATGGCTTAGTTGGAGCAAGTGCCAATCCACCGGTGGCTATTGATGATGTATTGCTGACAAGACAGGCAGCAACTGCACTGCCGGCTTGTGTAACTTATACTTCTCCGAGCAATGGTGCTACCGGTTTATCACCATGTAACGTTGCATTGACCTGGAACCATTCTTTAGGTTGTAATGGTGCTACCAGTTATCAAGTATGGACATCTACAGCATTTGGAGGCCCCTATACAATGCAAGGGACTACTAATGCAGGATCTTACAATTTAACAGGATTAGCAGCAAGTACTACTTATTATTGGTATATCATTCCGGTAAACTCATTTGGAGCCAACACTGCCGGTTGTAACCTGTTTCGCTATTCATTTACAACAGGTACAAACCCCGTTGTGAGTGGTGTGCCTCCCTATTATGAAGACTTTGAAGGTTGTGTAAACTGGACCATGTACAACGGAGGATTAGCCAATCAGTGGCACATTGGTAACGCCACAAGTGCGGGTGGTACCAGAGGAATGTATGTTTCTAATAATAGTGGTGCCACCAATGCTTATACGGTAAATGCATCATCAATTACACATGCCATGAGCAACACTATTATTGACCTTACTGGTGGTGGTGCTTGTATCAATTTGGCATTTTCTTACCGCTGTGCTGGAGAAAATGGTTATGACTGGCTGGATGTATTTGCAGTACCGGTTTCTTATACTCCAACTGCCGGTGTAGGAATACCGGGTGGTGCAGTTGGAGGAGTATTACCCAATTTATCTAACCCGGTTCGAATTGCAGGACCTATAAACGGACAATCAAGTTATTCTACTTTTACGGCCTCACTCAATGCTTTATCAGGAAGGCAATTCCGGTTGGTATTTAGCTGGAGAAACGATGGTTCTGTTGGAACACAGCCACCAGCAGCCATTGATAATATCAGCATAACATCTACCGGTGGACCTGTAAATGACGCACCTTGTACAGCAACATTTATTCCGCCATTATCTGTTGCAGGATTATATCTTCCCGGTAGTAATATATGTGGAAGTAATGCAGACGAACCAAGTGCACCCGGATGTTGGACTAACACTGGCGGTGCTGGCCAAGTCAATACGGTTTGGTTTCGTTTCCGGGCACCCAGTAGTGGATGCGTAAAAATCCGTACTGAAAGAGGCTCATTATATGATACACAAATTGCACTATATACAAGACATCCTTTAACGGGGATTGTTCCTTGTGGATCAGGAAATACACTAACCTATGTAAATTGTAATGACAATCGTGCAGGTTGCGGTGTTTCTAATTATCTTAACTCAGAAATATCACAATCCGGATTAGTACCGGGATTTGATTATTACATAGCTGTTGACGGTAAAAATGGTGATGTTGGAACATTTACATTGTTTATTATGGATGGCGGTGCCGGTTGTGGTAATAATTATCCGCCAACGCCCGGTGCCGATTGCTCATCACCAAATATTGTTTGTGGATCAACTATTTCTGTTCCAAACCCGGGTTATCAGGGATATGGTTCTTTATGTGACTTTGTTGGCGGTAGCGGTAATTGCTTGCTTTCCGGTGATAGAGGTGGTGCCTGGTATCAGGTTAATATCATAGCCGCAGGTACACTAAATTTCGATATTGTACCAAATGATTTTAACGGCTCTACTGCAACTGACTATGATTTTGCTGTTTGGAAAACTGCAGGTAGTGGAACATTAGCGACTTGTGCATCTATTGCTAATTCAGGAACTCAAACACAAGGTTTAGTAAGATGTAATTATAGTGCATTAGGTGTCACCGGATGTTATAACGTTGGTAATTCACCAGCTATTTACCCTGGGTTTAATGGTGCTTATGAAACAGGCATTCCGGTTGCAGCAGGTGAAACCTATTACATTTTTGTAAGTAATTATAGTAACAGTACTGCTGGATTTTCATTAAACTTTACTTATACTTCACCAAGTCCGGGAACAGTAATATCCTTCAGTGTTTCTAATGGAGGAACAATAATTTGGTCAGGAACGGTAAGTTCATCATGGACAGATCCAAACAACTGGGGTGGATGTGCTATACCAAGTTGTAGCGGTGGCACCGGTGAAACCGATGCCTTGATTCCAGCCTTATATGTAAATCCTCCTATTATTACGGGAACAGTAAGTTGTCGGAACTTAACTATCAATCCGGGAGCTACTTTAACAGTTGCCGGAACAGGAGTGCTTGAAATATGTAAAGACTATAAAAACAACGGAAATTTTGTTGCTCAGGCCGGCTCAAGAGTAATTTTTGATGGACCTGCAACAGGAACCTATACAGGTGATCAGAATATTGATGGAAACCTTACCGGTACTAATGCTTTCTACCATCTGGATATTTTTAAAGCATCCATGGCTGATCAGGTATTGGCAAATCAGGATTTTGATGTTCTTGGTAATTTAAAAGTTGGATATAATTCCGGCACATCAGCTACCAACCGTTTGACAAATTTCTTAACACAACCTGGTGGTAGTGGAAAATATGTAAAAGTTGGTGGTAATTTTCTTGTATATCAGGATGCCGGTGGTACAGCAGCGTTTGTTACCGGAGGTGGCTCTGTTTTGGAATTTACCGGCTCCGCAAACCAAGACTATATGAACAGAAATTCACTTGGTAGTGTTTTTGTAAATCAAACTGTTCCCTCTACTATTACAGTGATGCCACATGGTGGGACAGCGTTTGGTCACATGCTTTTAAGTCCCACAGGAACATTAACTTTTGCTTCAGGAAAAATAGTAGTCAATGGTTCGATTAATAATGCTGGAGTACCTACATCAAACAAAGGTTATGTGGAAATGCAAAATCCGTTGCCGGGTACTATTACTGGTATGAATAACAACAGTTATATTTCCGGAACCGGAACTCCTCCCGTAATATATACACTTAAAAAGGCAACTACAGGTGCAATTGGTATTTATGATTTGCCGGTAGGAACAAGTACAAAATACTCAAACCTATCATTTAATGTTAAAACACTTCTTTCACCAAGTCCTGCCTTCTTTCTTGTTGGATTTGACAATACTGTGCCTGCTTCAAATACTGCTTTTACAGGTAGCAATCCGGATGAGTGCAGTGTTAAATACCATTCAATGGGAGCTACAGCCTTGAATAATGGGTTGTGGAGAATTTTAACCGGTAGTGCTACAGCTGGAACTGCAGGAGTATTAGATATCTCACTAACTGAAAATGGATATAGTAATGGTGCTGGCGGACAAACGGTAATGTTCAACAAACTCGGTAATCCTGCAACTGCTGCCGATTGGTTATTAAATCCACTTCCGGCAAGTGCTTGTATCAGCGGAACGTCTATTCCCGGACCTGTTTCAAGAACAAATATGCAATGGGCAGCAATTAAGCCTGCATCTATAACTATACCATTAATGTTAGGTACTGCACAATCATTTACACCGCTACCGGTTGAATACCTTGCGCTTACTGCTAAAGGTGTACAAAACACGATTAAAGTAGAATGGTCAACTGCCAGCGAGAAGAATAACAAAGGCTTTGAAGTACAACGTAGTACTGACGGACAATCATTTGAAATAATCGGTTGGGTAAATGGTCATGGTACAACCAACTTAATGAATATGTATCAATATACCGATATTAATGTTTCAAAAGGAATTACCTATTTCTATCGTCTGAAACAGATTGATTTTGATGGTATATTTGATATCAGTAAAAAAGTTGCTGCATCAATAAGTGATAACAACATATCTTTTAATGTTAGTCCTAATCCTTATTCTGAACAAACCAATGTTGTGTATCAATTAGAACAAACTTCTGAAGTAACACTGGAAGTTTTTAATAAACTTGGACAGAAAGTAACCACACTACATAAAGGTGTTCAGGAACCAGGAACTTATCAGTATCCTTTCAATGCTAAAAAATATGGATTTTCTGCCGGTGTTTATACAGTTAAAATGACCATTAACAGTCAGATATTTACACGGCTGCTTTTTGAAAATAACTAATTTTAGTTTTTAATTAAATCAATAAGGAGGCTTTTAGCCTCCTTATTGATTTTTATGATGTTACAAAACAAAATGCTTTGCTTTGCTATTGTATCATATAAAGGCTAATTTTGCCAAAGAATAAATATTTTTATGGTACTTTTAAGCACACCAATAGATTATCTGCCAATTGCCATCATGTTTATTGTAGCAATGGGGTTTGTACTCACCACCATCTTTGTTACTCACTTGTTGGGACCAAAAAGAAAATCAGAAATCAAACTCGACACCTTTGAATGTGGTATTGAATCAAAAGAAAATGCACGTCTGCCTTTCTCAATCAAATATTTTTTAATTGCTATTTTATTTGTATTGTTCGATATAGAGGTGATTTTTATGTATCCCTGGGCAGTTAGTTTCTTAAAACTCGGTATGGTAGGCTTTCTTGAAATGCTACTCTTTCTTGCATTACTGCTGATAGGATTTATCTATATAATCCGTAAAGGCGCATTAAAATGGGAATAAAAAAATTGCTATGAGCGACAAAAATTTAACCAACATAAACCAAAAGGTAGAACGATTAGAAGGCTATGAGGGGCCTGGATTTTTAGCTACCACATTAGACAAAGCAGTAGGTCTTGCACGAAAAAACTCATTATGGCCACTGCCCTTTGCAACATCATGTTGTGGCATTGAGTTTATGGCTACAATGGCATCGCACTATGATCTGGCAAGATTTGGTTCAGAGCGTTTGAGCTTTTCACCACGCCAGGCAGATATGCTGATGGTAATGGGAACCATTGCAAAAAAAATGGGACCTGTATTGCGACAAGTTTACGAACAAATGGCCGAACCCAAATGGGTGCTTTCTGTTGGTGCTTGCGCAAGTTCCGGTGGAATTTTTGATACCTACAGCGTTTTACAGGGTATAGACAGAATTATTCCTGTTGATGTTTATGTACCGGGTTGCCCACCACGTCCCGAACAAATTTTAGAAGGTGTGATGAAAATTCAGGAAATGGTGCACAACGAATCATTACGCAGAAGAAACTCTCCTGAATATGCAGAGCTAATGGCAAGTTACGGAATAAAATAGTGAATAATAATTGTACTGATGTTTAACACGATTGAACCTGAAGCATTTTTTGAGCAACTTAAAACACAGTTTGCAGAAAAAATTTTATTAGTTGAAAAACATTACGATGTTACTGTTGCTGAAGTATCACACGATGTGATAAAAAATGTAATTCTATTTTTAAAAGAACAAGGTTTTCAGTTTTTGACCTCCTGCAATGGCCTGCATCTTCCTGCTGCAGAAAAAAAATTTGGGATGATTTATCATCTGCACGATTTTAAACGTAACCTCCGCATCCGGATAAAAACTTTTACACAAAACGATCCGCCACATTTTCCAACACTGACAGATATTTTTCCTGCAGCTAATTGGATGGAGCGTGAGGCTTATGATTTTTTTGGATTTCGTTTTGATGGGCATCCAAACCTTCACAGAATTTTGAACGAAGACAGTATGGAGGGATGGCCACTACGTAAAGAATATCCGCTTGAAGACCAGGCACGATTTGATAAAGATGATAAAATGTTTGGAAGATAATTTAATTGAAAAAATGAAAGAAGAAATCAAACAAGATCTTATCGGCAGAGAATATACAACGCTAAACCTTGGGCCAACACATCCGGCAACTCATGGTATTTTTCAGAATGTCCTTAAAATGGACGGTGAAATAATTATTGAATCAACACCTACCATCGGATATATTCATCGTGCATTCGAAAAACTAGCTGAACGCAGACCCTATGGTCAGATTACAACTATTACCGATCGCTTAAATTATTGCTCCTCGCCTATCAACAATATGGGATGGCACATGACAGTAGAAAAACTGGCAGGAATTAAACTTCCAAAGCGAGTAGAATATCTGCGCGTTATCATCATGGAACTTGCACGTATTGCCGATCACATTATCTGCAACTCTGTAATTGGTGTTGACAGTGGTGCCATGACCGGGTTCTTATATGTTTTCCAGTTTCGTGAACATATCTATGAAATTTACGAAGAAATATGTGGAGCCAGAATAACAACTAACATTGGCAGAATTGGTGGATTAGAGCGTGATTTTTCACAGACTGCATGGCTGAAGATTGAAAAGCTGTTAAAAGAACTTCCAAAAGGATTAAAAGAATTTGAAGATCTCTTGATACGCAATCGAATATTTATGGATCGGACAATTAACTGCGGACCAATTTCTGCTGAAATGGCTTTAGCCTATTCTTTCACAGGACCAAATCTCCGTGCTGCCGGTATAGATTATGATGTTCGCGTCATGAATCCATACTCATCTTATGAAGAGTTTGATTTTATGATTCCTTTAGGAACCAATGGCGACACCTACGATCGTTTTATGGTTCGCGAACAAGAAATGAAAGAAAGCATGAGCATTATAAAACAAGCCATGCAAAAATTAGATAAACTGGAAGATAAAACTTCTTATAATGCCGAAGTGCCTGAATTTTATCTGCCTCCTAAAAATGAAGTGTATAATGAAATGGAAGCATTAATATGGCACTTTAAAATTATCATGGCCGAAACATCTGTGCCTAAAGGCGAAGTGTATCACTGTGTTGAAGGTGCAAACGGTGAATTAGGATATTACCTTATCAGTGATGGCGGTCGCACTCCTTATCGTTTACATATCAGACGGCCTTGTTTTATTTATTATCAGGCTTATTCTGAAATGATAAAAGGTGCATATCTAAGTGATGCAATATTAACGATGAGTTCAATGAATGTAATAGCCGGTGAACTGGATGCTTAAATTTATAATGTAACATGAGCGCAAATAAAAACATACAATTTTCGGACGATGCTTTAGCATTAGTTCAGAAAATAATTAACAGATATCCTGAAGGAAAACAAAAATCTGCACTGCTGCCCATACTGCATATTGCACAGGCAGAATTTGACGGTTGGTTAAGTCCTGAAGTAATGGATTATGTAGCATCATTACTGAAAATACAGTCTATTGAAGTTTATGAAGTAGCCACATTCTACTCCATGTTCAACATGAAACCTGTAGGTAAGTGTCTGATAGAAGTTTGCCGCACGGGACCATGCTGGTTGATGGGTGCAGAAGATGTTGTTCGTTACATAGAAAAGAAATTAGGAATTAAAGCAGGCGAAACAACTGCCGATGGTATGTTTACCTTAAAGACGGTTGAATGTTTAGCAAGTTGTGGCACAGCGCCAATGATGCAAATCGGTGAAACCTATCACGAAAATCTGACCTTAGAAAAAGTTGATGCTATTTTAAACGATCATAAAAACCAAGGCAACAGAAGAACGCACTGGGAAAAAGATAAAGTAAAACCCTGAAAAATAAAACATGTCACGTAAATTACTTTTAGATAACTTAGACAAGCCGGGCATTCAGTCATTAACCGGCTACAGCGACAATGGCGGATACGAAGCTTTGCGCAAAGCATTACAAATGAAGCCTGAAGAAATTGTAAGTGAAGTACAAAAATCAGGATTGCGTGGACGGGGTGGTGCAGGTTTTCCAACAGGAATGAAATGGAGTTTTATTGCTAAGCCCGAAGGTGTGCCTCGCTATTTAGTTTGTAATGCCGATGAAAGCGAACCCGGAACTTTTAAAGATCGGTATTTGATGGAACACAAACCTCATATTTTAATTGAGGGAATGATTATTTCAAGCTTCGCCTTAGGTGCAAACACATCCTACATCTATATCAGAGGTGAAATGATGTATGTATTTCACATTCTTCAAAAAGCAATTGACGAAGCTTATGCAGCAGGATATCTCGGAAAAAATATTTTAGGAAGCGGCTTTAATCTTGATCTGCATGTACACTGTGGTGCAGGTGCATATATCTGTGGTGAAGAAACAGCATTGATAGAATCGTTAGAAGGTAAAAGAGGTAATCCAAGAATTAAACCTCCATTTCCAGCAGTGAAAGGTTTGTGGGGATGCCCGACAGTAGTGAATAACGTAGAGACCATTGCCGCAGTTGTACCAATAATAAAAATAACCGGTGAAGAGTATGCAAAAATCGGTATCGGAAAAAGCACAGGTACAAAATTAATATCGGCATCAGGGCACATCAATAAACCCGGTGTTTATGAAATTGAATTGGGAGTTCCTGTTGAAGAATTTATTTATAGCGATGCCTACTGCGGAGGAATAAAAAACGGAAAACAATTAAAGGCCGTTGTGGCCGGAGGTTCTTCTGTTCCGGTTTTACCTGCACACCTCATTTTAAAAACTGCTGCCGGTGAACCCAGACTCATGACTTATGAAAGTCTGGCCGATGGTGGATTTGCTACAGGTACCATGCTTGGTTCTGGTGGTTTTATTGTGATGGATGAAGATACCAGCGTAGTAAAAAATCTGTGGACGTTTGCACACTTCTATCATCACGAAAGTTGCGGACAATGTTCTCCATGTCGTGAAGGAACAGGATGGATGTACAGAATATTAAATAAAATCCTCAATGGCAAAGGTGAAATGAAAGATATTGATTTGTTATGGAATATTCAGGGCAACATTGAAGGAAAAACAATCTGTCCTTTAGGCGATGCAGCAGCATGGCCGGTTGCTTCATCTATCAGACATTTCAGAAGTGAGTTTGAAGCATATATTAACAATCACGGAATGAAAGACGTGAAACATTATTACAGATTAAATAATTTACAAGAAGCATAATGCCAAAAGTTACGATAGATGGTCACACCATCGAAGTTCCTGAAGGAACAACCATACTGGAAGCAGCCCGAAAAATTGGCGGTGATATTGTGCCACCAACTATGTGCTATTATTCCAAATTGAAAACATCAGGTGGCTATTGCCGTACTTG
Source organism: Bacteroidetes bacterium UBA6661 (assembly GCA_002455375.1). Lineage (GTDB taxonomy): Bacteria > Bacteroidota > Bacteroidia > AKYH767-A > OLB10 > OLB10. The sequence goes on from DKKR01000050.1 coordinate 54,336, forward strand.
CTTGGTTAAAGTAAGCAAAGGCTCGGAAAAAGATCCGCGGCCAATGCCAAAACCGGTTGCATCATGCAGACAAACCGTAATGGATGGCATGGAAGTACAAAATATTACATCGCCTGAAATTTTAGACGCACGCGCAGGAGTTGTTGAGTTTTTATTAATTAACCACCCACTTGATTGTCCTGTTTGTGATCAGGCAGGAGAATGTAATCTTCAGGATCTTAGCTATGAGCATGGACATGAAGTGTCGAGACTTGATTTCAGAAAAAGAACTTTCCCGATGATTGATATTGGCGATAAAATAAAACTGCACATGAACAGATGTATCATGTGTTATCGCTGCGTGAAAGTTGCTGAGCAATTATGCCCGGAAAGAGTGCATGGTGTTTTAAACAGAGGATGGGATTCTGAAATATCAACCTATATTGAACAAGCTGTTGACAATGAATGGAGCGGAAACATGATTGATGTTTGCCCTGTTGGTGCATTGACGGATAAAACCTTTCGTTTTAAAAGCCGTGTGTGGTTTACAAAACCTGTAGATGCACATCGCAACTGCCCAACCTGTTCAGGAAAAGTTGTATTATGGTATCAGGGAGAAGAAGTGCTTCGCGTTACAGGCAGAAAAGATCAATGGGGAGAAGTTGATGAATTTATTTGTAATGAATGTCGTTTTGACAAGAAAAAAACAAGTGACTGGGTTATTGAAGGGCCACGACATATTGACCGCCATTCTGTAATCTCACAAAATCACTACGAAGAGTTGAAAAAACTGAAGCAGGATTTATCACGTCAGAAAAAATTAGGAGAAAAAGCACATAATTAAATTTAAGAAATGGAAGTTTCGGTATTAATATTTAAAACAGTTTTTGTAATTGCTGTCTTTCTGGTTTCATTGCTTATAGCTATGTATTCTACCTATGCAGAAAGAAAGGTGGCAGCATTTTTACAAGACAGAGTTGGTCCTAACCGTGCAGGGCCATTTGGTATTCTTCAGCCATTAGCTGATGGTGTAAAAATGTTTATGAAAGAAGAAATTATTCCATCACATGCCGATAAAGCATTGTTTATTTTAGGTCCAAGCCTGATGATGCTTACCGCTTGTATGACAGGTGTGGTAATTCCATGGGGCGATACATTAATCATCAATGGAAAAGAATACTTTATGCATATTACTGATGTAAACATTGGGGTGCTTTATATTTTCGGGGTGGTTTCTATCGGGGTTTACGGAATAATGATTGGTGGATGGGCTTCAAACAACAAATACTCTCTGCTTGGTTCCGTTCGTGCTTCTTCGCAAATGATTAGTTATGAACTTGCAATGGGAATGTCAATCATTGCATTGATAATGGTTACCGGCACTTTGAGTGTTCGCGAAATTGTTGTCCAGCAACAGGGCTTTCACTGGAATGTATTTTATCAGCCTTTAGGTTTTTTGATTTTTCTGATTTGTGCTTTTGCCGAATGTAACAGAACTCCTTTTGATTTACCGGAGTGCGAAACTGAGTTGGTTGGTGGTTATCACACTGAATACTCTTCGATGAAACTTGGATTCTATTTGTTTGCCGAGTACATCAATATGTTTATTTCATCTGCTGTAATTTCTGCACTTTATTTTGGCGGATTCAACATGCCATTCATCAGTGAACTTGGATTGTCGCACAATGTATTGACATTGTTAGGCGTGTTATTTTATTTTATTAAGATATTCTTCTTTATCTTTTTCTTTATGTGGGTTCGGTGGACAATACCCCGCTTCCGATACGATCAGTTGATGAACCTTGGATGGAAAATGCTCATACCATTATCTATACTTAATGTTCTGTTAACTGGCGTATTCTTGTTATGGAAAAACGGATTGTTTCATTTTTAAAAAAACAAAATGAAAGGTGACAAAAGAATTATTAATAGTAGGTGGACCAAACGGAAGCGGAAAGACAACCTTTGCGAAATCGTTTCTGGATGAATATAATTATGAGTTTTTAAATGCAGATGAAATTGCTAATGAATTATCAGAAGATGGTTATCAGGCAGGAAATATTTCTGCAGGAAAAGAATACTTTAATCGAATTGAAAAATTAAAAACAAAAAACAAAAACATAATTCTGGAATCAACTTTATCAGGAATGTTTCTAATTAAGCTGATTAAAGAATTTAAGAAGAATGAGTATAATGTAAAAATTATTTTTATCGTTTTAAATTCACCGGAACAATGTATAGAAAGAATAAAACACAGAGTAGTAACTGGAGGGCACTTTGTTCCTGATGATGATGTGAGACGAAGATTTATAAGGGGTAAAAATAATTTCTGGAATATTTATAAAAGTATAGTTGAAGATTGGAAGTTGTTTAATAATACGGAAACAGGGTTTGAGCTAATAGCAGCAGGAGAGAAGAATAAATTTGATATTGTAAATCAGTCATTGTTTGAATTTTTCATAAAAGATATTAAAAAATGAAAAGCATTAAGTTTAAAAAATACAAGAACAATAACCTATTTAAAGAAGCATTGGAGTTTGCCGCCATTGGTAACCGAGGGGTACAACTGGCAATGATTGATTCTCAAAAAAGAAACATTCCAACCGTGTTCGGGATTATGGATATGGTCTTTTACAAACTACCTGACGGTACAATTACTACCAAATCACCATTCAAAAAGAGAAAAAAAATATAAGTACATTTGTAATTATTCTAATTTTATCATGTTAACCAACAGGAGTAAAGTAGTAGTCAATAAAGAAATGACCTTTGCAGAGAAGATATACATTCCTGCAATTGTTGCAGGTTTGATGATTACTATAAAACATTTTTTTAAGAAAAAAGCAACCATTAATTTTCCGGAACAAAAAAAGCCAATTAGTGAAGTTTGGCGCGGTCTGCATGTTTTGAAACGCGATGAGCAAGGTAGAGAAAACTGTACTGCCTGCGGATTGTGTGCAGTAGCCTGCCCAGCTGAAGCTATCACTATGACAGCTGCTGAGCGCAAAAAAGGAGAAGAGCATTTATATAGAGAAGAAAAATACGCTGCTGTTTATGAAATAAATATGCTGCGTTGTATTTTTTGTGGCTTATGCGAAGAAGCATGTCCTAAAGAAGCAATATTTTTAACTAACCGTATGACACCATCGGACACTTTGCGCGATAACTTTATTTATGGTAAAGACAAATTGGTTGAAGGTATTGCACCGGAAGAACGAGTAGATATAAGCTACAGAGCAAGAGCACATAGAAAAGAAGTAGAATGATGGGTTCTTTGAAAAAACTTTTTTCAGGAGTTATTGTCACACTATCACTTGCATTAATGTCTTGTGATAAAGATGTATGCCGGGATTGCTATTTGGTTCGCTCAATGTTGTGTACCTATACCGACACTGCTCTGGCGCCATACATTATTCCGGGTGATACCGTAAAAACTGAACAGCAATGCGATAAGGAAAAAGATTTCAAAGACGATAAATTCAAGGAAGAAGAATACGAATATGATTCGCCAAGTATGTTTTACCCCAATTACACTGTACATGTAGTTGTGACTGACATATATCATTGCCCGGAAAAAACAAATTAATCAATAGCAAATAATCAATTAAAACAATAATTTCGCACCAGTTTTTCATTCTATAATACTAACGTGAGCCAATACGCATTTTATATACTTTCAGCACTTTCGGTAATGAGTGCCTTGTTTACCGTATTTTCCAAAAAACCGGTTTACAGTGTATTGTATCTGATATTCTTCTTCTTTACATTATTCGGCCATTATATTCTGCTTAATGCGCAGTTTCTGGCTGCAGTACATTTAATAGTTTATGCTGGTGCCATCATGGTTTTGTTTTTGTTTGTGATTATGATGTTAAACCTCAATAAAGAAATTGAGCCCAATAAAAATATTGTTTCAAAATTTGCAGCCGTCATTTCCAGTGGCCTGTTGCTGATTGTAATTGTTAGTGTACTCAAACATGCAGACGTGGAAGTAAGCAAACTGAATCAACATACAGATATTGGTTTAGTAGAATCCATTGGACATGTGTTATACAATGAATATATGCTGCCATTTGAAATGGTTTCAATATTACTGCTCACAGCATTAATTGGTGCGGTGATGCTTGGAAAAAAAGAAATTAAATAAATGGAACCCATTAATATAAATCACTACCTGCTGCTCTCTGCCATACTTTTTTGTATTGGCGTGGCCGGAGTATTGTTCAGACGTAATGCCATAATTATTTTTATGTGTATTGAACTTATGCTTAACTCTGTGAATCTGCTATTGACAGCTTTCAGCAATCAGCATAATGATGCATCAGGTCAGGTGTTTGTGATTTTTATTATGGCCGTAGCCGCTGCCGAGGTTGCAGTAGGATTAGCTATTCTGGTTATGATTTATCGTAACGTTAAATCAACAGATATAGATGTTTTAAATAAACTTAAATGGTAGGTAATGGATTTTTTGGTCTCAGCAATTCCTCTTGTTCCGCTCATCGGTTTTCTGCTTAACGGCATAATCAATAAAAAAATGCCGCAAAGTCTTGTGGGCATTATAGCAAGCGGCTCTGTTCTGATTTCTTTTTTATTTTCCTGCTATCTCTTTTTACAAATCAGCAATGGCACTATTAAGGAATCGTACTATTCTGTATTTTCCTGGATCAATGCAGGAAGTCTGAATTTAGGTCTTTCATTTTTAGTAGATCGTTTATCAGTAATCATGCTTTTGGTTGTTACCGGTGTAGGATTTTTGATTCACGTTTATTCTATTGGCTATATGAAACATGATGAGGATTACTCCAGGTTCATGTCATATCTGAATTTGTTTATCTTTTTCATGCTGTTGCTTGTAATGGGAAGCAACTATGTAGTAATGTTTGCCGGTTGGGAAGGTGTTGGACTTTGCTCTTATTTGCTGATAGGCTTCTGGTTTAAAAACAACGACTACAATAAAGCTGCAAACAAAGCATTCATCATGAATCGTATTGGTGATTTAGGATTTTTACTTGGTTTGTTTTTAATGTATCAAACATTTTCATCATTAGAATTTAAAGATGTTTTTGCTGCTGCTGGAAATTATCCTTCAGGTGACGCTACGCTGACTGCAATTGCATTGTTTCTGTTTATTGGTGCAGTAGGAAAAAGCGCACAAATACCACTCTATACCTGGTTGCCTGATGCCATGGCAGGACCTACACCTGTATCAGCATTGATACATGCTGCAACCATGGTGACTGCCGGTATTTATATGATTATCCGAAGCAATGTGATTTATACGCTTGCACCTTTTGCAGGAGAGATTGTGGCTGTTATAGGATTAGTAACTGCATTGATGGCAGCATCAATAGGTCTTAAACAAAATGACATTAAAAAGGTACTAGCCTACTCCACCGTAAGTCAGTTAGGTTATATGTTTGTTGCATTAGGAGTAGGTGCTTATACCACTGCTTTGTTTCACGTAGTAACACATGCATTTTTTAAAGCATTACTCTTCCTTTGCGCAGGCAGTGTAATTCACGCCATGAGTGGTGAACAAGATATCAGACGTATGGGTGGTTTNNATTAGCGGTGTTCCGTTGTTCAGCGGATTCTTCTCTAAAGATGAGATTCTTGCAGTAACCTGGACTTATTCACCGGTGATGTTTACCGTATTAGCTATCACATCAGTACTAACTGCAACCTATATGTTCCGTTTATACTGGTTAACTTTTTACGGTGATTTTCGTGGCACACATCATCAGAAAGAACATCTTCATGAATCGCCTTCGAGTATGACAATACCATTAATTATCCTTGCTGTTTTCTCCGTAATTGGTGGTTATATTGGCATGCCGGAATATATTAATGAAAAATTAGGAACGCACCACGTGTTTACGCAGTTTCTTAACCCAATAATTTATTCTCCAAAGGAATTTATTTTATCACATACATTTGAATTCACTTTATTGATAGGCACTATAATCGGATTAGCCATAATTTATGTTATGACAAAAAATATGTATGTCAGAGATAAAGTGGTGCCCGAAGATGACAGTCAAACAAAATCATTCCAAAAAGTACTTGCCAACAAATATTATATTGATGAACTGTATGAATTGATAATCAGAAAACCGTTAGAAGCATTTGGCGAATTGTTCTATAAAATTTTTGACATTAGTATCATTGATGGAATTGTAAATTTTATCCCACGAGCCACAAACCTGACTTCTTCCGGGTTGAGATTATTACAAAACGGAAGTGTTGGATTTTATTTGGTGAGTATGGTCATAGGAATCATTTTGATTTTTGTATTTAAAATGCTGCTGTAGATGAATAATTTATTACTAATAATTTTATTTTTACCACTTGCCGGTATGGCATTGTCGCTGCTGCCTTCACGCGAAGCGACAGGAAAAACAGCATTAGTATTTTCTCTCATCAGTCTGTTGCTTTCTGTTTGCTTGTTTATTCAATTTGACCCGAATGGCGGCATGCAACAAGTTTTGAATTATGCCTGGGTGCCTGATTTGGGAATTAATTTTAAAATAGGTGTTGATGGTATTTCGTTGATGATGATATTACTGACCAACGTACTATCTCCATTAATTATTCTATCATCTTTTGGTCGGAGAATAGAAAATCCCAAGGGTCTTTATGCACTCATTCAGCTGATGCAATTTGCATTGATTGGTGTATTTATTTCCTTAGATGCATTTTTGTTTTACATTTTCTGGGAGCTTGCACTATTGCCAATTTATTTCATCTGCCTGTTGTGGGGTGGCAAAGACAGAATACGTATCACATTAAAATTTTTCATCTACACCATCACCGGAAGCTTATTAATGCTTGTAGGTTTAATCTATCTCTATCTGCAAACACCGGGAAGCCACACATTCGATATTCAGGCGTTTTATGATTTAACGCTTTCATCACAACAACAGTCGTTAGTTTTCTGGTTGATTTTTGTTGCCTTTGCAATAAAGATTCCTGTATTTCCATTACACAGTTGGCAACCGGACACTTATACTGATGCACCAACACAAGGCACAATGTTACTTTCCGGTATCATGCTAAAAATGGGCCTTTATGGTATATTAAGATGGCTGCTGCCTGTTGTTCCTGCTGCATCAGCAGATAACGCTTTCATTGTAATGTTACTGGGAATCATTGGTGTTGTTTACGCATCGTGTATTGCCATCGTTCAAAAAGATTTTAAAAGGATGATTGCTTATGCATCCATTGCTCACGTAGGTTTAATTACTGCCGGATTATTCACATTAAAAGTAGAAGCTCTTGAAGGTGCAGTATTCCAAATGCTCAGTCACGGTATTAATGCTGTTGGTTTATTTTTTATTGCCGACATGCTGATGAGCAGATTAAAAACTCATAACATGAGTGAAATGGGTGGCATTGCAAATAACAATTCGCTGTTTGCAGTTCTGTTTATGATAGTATTATTGGGAACAATAGCGCTTCCGTTAACCAATGGTTTTGTTGGAGAGTTTCTGTTGCTTACAGGAATTTACCAGTTTAAAGCTTGGATGGCATTATTTGGCGGATTAACTATCATACTCGGTGCTGTATATATGTTCAGAAGCTATCAGGCTATCATGTTGGGTAGCCGTCATCTGAATGAAGGAGAGTTTCAACCCATGACATTGAGCGAAAAAACAGTTTTAGGAACAATAGCATTCTTGGTTATTTTATTAGGTGTGTATCCATCTTTTCTGATGAATGCAGCAGCACCAAGTATAAAATCGCTATTAATGATTATTAATGCAGGATAATGTTTAAAAATAAATTAATCTCATTGTGAATACCATCGTTACACTATCTATAGTCGGCATTGCAGCCATGCTTTCAGAAGTTTTTAAACTGAAGCGCATAATGTATTCGCTGGTAATTGCCGGTTTAATTGTTGCATTAGGTTTCTCAATAAACGACTGGACTAATTTCGGTTCATACTTCAATCAAATGGTAATGGTTGACAGTTTCTCTGTTGTCTTTTCATCACTCATGATTGTAACAACATTGCTGTGGATGCTCATGTCGCGTAATTACTTCAACAGTGAGAGTAGTATGAGTGAACATTTTGCACTCATCGTTTTTGCACTTACCGGTGGTGTAATGATGACTACTTTTTCTAATATGTCAATCCTGTTTCTTGGACTGGAAATACTTTCTTTTTCACTTTACATTATGGCAGGAAGTGACAAAACCAATATCAAGAGTAACGAAGCTGCTATGAAATATTTTATCATGGGTTCGTTTGCAACAGGATTTTTACTTTTTGGTATTACATTGATTTATGGTGCAACATCTTCGTTCAACATTCAGGAAATTGCAAACTATACACAACAAAACAAAGATGCACTACCTGCTTTTTTTAAAGTTGGTGTGTTGATGATATTGATTGGTTTATCATTTAAAATTGCTGCAGCACCTTTTCATTTCTGGACACCTGATGTGTATGATGGTGCACCAACATTAGTGACAGCGTTTATGGCATCGGTAGTAAAGATTGCAGCTTTTGCAATGATCTACAGATTATTTGTTTCATGCTTCATAACTATCTATGATTTCTGGACTCCGGTATTCGCTGTTCTATCAGCCATAACCATGCTGGCAGGAAACATCACAGCGGTTTATCAAACAAGTCTGAAACGCATGCTTGCTTATTCCAGTGTTGCACATGCAGGCTACATGCTCATGGCATTAGCAGCACCGGGTATTGCTTCTAAAAACGCATTGTTGTTTTATCTGGCAGCCTATTCACTTTCTGCATTAGGGGCATTTAACCTACTTTATTCTGTACATAAAGTTACAGGAAACGAAGGAATCAAAGCTGTGAAAGGTTTGTTTTATAAACACCCTGTATCAGCAATTATGCTGACTATTTGTATGCTAAGTATGGCAGGTATTCCACCGGTGGCAGGATTTTTTGGAAAATATTACCTGTTTACCGCTGCATTAAAAGAGAATCTTCTGTGGTTAGTGCTCATTGCTGTTTTAAGTTCGCTTATTGGAATATATTATTACTTCAAAGTTATAATTGCAGCCTTTCAACAGCCTGAGACAGAAAATACAGGCTACTGCGAAAAACCATCTGACCTTGCCATATTAGGCATTTGCGCAGTGCTATCCTTGTTGCTTGGCATTGCTCCACAACTAATTTCAGGATTGCTCTGATTATTTATTTTACTTACAGAGCAACAGCAATCAAATAAATTTTATTTTTTCTTCCCATTATACTTGATGCCATTAAGTAATACTATAAAGTATGCTCAAATGTGCTGCCATCAATACTAAAGAATTTTACTTGCCGGTGGCGCAAAGGCGCGCGACCTTACCGGTGAGGTTATAAAAACGTATTAACCCATCAATGCTTTTTATTATTTCAAAGTCCCCTGAAATGCGGGAGACTTTGAAAGTACAGAAAATTAATTTAATTTGTCTCTATTATAATTTTCCCAATATACATTTTTTCTCTATCGCTAACTTTTACAAAATAAATTCCATCAACCATTTTATCTATGCAGATTTTTTTTAGGTTAGAATTATTTATATTATCTGAATAAATCCTATCTCCAAGCACATTATAAATTTCTATTTCCGCATTAGCAAAATTATCTGAGCTTGAAATAGTAAATATTCCTGTGGAGGGGTTAGGGTAAACAATTATATTTTTTGTTTCTGTAAAGAAATCATAGACGCCAACATTACCCATACATGCTACGCTAACATCACCAAAGCTTGATGTAAATGCGTAAACTGGAAATTGATAACCCTCATTAATAACCTGTATAATCAGATTATTTGACATTATGCTAATTGTATCGTTTAGCGTTTGTGGATTAATCTCAAAGCAGCCACCACTATTCCCTATAAAATCAGTTTTAATGATATAACAATCATTATACCCTAATCCAAAACTTGACGTGAACCCAATCATGATACAACCACTGTCGGATGATAAATCCATATCGTAGCATTGTTCACTACCTGAACCGCCATAAGTTTTTGACCACAGCAAAAATCCCAAACTATCAGTTTTTATTAAATAGGAATCCCAATTATTCATGTTAAAACTTTCTGTATAGCCTGCAATTAAAAATCCATTGTCAGGAGTTTGTTTTATCCTAAATCCATAATCATTAAAATTGCCTCCAAACGATTTTCTCCAAAGCAAATTGCCTATGCTATCAATTTTTATCAGACTTACGTCAAAGACAAATAGTCCATTTTGAAAATTCCACCCTGTAATAACAAAACATTGATCATTGGTTTCTTGAATTGAATGTCCAATAAAGCCATTCCCTGGTGCTGAAAGATTTTTTGCCCAAATAACATTGCCTGCAGAATTTATCTTTATTATATTGGTAGAGTTAGAAGGATAATCTGAACTACCAATCAAAACAAAGCAACTATCGTGGGTTTGTATTATTTGAGTACAATAATTAAGACCACTAGCTTGATAAACTTTTGCCCACAGTAGATTTCCCGATGTATCAACCTTTGTAACATAAAACTGACTATAATAATTAAATACAAATTCCTGTGAGGTTCCGGCAGCTATGTAATTTCCATCATAAGCCTGTAAAACAGATGTACTAGAATTTATATATCCTGACCGAATAATGTTTGTGTTCCATAAAATTGTTCCTGAAGAATCTGTTTTAAAAATACCGAACCCTTGGTTAGATGCCCCTCCTGTTCCGGACATACCACCTATAATAAACCCGTGATCGTCAGTTTTAGCAATTGCCTGAACACTATTTGACAAAAGTGTCTTTGTCCATAATGTATCACCAGCTGAATTTAATTTAGCAAGAAAGCCTCCACCCGAAGCAGAGCTTACCTGGCTTCCTCCAATGATAAATCCACCATCACCTGAATTAATAACTGTCAATCCATAATCACTGTTATTACCTCCATAGGTTTTTTGAAAAACAAACTGGCCATAAGAAATAAATGTTCCGAAAATAAAAAGCAGTGTAGAAAGTTTCTTATTCATAAGTATGGCATTATTATAAATACAATTCTATTTCCTTCCAGCAAAATTAATGTTAAAAGTAAAGTATTTCCCTTACTCAAGTGTATCACTTTTACGACCCATTTTCTCCAGGAGAATCTCTTCGCATTTAAAAAGAACTAGGGTAACCAAAAACAGAACTACTTGAAAATATGAATTTCACCTGTCATGGGCGCGCCTTTGCGCCCATGACAGGTGAAGGTAAAAGCTTATAGCTCTCTAATTTTCGAAACTAAAATTCAACGATAACTTTATGTGTAGAAGATGTACGTCCGTCAGTTACTTTAATAAAATATACACCTTTAGGTAAATTGCTTAAATCAACTTCCACAGATTGTTCTTTGTTTGTTTGTTGAAAATTGACTTTCTGACCAAGTGTATTAACAACTTCTAACAAAGCATTGGTACTGCTAATATTGCTAAGTAAAAATTTACCTGAAGAAGGATTTGGCGTGATGGTTATTTCTGATGGCGCTGCTATCTGGCTTATACCTGTTGTTCCTGAAATTGGTTGATAGCGCAATACCGGTGTTTGTGCAGTTCCGTCAATAGTTGTTATGCCATAAGTAAGCAAAGGTTGTTTGATGGTATCATGAAACCAATAATAATAATCATCAGAAACCAAATAATCTATAACAGGTACACCCATCATATAGATTTTAATATGAAATGTTTCAAGAGCATGAATACGCAACACATTGTTGAATGTGCCGGTTGGCAAAATCAAGGTGCCTTGCTGATCGGCATTGATAGCAAGTGACCCGCTTTCAAGCGTGCAGGAATCTTCGCCCAACCCAAATGGTGCATAGCGTCCGGAGTAAGTTGAGTTTACGGTTTGACCTGCTGTCATCGGAAAATGAAATTCTGTTGCGTAGGTGCCTGCATTATAAACGCCATAGTTAGATGCGCTGCTATACCAGCCAATACGGTTGATGTCATTTGCAGTATTCTGATAATAAAAATAACCGGTTGCTCCACTCTCGCCACGTGCCAGGGTAGCGCCAGGAAAAGAATCAACACCATTTCCTGTTATAGTTGCCGGGTCGTCATAGAAAAAAAGGTAGTTGGTGCCTGCATTCATAAGCAGTGCATTATCCCAAAGTGTATTGGTAACAGGTCCTGTACCGTTTTGATTGAACCCAAATGTGTTGGCATCAACATAGCGTATGGTATCACCAATAGCAGGTAACTGATGTGTTGCAGAGATGGTAACGAGTTGTGCACTTGTTTTAATTGCAGCAGCACAAAATAGTGTGGCAATGAGCGTAAATGTTTTATTCATGTTATCATTTTTTTGTGAAGCAATATTAAAAAAATATTTCAATGTTGCATGAATTGCTATCAATAGTCTTTACTACATTTTTAAACATCCGGCAATATGCTAAATGCTATCCATAAAAATTCCATACTTCAAATTCTGATTTCCCTGACGAGAGTAATGAGATACAAACTCCACAAAGGTTTGCTGATGCAAATCATTTTATATTTCATCTGTTTCCGCCATCTTGCACACCTTTATTTTAATCACAAATAATGACAGAAATAATGTCACCTGCCGGCTCATTCGAGTCGCTTCAAGCAGCCCTACAAGGTGGTGCCGATGCAGTATATTTTGGAATCGAGCAACTAAACATGCGTGCACGTGCAGCCAATAACTTTACACTCGATGATCTTGCTGAAATTAAAAAGATTTGTCATGCAAAAAATGTCAGAACCTACCTTACACTGAACACCGTAATGTATGATCATGACATTATGCTGATGAAAAAAATTATAGATGCAGCTAAGAAAAATGATATTGATGCTGTCATAGCATCTGACCATGCTGCGTTGATGCATGCCAGAAAAATTGGCATGCCTGTACACATTTCAACTCAGGCAAATGTCAGCAATATTGAGAGTGTTCGCTTCTTTGCAGTTTATGCTGATACAATTGTGCTAGCTCGTGAATTAACATTGCATCAGGTAGCTGATGTTGTGAAACAAATAAAACGTCAAAAAATTAAAGGCCCATCGGGCAAATTAATAAAAATAGAAGTATTTGCACACGGTGCCTTATGTATGGCTGTTTCAGGCAAATGTTATCTGAGTCTTCACTCGCACAATGCCTCAGCAAACCGTGGTGCATGCATTCAGAATTGCAGACGTGAATATATTGTTCAGGATAAAGAAAACGAAGTTGAACTTGAAATTGACAATGAATATATCATGTCGTCAAAAGATTTGTGCACTATTGATTTTATTGACAAACTCATTGAAACGGGCATCAGTATTTTGAAAATTGAAGGCAGAGGTCGTTCTGCCGATTATGTTTATACTACAACAAAATGTTATAAAGAAGCTGTTGAAAGTTATCACAATGGCAGCTATAATGCAACAAAAGCTGAACATTGGAAAAAAGAACTGGCAACAGTTTTTAACCGTGGCTTCTGGGGCGGTTACTTTCTTGGAAAAACTATGGGTGAATGGAGTAATACAGGAGGCTCGCAGGCAACTACCAAAAAGATTTATGTTGGCAAAGGAGTTAAATATTTTCCAAAAAATAAAGTAGGTGAATTTAAATTGGAATCAGGAACACTTTCTGTTGACAATGATATTATGATTACCGGTTCAACAACAGGAATTATTATGACCAAGATTCAGGAATTGCGAATGGATGATTTACCGGTTACAACAGTAAAAAAAGGCGATGTGTTTTCAATGCCGGTTACCGAAAAAATAAAACCATCAGACAAATTATATAAAATCATTAATGATTGAAATAGTACAATACAGGAGTAAATGTATTGGCTGCAATGCCTGTGTTGAAGCTTCAGCAACACGATGGCGTATGTCGCGCAAAGACGGAAAATGCACTTTGGTAGGTGGAAAAAATAATAAAGGCATTTACATTGCTGTTATGAATGATGATGAATATGAACAAGCACTGCAGGCAGCAAAAAACTGTCCGGTAAACATTATTAAAGTAAAAAGGAAATAAATGGATTCTATAATAGAAAGCTTTATCAGTGCACAAAAGAATATGACCATATGCACCTCTGTTAACGACACACCTGAATGTGCTAATTGCTTTTATGCTTTCATGCCGAACGGTGCTAATTTGATTTTTAAATCAAAAAAAACTACCGGTCATGTTTCTCATGCACTTGTAAATAATAAAGTGGCCGGCACAATATTGCCTGACATAAGTAAGATTGGAAGCATCAAGGGCATACAGTTTTCAGGAACTTTCCTTACGCCACAAGATGACATGCTGGAGCAGGCGAAGAAAATTTATTACAGTAAATTTCCTTTGGCATTAGGAATTTCGGGCGACCTGTGGCTAATAAAATTAACCTACATTAAAATGACCGATAACACACTTGGCTTTGGAAAGAAGCTGCTATGGGAGAACAAGAACTGATTTAAAAAATCATTTATATTGCTTCTGCAGTTTCGTAAGACAAAACATCAGGACAAGTACAAACTAAATTCCTATCGCCATAAGCATTATCAACCCGCTTAACCGATGGCCAGAATTTATTTCCTGCAACCCAAGGTGCCGGAAAAACTGCTTTCTGACGTGAGTAGCTATGCTTCCATTCATCTGCTGTTGCTTCGAGTGCAGTATGTGGTGCATTCACAAGCATATTATCTTCCTTGCTGTATTCGCCATTGATTACTTCCATAATTTCATGTCTGATAGCAATCATTGCATCACAAAAACGATCTATCTCTTCTAATGGCTCGCTCTCTGTTGGTTCAACCATAAGTGTTCCTGCAACAGGAAATGCTACTGTAGGAGCATGGAAACCATAATCCATCAGTCGCTTGGCAATATCAGTTACATCAATATTGGCAACAGCTTTGAATGCACGACAATCCAAAATCATTTCATGAGCACAAAAACCATTTTTCCCTTTATATAAAACAGGATAATGTTTTTCTAATCGTGCTTTAATATAGTTGGCATTGAGCATTGCTATTTCTGTTGCACGTTGTACACCTGACTTACCTAGCATTTTTATATATCCATAACTAATCAACAAAATTAATGCACTGCCCCAAGGAGCTGCGGCAACAGCATTTACGCCCTTACGCCCACCTGTAGGCACAACAGTATGCGAAGGCAAAAATGGTGCAAGATGTTCTGCTACTCCAATAGGTCCCATACCGGGGCCACCTCCACCATGTGGAATGGCAAATGTTTTATGTAAGTTCAAATGGCAAACATCAGCACCTATCAATGCCGGGCATGTTAAACCTACTTGTGCATTCATGTTTGCACCATCCATATAAACCTGACCACCGTTGGCATGTACTGCTGCTGTTATCTGTTTAATATTCTCCTCATACACACCATGGGTTGATGGATAAGTAACCATCAAACAGGATAAATTTTCCTGATGTTGTTCTGCTTTCAGCCTTAAATCACTAAGGTCAATATTTCCATCATCATCACATTTAACAACAACAACCTTTAATCCGGCAAGTACAGCACTGGCAGGATTGGTTCCATGCGCAGACTGCGGAATCAATACTACATTGCGATGATTCTGTCCTCTGTCATTATGATATTTCTGAATAACAACCAAACCGGCATATTCTCCTTGTGCGCCACTGTTAGGTTGTAACGACACTGCTGCAAATCCTGTAATCTCTTTCAGGTAATTTTCCAGTTCTGTTATAATATGCGCATAACCTTGTGCCTGTTCAACCGGAGCAAATGGATGCATGTTGGCAAACTCAGGCCAGCTTAGTGGCTCCATCTCGCTGGTGGCATTCAGTTTCATAGTGCAGGAACCTAATGAAATCATTGAATGATTCAAGGCAAGATCTTTATTCTCGAGACGCTTGATGTAGCGTAACATTTCTGTTTCGCTATGGTGTGTGTTAAATACTGCATTGGTCAGAAATTCTGAACTGCGTAATAGCGCAGCAGGTATAGCATTACCGTTAAGACTTACGGCAGCAATTGACTTTTTACCAATACTTGCCGCAAACACACGCAAAATGTCTTTTAAATCTTCGTCAGAGGTTGTTTCATCTATACTAACACCAACTGAATTGCCCTTGTAACGGAAATTTATCAGATTGGCTTCAGCCATATCACGAACACTCTCTGCATCCTCTACCTCAACAGTCAATGTATCGAACCAGGAGTTATTCACCACTTTAAATCCTGCTTTCTTTAAACTCTCTGCAAGTGCAGTAGTACGTTTATGTACAGTAGTAGCAATTGCCTTCAATCCTTCTGCACCATGATATACTGCATACATTGAAGCCATCACCGCTAACAGCACCTGCGCAGTACAAATATTGCTGGTTGCCTTATCACGTCTTATATGTTGCTCGCGTGTCTGCAATGCCATACGCAAAGCCGGATTCCCTTCTGCATCCACACTCATACCAATAATTCTTCCCGGTAGATTTCTTTTGTAAACATCATGTGTTGCAAAATAGGCAGCATGCGGACCACCATATCCCATTGGTACACCAAAACGTTGTGTAGATCCAACTACACAATCAGCACCCCACTCACCGGGAGGTGTTAACAATACAAGACTTAAAATATCTGCCGCCACACAAACACGTACATCATGCCTGTGACACATGTTAACAATATTTTTATAATCCAACACATTACCAATTGCATCAGGATACTGAAGTAATGCGCCAAAAAAACTGTCATCAGGCGAAAACAATTGTTCATCGCCAACAACCAATTCAATGCCCAATGGTTTACTGCGTGTACGCAACACATCTATGGTTTGAGGAAAGCAGTTTTCAGATACAAAAAACTTAACTGCATTTTTTTTCTCTGCCTCTTTAGAGCGGGTGTAATAAAACATCACCATTGCTTCAGCAGCAGCAGTAGCCTCATCCAGCAACGATGCATTTGCAATCTGCATGCCTGTCAAATCGCACACCATAGTCTGAAAATTCAACAAAGCTTCCATCCTGCCCTGTGCAATCTCTGCCTGATAAGGAGTATAAGCTGTGTACCATCCAGGATTCTCGAAAATGTTTCTTTTTATAACACCAGGCACAATGGTATTGTAATACCCCATGCCAATAAAATTTTTAAAAAGTTGATTTTCCGATGCTACTGCTTTCAACTCATTTAAATATTCAAATTCGCTCATCGCCTCGGGAAGGTTTAATGGTTTTTGCAAGCGAATCAGTTCAGGAATAATTTTAGCAATAAGATCGTTTACGGATTTTACACCAATGGTGGCAAGCATGTGTTTAACCTGCTTATCATCAGGGCCAATGTGCCTGTCGGCAAAAGAATAGTACATGTACTTTGGATTTTGGCGCAAAAGTAAATAATTAGAACGTCAAAAAATGAATTCCTGTATGCCTTCATCATGATTTACATCAAGCAACGTACTCTTTTTAGCACAAAAATTACTAACACATGTTGATATTCCAATATTTCTAAAAATCTGGGCTTGTCACCGCCTGTGGCGCTGTCGGGCTATACACTGCAAGTCCGCTCCTTCCTGCGGAAGTATGCGGGCTTTACGTTGCTATCCCTCAAGCAAAAAACATCTCCTAAACAAAAACTTTTCTCCTCCGATTCTATTATCCATATTACAACACATTATCAAATTTTTAACAAATGCTGCATATTACATACATTTTTTATAGTTTTGAATCAAATAACTGATATGACCTTACGTCACTTTATAACATCCCTTATTTTTCTTTTCAGCGTTACAACATTAAGCGCACAAGACACCTTATTGCTCCTTAATGGTAAGACCAAACCCGTAAAACTTTTTAACCTCAACGACCCCGACTGGGTGAGATATGTAAAACTGCAAGGCAGTTCGCGTGTTAAAAAAGTTGATATTTATAAAGTATTCTCCATTAAAAAAGCTGATGGCACAGAGCAAGTTCTTTATAAACCCGACAGCACATCAGACGACCCGGATATTCCATGGGTGCGCGATTTTATTGCAGGACAGCAATATGGAATTCTGCATAAAAGAGAACGTTTTAACAAACACGATAATAAATGGCACCGCAGACTAAACTTTACTGAAGTAGGTGGAATAGCTGCAGGCGGTGCAGGAAGCCTTTTAACTTTTTATGGCATTCCGGTACCTGCAATTTATGCCATTGCTGTAGGGCGGCATAGTCCTGCATTACCCAACGCTCCAGATATTTCACCTGAAATGAAAAACAGCGAAGGATTTATTTCAGGCTATCAAAAGCAAAGACGTAATCAGCGGATCAGACAAGGATTTATTTCTGGTATGATAGGTTTTGCTGTTGGCATTGTTACATTCACACTTATAGAACGGAACTGATTGTTCAGGAAGATTGCTCATAAAGCTGTTTCCTATAATCTACTCATTGCTCTGGCAGCAAGTGCAGCAAGTCATTTAACCATTCTCAGAATAAACGAACAAAACAATGTAGTGCTCATTGCAACTATATTCTTTGCTACACTGGCTATCTATAATTTTCCACGTCTGCCAGTGCAGATGCCACTGACTTCACGGACATGGATATGCCTTTTTTCGATTCTGGCTACTGCAATATTGATTTTCAACTATAATTATATTGCCATAAATCTCTTTTTGACAGCTATTCTGGCTTGTCTCATTTATATGATGCCTTTTAATTATAAGGGCAAACGCATCAAAGGAATTCGCAATATCTTTCTGCTTAAAAATATTTTTCTTGCTTTAAGTTGGGCTTTAATTACTGTGCTCTTACCGATGGCTGCATTAGGGCATGAATCACCAATAATTAAAGAGGTTTTTTTACTCCGTTTCATTTATGTTTTCGGCATTTCTTTATTGTTTGATATCCGCGACACTGTAAAAGACAAAACCCGCAACCACCTGACACTTCCTGTGGTTTTAGGTACAACAGTAACCCGGTATATTGTTATTGCATCTGCAGCATTATTTATTTTAATTGTTTCTTTTCTTTATCGTCATGAGCATTTTAGTGCACCTATGGCAACAGCATTTATAATAAGCACGTTACTTTTAGTCATTGCTGCTATCACAGCGCCACCGTTTTCAAACTTTAAATTCTATCAGGTTGGGGTTGACAGTTTGCTAATCGTACAATGGTTATTGGTTGTTGTTGCTGTAAAATTTTATTAATTTCTCTCTACACCATCTTCGGTTTCAAAATCCTGTTTTAATTTTTTTGGTAATTTAATCTTAATCATGTAGGTTTGAACTCCACTAAAATTCAAGATTAAAGTTATGTCCAAAGGAATACATGTAAAGAAACCTCTCGATAGTTTATTAGCTGAAGCCGAAGACAGTGAAAAAGGTTTAAAAAGAACGCTTACTGCAAACAGTCTTATCGCACTTGGTATTGGTGCAATTATTGGTGCAGGGCTATTTGTGCGCACTGCTGCTGCTGCTGCAAACAATGCAGGACCGGCTGTTACAATAGCCTTCGTTATTGCAGGTTTGGGTTGTGCCTTTGCAGGATTGTGTTATGCAGAATTTGCAAGCATGATTCCTATTGCCGGTAGTGCCTATACTTATAGTTACACCACCATGGGTGAATTTATTGCATGGATTATAGGATGGGATTTGGTGCTTGAATATGCACTCGGTGCAGCAACAGTAAGTATTGCCTGGAGCGAATACCTGAATAAACTATTAAATTATCTGGGCATGCACATACCTTATGAATGGAGCCATTCCCCTTTTGAACATAGTTTAGATGGTGTATATGGTATTATGAATGTTCCTGCACTTTTAATATTAGTCCTTCTTTCTTTGCTATTAATCAGAGGAACTCAAGAAAGTGCTTTTGTAAATAATGTTATTGTTATTACCAAGGTAGCTATTGTTGTTCTCTTTATTGTTTTTGGCTGGCAGTTTATTAATCCTGCTAATCACACACCTTATATTCCTGCCGCAAGTACCTTTACCGACCACATGGGCGTGCCACATCATTATGGTGGAATTTTAGGAATTCTGGGTGCTGCCGGAGTAGTATTCTTTGCTTTTATTGGCTTTGATGCAGTGAGTACAGCAGCACAGGAAGCAAAAAATCCGGGACGTGATATGCCAAAAGGGATTTTAGGTTCTTTGATTATCTGTACTATTCTTTACATTCTTTTTGCCCATGTGCTTACAGGAGTTGCCTCAGTAGATGATTTCAGAACGCAGGGTAGAGAAGCCTCTGTAACTTATGCCATTCAAACCTATATGCATGGATATGATTGGTTAGCTAAACTTGTAACTGTTGCAATTCTTGCCGGATTCTCCTCTGTAATTTTAGTAATGCTTTTAGGACAATCACGTGTATTTTATTCTATGAGTCGTGATGGATTGTTGCCTAAAGTTTTTTCTGAACTACATCCTGTTTACCGCACACCTTATAAATCGAATTTAATTCTATTTGTTTTTGTCGGACTTTTTGCTGCATTTGTGCCGGGGGATATTGTTGGCGATATGACAAGCATCGGAACATTGTTTGCATTTATGCTTGTTGCAGCCGGTGTTATCATTATGCGCAAGACGAATCCTGATGCCAAACGTACCTTCAGAACACCGTTAGTTCCATTGGTTCCCATCTTAGGAATTATTGTTTGTGGAGCCATGATTTTTGGTCTGGGTTGGCCAAATTGGTCACGCTTATTAATGTGGCTGGCTCTCGGTTTCGTTATTTATTTTGGTTATAGTGCTAAGCACAGTAAATTACGTAATCCGAAATAAAATACTTTCTTAAAAATTATATGCACAACGACAAACCACACCTGCACCGTTCATTAGGACTGTGGGATGCCACCATGCTGGTAGCCGGTTCAATGATTGGCTCCGGAATTTTTATTGTAAGTGCCGACATGTCAAGGCATACAGGTTCTGCAGGATGGTTACTGTTTTTATGGTTGCTTAGTGGTGTTATCACACTAATAGCAGCACTTTGTTATGGCGAACTGGCAGGTATGATGCCGCAAGCCGGAGGTCAGTTTGTTTACATCAGACGGGCATGGGGAAACTGCTTGGCATTTTTATACGGATGGACAGTATTTATGGTCATCCAAACAGGAGTTATAGCAGCAGTGGCTGTAGCATTTGCAAAATTCACTGCTGTATTCTTTCCATATTTTAACACGGGTAATATTTTATTTCAGGCAGGAGGAATAAGTATATCTGCTGCACAAATGCTGGCTATTTTTCTCATTGCTGTACTCACATGGTTCAACAGTTATGGTATTGAAGGAGGTAAAACCATTCAAAACATTTTTACATCAGCAAAGCTACTTGCCCTCTTTATCCTGATTGTAGCCGGACTTTGGGTTGGACTAAAAACCAACACCTTATCAGCCAACTTCGACAATGCGTGGAGCGTTAATTCAATGATTAAAACCGATTCCAGTTGGATTGAGCAACATATCAGTGGCTTTGCAATAATTCTAATGCTTGGCACTGCCATCATAGGCTCATTATTCAGCAGCGATGCATGGAACAACGTTACATTTATTGCCGGTGAAATAAAAGACCCAAGCCGCAATATTCCACGAAGCCTCATGTTGGGTACAGCGATGGTGACTTTACTTTACTGTTTAGCCAACATTGCATATCTTGCATTATTACCTTTAAAAGGCAGTATTGACGCTGCAACAGTTGCGGGGCAAGGTATTCAGTTTGCCGGTGGTGATACCGATCGTGTAGGTACAGCCGCAGCCTCCATGATTTTTGGTGACTCAAGTGTTTATATCATGGCCGCACTCATCATGATTTCAACCTTCGGATGCAACAACGGTATTATCTTAAGCGGTGCCAGAGTTTATTATGCAATGGCATTGGAGAATCTATTTTTTAAGCAGGCAAAAAAACTCAATTCAAAAGGTGTTCCTGCAATAGCTTTGTGGGTGCAAGCAATATGGGCAAGTTTATTATGCCTTAGCGGCACCTATGGTGATTTACTTGACTACACTGTTTTTGCCTCTCTCCTGTTTTATGTTATAACTATTTCCGGTATTTTCATTTTACGTAAACGTGAACCTGAAGCAGAAAGGCCATACAAAGTGTTCGGTTATCCGTTTTTACCAGCACTCTATATAATTTTGGCACTATCAATTTGCTCCATTTTACTATATACCAAGACAGCAGTGGCCGGTAAGGGCTTACTTATTGTAATACTCGGATTACCCATCTATTATCTGTTTAAAAGACGCAATAGTTAAATAGATTTCTCAGCTATTTAAAAGCTACGTATATTCGTAGTTCAAAATATAATTGTCGAACAAATGAGAAAAATCTCTACACTATTTGCTGCAATGTGCATCACAGCCACTGTTTCAGCACAAACACAACGCCTTGTTCTCTTCGAGGAATTTACAGGTGAAACCTGCCCGCCATGTGCACAAATTAATCCAACACTCAATGAAATGTTGAATGATGAAGCAGACAAAATTGTTTCTATTAAGTATCAAAACAACATACCGTCTGCAGGTCCACGATTCTGGCCTTATGCACAAACGGATATTGTAGCACGTCAGACATATTACAGCAATTCTTATTCCCCTCAGGGAATTATGGATGGCAATCAGTTCAACGATAATGCAGGCGCTTTAGATCCTGTTATCATCAACCCTCGTTATGCAACACCATCACCATTTGAAGTCAGAGTTGCACATACTTTCAGTGCAGCCAATGACACTATTTATGCATCCGTAATAATAAAAGCAGCACAAAATTATAACGGCTCAAACTTGGTAGCACAGATTGCAGTTACCGAACGTGATATTTTTGGATACACATCACCTAATGGTGAATCACACTACGAGGGAGTACTTCGTAAAATGTTGCCTTCCGCATCAGGAACACCATTGCAGCAATCATGGAATGCAGGTGATTCTGTTGTTTTAAATTATTCATGGTACATTACACCTGCTGCACTTTCATCTCCTGTTTATTATCAGTTATCAGTTATTGCATTTGTGCAGGAGAATAGCAATAAAGAAGTACTGCAGGCAGGTTTCAGTCGTGCGCAAGTCCCTATGGATCCAAAAGCAAAAGCTATAACAGGAATGCAGGATGTTACATGTACCGGTAATATTACCCCAACTTTTACGATTGCAAATAATGGCATTACTGACATTTCAACTTTAGACATACAATATAAAGTAGATAATAACCCTGCACAGACATATTCCTGGATGGGATTGTTACCAAGTTTTACAAATACTACCATTTCATTGCCACCAATTCCGGTTTCAGGAAACGGAAGTCACAGCATTACTTTAACTACAACAAATCCGAATGGTGGTGTTACAGATAATAATATGTTAAACAATAGCAAGACTGCATACTTCGGAGTTCCTGTGGCTGCTGTTGCAGGTAATGTTTTGGAGGATTTTGCGCTATCAACTTTTCCACCGGCTAACTGGATTCGTGTAGATCAGAATGGAAACAATACCGGATGGTTACGTTCGACTGCAGGAAATGGCTCTGCTAAAATTGATTTTTACAGCAGCTTTACCGGTCACATTGACAACCTTTATGTGTATCCTGTTGACATGAGTGGTGCCTCTGTAGCAACAATGACCTTTGATGTATCACACCGTCAATATAGTGCTGCCTATATTGATGCAATAAATGTTCAGGTATCTACAGATTGCGGACTAACCTGGAATACAGAATGGGCTAAGGCAGGTGCTGCACTTGCAACAGTTACAGGTTATCAGACCGGTGCATTTACACCAACAACAGCAGCACAGTGGAGTGCTGAAACTGTGAACCTGAATCAATATGCAGGTAACAATAATGTACTTATTCGTTTCAATGCTGTGAGTGGTTATGGCAACAATGCTTATGTTGACAATGTGAATGTTTCGTTATCAACAGGAATTAACGAAGTTGCGAATACTGTATTTGAATTGTATCCAAACCCAACAACAGGAACTGTAACTATCAGAACCAAGACACAAAATTTTGATTATAAAATCCATTTCTCTGACATTTCGGGAAAAGAAGTTTTTGTAAATACCCGTATTGAAGGCAATATTATAAAAGCAGATTTCAGTACATGCAGCAATGGAACATACTTTGCCGAAATACAAACACCAAACGGAACAGAACGCAGTAAATTTGTTTTGCTTAAAGATTAATTTTTTTAAGTAATAAAATCGTAATAATTACCTCTAAGCCATCACTGAAATACTGATGGCTTTTTGATTTTATAGCAAAGAAACAAACCCGTGTTTTGAGTTTCTTTAGCTTATCTTTTTACCTTTGCACTCTCAAAAAATTTAATTTAAAATCAAACTTAGTTATGTCAAAAGGACCCATATCGCAATTTATGCAGCATCACTATCGTCATTTTAATGCTGCTGCTATGATGGATGCTTCAAAAGCTTATGTTACACATCTTAGCGAAGGTGGAAAAATGATGGTTACACTTGCCGGTGCTATGAGTACAGCCGAACTTGGAATTTCACTTGCAGAAATGATTCGTCAGGATAAAGTGCATATTATTTCATGCACCGGAGCAAATCTTGAAGAAGATATCATGAACCTTGTAGCACATAATAGTTATAAGCGAGTTCCCAATTATCGTGACCTTACTCCCGAGCAAGAACGTGAATTATTAGACAATCATTTTAACCGCGTAACAGACACTTGTATTCCAGAAGAAGAAGCTTTCAGAAGGTTGCAAAAACATATTCATCAGATTTGGAAAGATGCCGACAATAAAGGCGAGCGTTATTTTCCTCATGAGTACATGTATAAAATGCTATTGAGTGGCGTATTGGAACAATATTATGAGATTGATCCAAAAAACTCATGGATGCTTGCAGCAGCACAAAAAAATATTCCAATTGTAGTTCCCGGCTGGGAAGACAGCACCATGGGAAATATTTTTGCATCCTACGTCATCAAAAAAGAAATGAAAGCAACAACCATGAAAAGCGGTATTGAATATATGGTATGGCTGAGTGAGTGGTATCGTCAAAATTCTGGTGGAAAAGGTGTTGGATTTTTTCAGATTGGTGGTGGCATTGCCGGTGATTTTCCGATTTGTGTTGTACCTATGATGTATCAGGATTTGGAATGGCATGATGTACCGTTCTGGAGTTATTTCTGTCAGATTAGCGACAGCACAACAAGTTATGGTTCTTATAGTGGTGCTGTGCCAAACGAAAAAATCACATGGGGCAAATTAGATATTGACACACCAAAATTTATTGTAGAGAGCGATGCTTCTATTGTTGCACCGTTGATGTTTGCGTGGATATTAGACTGGTAGTAATGTATTATGAATACAGCCGTTAAATACACCCTGGCAGGCATTGCCGCAGTTATTTTAGGATTTATAAGCTTAGGTATTATTCATCCTGAAATAGAATATGAATCAAGGGTACAGATTAACGCACCCATTGCAAAAGCATTTGATATTTTTACAGACACTGCAATGATGAAACACTGGATGCCCGGGTTTGTGTCATTCAAACCATTAGAAGGAGAAATACACACTAAAGGCTCTAAACAATTATTGGTTTTAAATCTCAACAACGAAAAAATAGAGATTACCGAAACTCTTGAAGATTATAGCTATCCGAAATTATATCAATTTCATGCACAAAACACATTGCTGAATTCAACCAACACCATAATTTTTGAAGGTGATTCTCTTCAGTGCAATATGACTATAAAAACAAAAGCAAGTGGCAACAACTTTATGCTGCGTTCTATGTTTGTATTTACAGAACCCATCTTTAAACAACAACAGGACAGTACTTATACATTGCTAAAAAAAACAATTGAGTCACATTTGGATAATCACAAAATCAACCAATAATTGTAATTAATTATATTTTAAACAATCATTAAATTATTAGTCAGACATGAATAGTAGAATCATAAACTTTCTCTTGCTATTATTGATTTCAACCACCGTAAGTGCACAAACAGATGCAGAACTGAAATCAAACCTGAAACAACATATCAGCATATTAGCCAGTGATAAATTTGAAGGACGTGAGCCGGGCACCAAAGGCGAACGTTTATCTTATGAATACATTACACAACAATTTAAGAATATTGGTTTGCAACCATTAGGCAGCAATGATTATTTACAGTCATTTGAATTTTCTGCCGGAACAAAAAGTGGAGCAAAAAACAAATTGAATATAGCCGGAAAAAGTTTGAAATCAGATACTGAATATTATGTGTTACCATATTCTGCACTTCACTCAACTGCATCGGGTAAATCAATAAAAATCGGAAGTGGATTGTTATCAAAAGAACTTGGCAGAAACGATTATGAAGGGTTTACTGATTTGAAAGGTAAAATTGCAGTGATGGATTATGCCACTCCGGAGGCAGATAATCCACACAGTAAATGGGCTGAGGCATCAGACTTACGTAAAAGAATAGAAATTGCAGTATCAAAAGGCATTAGTGGATTGATTATTTATAATTCAAATGATTCCATAAAAAATCCTGAAAAAAATTCGGAAATAAAAATCACGCCTTTTGTCATTCCTATTGTATTTGTAAAATCAATTGACGCTGCAAGGCTAAAAAATGATCAGCAGATAACTATAGAAACTGATATTGAAAAAATAATGCACTCCGGTCATAATGTAATCGGTTACATTGATAACCATGCAGAAAATACAGTTGTGATTGGAGCACATTATGACCACCTGGGTTATGGGGGACATGAATCACTCTATAGAGGTACTCCTGCTATTCATAATGGTGCTGACGACAATGCAAGCGGAACATCAACATTAATTGAACTGGCAAGAAAATTAAAATCATCATCATTTAAAAAATACAACTATCTGTTTATCGCTTTTTCAGGAGAAGAAAAAGGACTCCTTGGTTCAAACTATTATGTAAAACATCCTACTATTGATTTGAAGAAAGTTAATTATATGTTGAATATGGATATGGTTGGCAGATTGAAACCTGAAGAGCATATTTTACTTATAAATGGTGCTGGCACTTCACCTTCATGGGATAGTTTACTAAATAATATCAAAGTAGATTCTCTCAGAATAAAAACTACTGCCTCTGGTGTAGGCCCAAGTGATCACACTTCATTTTATCTGGAAGGAATTCCTGTACTGCATTTTTTCAGTGGAACACACAGCGACTATCATAAACCCAGCGATGACGAGCCTCTGATTAATTACAATGGTATGGTTTCAATTTTTCATTATATGTACGACCTGATTGAGCAAACAAACAAGTTACCAAAGCTTACTTTTACAAAAACCAATGATTCAAGTAATGAAGATGCACCACGTTTTAAGGTAACATTAGGTGTTGTTCCCGATTATGCTTTTGAGGGTAGCGGAATGCGCATTGATGGAGTTACAGAAGGAAGACCTGCTGCAATTGCCGGATTTTTAAAAGGTGATGTGGTAATACAGATGGGTGAAGAAAAAGTTGCTGATATGATGAGTTATATGAAAGCACTAAGTAAATTCAAGAAAGGTGACAAGGTAAAAGTAAAAGTTCAGAGAGGCAATGAAGTTGTTGAAAAAGATGTTACATTTTGATGAAAAAAAAGTATGACACAGCGAACCATACACTTTGAAGAAAAACAATATTTGGGATTAAACCACTATAGTCTGCTGCGAAGCATGGTATTGGCACTTTTTTGCTTTGTAGCTTACTTTGTGACAGAAAACCGTGAAAACAATGCAGAGTTACTCTTCTTTGGTGGTGTGGCGTTTATGGTAATTTCATTACTTTCTATGTTTATCAAACACCTGCATACACGGGTCTATGATACTTGCATTGAACTGGATGGACTTTGGACAATGCGTAAAGTAAAAATTGATCTCAGTACAATTGTTGCTATTCAAAAAATCCCGTACAGCAACTACATTATGAATACCCCAGTTTATAACCTGCACAGAAATGGTAGTATTTATTTTTATACTTCAGGTCGTTCTGCAATAAAAGTTACTGATAAAGATGGCATGAATTATATTATCGGTACACAAAAACAAGAGGAGTTTTTAAGAATTCTTAATAGTCTTATCAAAAAATAAAGCGGTTGCCTCATTTTAGAGACAACCGCTTTCATCAACATTGTTTTGCTACTGTTTTACTGCTTAGGAGTATCCTTTGGTTTTTCCATTTCAGTAGCCTTGTGAGCGTCTTTTTGAGGTGACTCTTTAGTTGCAGCTTTATCGGTAGGATGTGTAGCCGGTTCAGCTTCATGCTTTGCAGGTGCAGCCTGAATCGTTGCCGGTGCATCTTGCTTTACCTCCTTTTGGGGTGTTGTGGCTTGCTCACTTTTTACAGGTTGCTCTTGTGCCTTTTTTTCGGTTTGTGCATTGGCGCAATATGCTGCTGCCACTACCGCTAATGTAAGAACTGATTTTTTCATTGTTATTTGATTTTGAAGAATTTAAGACAAATATAAATATAATCCTAAATGCTGCAAATTAGCCGTTTGCACGGATGGCTTCTACCGGATCGAGTTGTGATGCTGAGTACGCTGGGATGAATCCTGAAACCAACCCTATTAAAGCGGAAATAAACAATCCAAGCATAATATTATGCCCGGTAAGACTTAGTGGATAATCAAAGGCATGAGAAACAAACATGGCTAAAAAATATATAATACTCAAACCTATCAATCCTCCTATCAGACAAAGCACGATAGCTTCAAATAAAAACTGCATCAGAATAAAATAATTCTTTGCACCAAGAGATTTCTGAATACCTATCTGACTGGTTCGTTCCTTCACTGAAACAAACATTATGTTAGCAATACCAAATCCACCCACTAAAATTGAAAAGCCTCCGATTATTGCCCCTGCCATATTCAGTGAGCTGAAAATATTGGTGATGTTATTGCTCAATAAACTTGACTGGTTGAGTGCAAAATTATCCTCCTCTATCGGTCGCAGTCTTCTGATACTTCGCATGATGGATTTCAATTCATCATTAGCAAACTGAATAGGAACCCCTTCCTTAACCTTTGCTTTTATGAATGGGTCTATTCTGTCACTCCGTATATTAACGAAATTACGACCAAAATTCAATGGCAAAACCACAGTATTATCCATCTCTGTCTCAAGCAGACTTTTACCTTCTTCCTTGAAAACACCTATCACTTCCACCTTGCGGCCCATAACTTCAATAACTTTCCCTAAAGCGGTACTTGCATTTCCAAAAAGTCCGTTAGCAACATTACTGCCTATAATGCCAACAGCCCTACCGGAGTTAGATTCTATTTCAGTAAGATAACGACCGGCTGATAATTCGAAAGATTTTACCTTATCAAAATCGTGCGACACCAGGGCCACAGTTACATTTTCTGCACTATTGTTCAAATATTTAATTGTTTTACCACTCAGATATGCTTCGAAAGTAAAAACTTCTATACTCTGTGAACGTGCAGCCAACTGATGCATTTCTTTTACAGAAGGTAGCGGACGCTGCCAGTATTTCCACCAAGGGTAATCGCCTCCAAAGGCCCAGGGCCATTTCTGAACATAGATAGTCTTGTCCCCCAATGACTCTACACTGGTGCGTACATTTTTTTCCATGGCATCAACCACTGTAAAAACACTAATAATGGCAAAAATACCAATGGAGATTCCCAATAAGGACAAAATCGTTCTGAGCATATTTGCCCTCAAAGCATGCAATGCAAATGCTATGCTTTCACCTGACAATTTCAGAAAAATCCGTAATCGGTTCATTGCAACAAAAGTATAAAGATGTGGTGATTTACTCTGAATTTATTTTCAGTTTAACAAATTTTAATTGATACACTTACCTATTTTTGCCAACTCTCCATCAATTTAAAGAATTCCGGGAAGTGAAGATTAAAAGTGCGCTTATTTCTGTCTATAATAAAAATGGCTTTGAACCACTTATCAAGACCCTGCATCAGCAACAAGTAACTTTATTTGCAACAGGAGGAACTTTTGATTTTATACAATCACTGAATATCCCTGTTACTGCTGTTGAAGATGTGACTGATTATCCATCCATCTTCGGTGGGAGGGTAAAAACATTACACCCTAAAATTTTTGGTGGAATATTAAATCGCAGAAACGATGCTCATGACGTGATGGAAGTTGAAAAATACAACATCCCTTGTATTGATTTGGTTGTTGTGGATTTGTATCCCTTTGAAGCCACAGTTGCTTCAGGTGCAGAAGCATCTGATATTATTGAGAAAATTGACATTGGTGGTGTGTCATTGATTCGTGCAGCAGCAAAAAATTTCAATGATGTTGCTATCATAGCTTCTGCAAATGATGTAACAGAATTTTTGCAAACATACAATCAGGGAAATAGTGAAGTTGATTTGTCATTCAGAAAAAAACTTGCTCAAAAAGCATTTGCAATAACCAGTCATTACGATTCTGCCATTTTTAATTATTTCTACAGCAAGAATGAACCATCAGAGCCGGTTTTAAATTTACAATTCAACAATGCAGTTACCTTACGCTATGGCGAAAATCCACATCAGCGTGGTTTTTATTTCGGTAACCTGAAGGAAACATTTGAACAATTAGGAGGAAAAGAACTTTCCTATAACAACATGCTTGATTGTGATGCAGCAATTAATCTCATTGCTGAATTCAGCAATGAAAAAGGTGTTACTGCAGCAATCATCAAACACAACAATGCCTGCGGAATTGCTACAAGAGAAAAAGCAACCGATGCATGGCAGGCAGCATTAGCCGGTGATCCTGTTTCTGCATTTGGTGGCATAATTGTTTTTAATCAGCATATAGACGAATCACTTGCCAAAGAAATCAATGCTATTTTCTTTGAAGTAATAATTGCACCATCTTTTGCAGAAGAATCGATAAAAGTTTTTTCAGAAAAGAAAAACAGAATTATACTTCAATTAAAAAATCAGCGTGTTGCCAAGCAAAGCATCAAGTCTGCTTTGGGCGGATATTTAATGCAGGAAACTGACAGTGAAATATTAAACACAGAAGGGTGGAATAACATTACTTTGCGAAAGCCAACAACTGCCGAGACAGAAGATATGCTTTTTGCTGTGAAGGTTATCCGTAATTTAAAAAGCAATGCTATTACCTTGGTTAAGAACAAGCAGTTGATTGGAAGCGGTGCAGGACAAACATCTCGTGTTGATGCATTGAAGCAAGCCATTGCAAAAGCTGTAAATTTTGGATTTAATCTGAAAAACAGTGTAATGGCAAGTGATGCATTCTTTCCTTTTCCGGATTGTGTGGAGATAGCTAAAACAGCTGGTATTGAGGCAGTTGTACAGCCGGGTGGAAGTATTAAAGATAAAGATTCTATTGAATATTGTAACAAAAATAACATGACTATGGTATTAACAGGTAAAAGGCATTTCAAGCATTGAGTCTGTTGGCAGACAAAGAGTTAAAAATGTCTGCAACAACAGAAAAAAATGAAAAAAAAGCCTACACCGGAAGTTCTCATAGTCGAAGAAACTATAAAGGAAAACACTAACAATAAAAGAAAAATGGGACTATTTGATTTTCTGACCCAGGAGATAGCCATAGACCTTGGCACGGCTAACACACTCATCATCCATAATGATAAAGTTGTGGTTGATGAGCCAAGTATAGTTGCTATTGACCGTATGACAGGTAAAGTACTTGCTGTTGGCAAGCAGGCTATGATGATGCATGGTAAAACGCATGAGAATATTAAAACCATCCGTCCATTAAAAGATGGTGTAATTGCCGATTTTGATGCTGCAGAAAATATGATTCGCGGAATGATTAAAATGATCAACCCGGGAAGAAGATTTTTTCAGCCATCACTTAAAATGGTTATCTGTATTCCATCAGGCATCACAGAAGTAGAGAAACGTGCAGTTCGTGACAGTGCAGAACATGCCGGGGCAAAAGAAGTTTATCTCATTCATGAACCAATGGCAGCAGCTATAGGTATCGGCATTGATGTAGAAGAGCCCATGGGAAATATGATTATTGACATTGGTGGTGGCACCAGTGAAATTGCAGTTATTGCTCTTGGTGGAATTGTTTGCGACCAATCTATTCGCGTTGCCGGTGATGGATTTACGATGGATATATGGGATTATATGCGCAGACAACACAATATACTTATTGGAGAGCGAAGTGCTGAAATGATAAAAATTGAAGTAGGTTCAGCACTGCCTGAATTAGACAACCCTCCACACGACTACGCAGTTCATGGTCGTGACCTGATGACCGGTATTCCAAAAGAAATTACCGTTACTTATTCAGAAATTGCACATGCACTTGATAAAAGTATCAGTAAAATAGAAGAAGCTATTTTAAAAGCACTTGAAATGACACCTCCGGAACTATCAGCAGATATTTACCGAACCGGTATTTACCTTACCGGTGGTGGTGCTTTACTGCGAGGATTGGATAAACGTATTGGTATGAAAACAAAACTTCCCGTTCACGTTGCCGAAGACCCACTTCGTGCAGTTGTTCGCGGTACAGGTATTGCACTTAAAAATATTGACAGATATAAGTTTCTGATTCCATAAACACATTGCAAACTCATCTAAAGAGGTTAGCTTTATAAAAAGTTAACCTCTTTTTTATTTACTCAGAGCATTACTTTTTTCCTCAACAAAACTTTTCTTTTGAAATTTTTAAAGCCATTGTTTACATACTGACTTTAAAAACAAAATCTAAAAAGAACTACGTATTCAGTATAAAGAAACTGAAAAGTAATCTTCAAAAAATAATCCGACAAATGAAATGAACAAGAATGGTTTATCTAGCTTCTAAGTTGCTTAAACTTTCAACAATCATTTTCTTTTATGACACAAGTCATATTTAAAAGAGCTTTCCTGAAATAATCTTGTCATCGAAAAGTAAAATTCCGATTAATAAATAATTAAAAACCAAAAATTATATGGAAGAACAAGAGAATAAAAAAAAGGCTTCCGGACTTCAGGTAGTCATGGATGATGTTATGCTGCTTCTTTTTCTTGGAGTAACTATTTACGCAATTTTTTACATCATCTGGGGAATAATGGAGATTGCCACAGTACCAAATATCCCTGAATCAGTTAAACAATCTATACTTAAGTAAAATCTCTAAAACAATCTATTTATGACATTAATAGCACCTACCGAAGGGTGGTTTAAAAAGAAGGTTTCAAAAGACGAGCGAATGTGGATAATCATATCGTTTGTAGTTTGTATTTTTCTTTTTGCATGGATGGTACTATGGCACGTATTCGGTCGCCAGAACCCATCAAACACCACGTATAAAACTAACCCTATTGAATTTGCCCAACTACATGATGAGTATGTTAAAAGAAACATGGTGGGCATGGACAATGGAATCCCTATTGTAAAACCGGAGCCTGGCAGCGATGTCATTCTTATGGCACAAATGTGGCGCTGGTCACCTGTACTTATTTTAAAGAAAGATGAATGGTATAACATCCACATTTCTTCAAAAGATTTGGTACACGGTTTTTCATTACAACCTTCAAACATGAACTTTCAGGTATATCCCGACTATGATTATGTTTTGAAATTTAAACCCACTGTTGCCGGTGAAGCCAAAGTACTGTGTAATGAATTCTGCGGTATTGGCCACCACACCATGATTGGAAAAATTCTTGTNNAAAGGTGGTGAAATGGTTTATAATCTGAAAGGCTGTATGGCTTGTCACAAAACAGATGGCACCTCCGAAATAGGTCCTGCCTTCAACAACATTTATGGCAGTAAGGTTAATGTAAAAGAAGATGGCAATGCCAAAGAAATGGTTGTTGATGATGACTATATCACCATGTCTATCAGAGAGCCGCAAAAACAAATTGTTGTAGGATTTGAAAAAACACCGATGGCTCAGATGAACCTTACGGACAATGAAATTAAGCAAGTAATCTCCTACATTAAATCACTTAAATAAAATCTAAAGCTTATGTTCAGAATATGCGATATAACCGGATTTAAAGTAGATCTGCAATCGGAAAAATTTATCAGACTAAATGCTGTCATGGCAGTAGTTTCTTTGCTCTTAGCAATTACAGCTGCTATCTTGCTTGTGTTTACACGCTACCAACCTGTGCACCTTTTAGATGCTGAATGGTACTACAGACTAACAACTTTTCATGGATTGAATGCTCTTATTTATTGGATTGTATTTTTCGAAATTGCAGGTTTGTATTTCGGATCAACAGTAGTATTAAATCAGAAATTCTGCTCTCCAAGATTAGGATGGTTAACATTCATACTAATGGTTGGTGGCATGGTCCTTTCCAACGTAATGGTATTGATGGGAAAAGCAGATGTCATGTTGACCTCTTATGTTCCACTAAAAGCTCATCCACTATATTACCTTGGTATAATTCTTTTTGCTGTTGGCGCTTTAATTGGTGTTGGTTTGTTTTTTGCCAATATCGTAAATGCCAAAAGAGATGGAAATGTTGGTGAAACTTTACCCCTATTTACTTATGGTTTAATGACAGCTGCAATTCTTGCTGTTATTACCTTAGCATCGGGTGCTATCATTTACATTCCTACTTTCCTTTGGTCTTTAGGACTCATTGACTCCGTAGATCCTGCCGTTTACAAGTTAATTTGGTGGGGACTTGGTCACTCTTCGCAGCAGATAAATGTGGCTGCCATGGTCAGCATCTGGTATTTGGTTACCTTCCTTGCACTTGGCGGAACATCAATTAATGAAAGAGTTTCAAGAACAGCATTCTTCCTCTACATTCTCTTTATCAGTCTTGCCTCTGCGCATCACTTGTTAACCGATCCTGCAACATCATCAGCATGGAAAGTATGGAACACTTCTTATGCAATGTACCTTGCTGTATTAGCATCAATGATTCATGCCTTTGCCGTTCCCAGTTCCATTGAATCTGCACAACGCAGATGGGGATTCAACAAAGGATTATTTGAGTGGCTCTCTAAAGCACCATGGTCAAACCCGGCTTTTGCAGCATGTGTTCTGGCTTGTATTGGTTTTGGTTTTATTGGCGGTACTACCGGTGTAATTTTCGGAATGGAACAGACAAACATTATTGTTCACAACACCATTGCTATTCCCGGTCACTTTAAAGGAACTGTAGTTATTGGTACAACACTCACATTCATGGGCATCACCTACTACCTGATTCCACTCATCTTCAGAAGGAAAATTGTAGCATTCAAACTCGCACAGCTACAACCATGGATGTTCTTCTTTGGTGTAGCCATCCTCTCTGTATCAATGATTGCACTTGGTCAATTAGGTGTTCCACGCAGACATTGGGATTCAACATTCAGCGGAGGTCCTTTCACTCATGAGTTTAATCCATCGGTAGATTTCTTCTGGACATTGATGATGCTTGGCGGTACTTTAGCATTTCTGGCTGCACTCATCTGGGTTCTGCAGGTTGTTGTTTCTGTTTTCTTCGGACCCAAAGTAAACGGACCTGAAGACATGCAGCTGCCACTTTCACCATTGGCTCCTGCTGCTAAAGAACATAAAGGTTATGAGGCTCCCGGGACTTTAATTCTTACACTGTTATTCCTTGCCACTTTTGCAGTACTCTTCTTTGTTAATTGGAAATGGCTTGCTGCAACCTGGTGGGTGAAATAACTTTTAATACTTTAATTATTGGTTCGTGATTAAAATTAAAATTCAACTTACAGGCTTAGTAATTTTACTAAGCCTGTTTTTTTCCTTAACATCATTCGATATTCCTGATGAGAAAAAATTCATTGGACGGGAGGTAAAGAATATTACTATTCTTGATTCTAAGGGAAATAACGTGCAACTTTTCGATAACCCCACGGGTAAGCCGGTTGTATTGTCACCGGTTTATACGCGTTGCCCAATGGCCTGTTCACTTATCAGCAATGGATTAAAAACCTCCATTGAAAAATTAGGTACTTTAGGAAAAGACTTTACAGTCATTTCATTTTCGTTTGACTCAACCGACACCCAAGAAGATTTACAAGGATTTGAAGCGCGCTGGAAAATGGATGGTGTAAACTGGAAAACTGTTACCTCCAACGCAGCAGGCATTGATGCACTATTAAAGTCAATAGATTATCAATATGAATATGATGAGAAAAGTAAGGAATATCTGCATCCAAACTTAGTTGTGGTGATTACACCCAGTGGGCGAATTTCAAGATACATCTATGGCGTTGAACCCAAAACAATTGACCTTGAACTTGCAATCATGGAAGCACAAGTTGAAAAAACCTCATTAAACAATTTTTTTAAAACACTTTACATTCGCTGTTTTACATTTAACCCTGCAACAAAATCTTATCACCTCGACTGGAAGTTTATTTCTCAAACTTCTGCCGGAATGATGTTCATCATTATTGTAGGTTATTTTCTCATTAAAAGTTTATATTCCAAAAACACTGAAGACAGTGCAGAATTATGATTAATAATAAATCAAGCCATTGGCTTTTTCAACGATTTGCCGGCATTTTCAGCCGTATTTATTCCTCAAAGTTAAATCCGCTTTACCACCTTGGCGACATTGCTATACTTATGTTTATTGTAGCTTGTATCAGTGGAGTTTATCTTTTTTTGTTTTATAATATTGATCCTGCACATGCCTACGAATCAGTAGAAAAAATTTCGGCCAATCCGTTTAATGCTGTTATCAGAAGTATTCATCGCTACAGCAGCGACTTGTTGGTTATTTTTATCGTACTCCACTTTCTTCAAACATTACTGACCGGAAAATTCAAACGAATTCTTTCATGGGTAAGTGGAATTATTTCTTTGATGGTAGTGCTCATCATTGGTGTAACAGGCTTTATTCTTGTCTGGGACGAAAAAGGAAAATTAGTCGGTTACCTTACTGCAAAATTTTTCTCAGCGATTCCACTATTCGACCCTTCAATAGCCGGTTCATTTATTTCAAACAACCTTGACGTTATTGGTGGCTTCTTTAAAGTTTCTGTTTTCGGACATATTTTCTTTTCCATTTTCTTAGTCATTGTATTATGGCTGCATGTAATGCGCATTGCCAAACCAAAATTATTTTCACCACGCATCATCTGGATTTACAGCATGATTGCATTGGTTTTAGTTTGTTTGGTTTTTCCGGTTAAGAGCGACCCTTCAGCACAAGAGCGATTTATACCTTACAATACAACTTTCGATTGGTACTATTTCTTCGGTTACTCTTTTATGAAAGTTGTTTCTGTTCCTATGAACTGGGTAATTATGCTCGTATCCGGAACCGGTTTAGCATTGGTTCCACTTTTATTTAAAAAGAAAAACAAACCTGCCACAATTGATTTAGATAAATGTGATGCTTGTAATATTTGTTCAGAAGATTGCCCTTATGGTGCTATTGATATGCTCATTTATAAAGGTGAACGAAAGGCAATTTTAGATCCTGATAAATGTATCAGTTGCGGAATATGTCTTGCTTCCTGTAAAGAGCATGCCATTACAATGCCCGGCATTCCTGAACACAATGTGCTTCCGCTAAATTTTGCACAGAAAAGCCAACTGAGTATTGTTTCCTGCTCGCAGTTTGACGATGTAAAAATTCCTGATGGTATTACACATAAAAAGAAATCATTGCCTTGTCTTGGAGATTTACACATGCATGAAGTTGAGCAAATGCTTAACGAAGAATCGAAAGGTGTTTTATTATTAGGCTGCGAAGATTGCTACTATCGTTATGGAAGAAATCTGGCTGTTGCTAGAATCAACAGAAAACGTCCACCGGGTTTGGCTAAGAAATTATCACGCGACAGAATTCAACTCATCACCACAAATCACTATTCTGAAAAAGCTATAAGAGCATTTACAGACTCACTTGCATCTGCAAAGCCTAATGATGGAAAAGCAACAATAAAGGTATTGGATTATTTTAAAACCAATCATATTGCAGCAACATTGATTCTTTGTGCTTTCTTTCTAATAATGCCCTTTTTCAGCAATACCAAAATTTCATTCTTTGACAGAGATGAAAAACTGTTGGTTCTGAACTTCAAATATATTTCATCGCCAACAGAATTTCAGGGAGTAAACACAAATCAGCAAAGACAAATGCAGTCGCTAAAGCCCATAGTAAAAAGGCGAAGCCCTATTGTTGTTGAAGTAGAAGGCAACAAGGGAAATGTTCTTCTCAAAAAAGAATTTTCTCCTCGTGGTTTAAGAAAAGACATTTCTATTTTTGTTTATAGTGAAATTCCAACAACAGACTCGTTAGTCAATATAAAAGTTACTGAAACTGCATTTCCTGACAAAGTAGTTAGTCTGCACAATGTTGCCTTATCAACTATTGATGGAACAATAATTTCTTTTGCTGACGGCAAATTGAAGCAACTTAAATAAGCACATCATCAAATTGCTTTTTCATTGGAAGAAGTATTTAAATTACTTTTTTACTAATTCAGAAAATTCTTTCTTCTAAAGTTGTATTACTTTTACTCCAAATATTTTAATTATGTGGAGAATTTTAACAACTATTTTTTTTGTTAGTCTGTTGGCCAACAGTCTTTCAGCATCAAAACTTCAGCCGGGTTATAATCCTAAAGAATACATGGAGTTGCTGAGTTTTCAACTCAGTCAATTTCATAAGCAGGATTCTCTTTATCCTGACTCAATGCATTATCACAACTTTAAAGAGGTGTATAAATCACCTGAAATGGGGTTACTGAATCAATGGTCTTTGTGGATTGGGGCTGATTCTGTAGCAGTAATCAGCATTAGAGGAACAATAGCAAACAGTACAAGCTGGCTTGCCAATTTTTATGCAGGTATGATACCTGCAAAAGGGCAGCTGATTTTAGCTCCCGGTGATACTTTTAATTATCATTTTGCTGATGATTCAAAAGCGGCAGTACATACAGGTTGGACATTGGCTACAGCATACCTCATGCGTGATATGCTTCCTCACATTGACTCATGTTATAAAAAAGGCATTACAAATTTTATTGTCAGTGGACACAGTCAGGGTGGTGCCATAGCATTTTTAGTCACAGCCTGTCTTTATGATTATCAAAAGAACAATAAGATTGCTTCAGACTTAAGATTTAAAACCTATTGCAGCGCAGCACCAAAACCCGGAAATTTATATTTTGCTTATGAATATGAAAACATGACCCGCAACGGATGGGCTTTTAATGTTGTTAATTCTGCCGATTGGGTTCCTGAAACACCAATAACCATTCAAACTACCAAGGATATTAATAAGACCAATCCCTTGATAAATGCAAAAGCAGGTATCAGAAAACAAAAATTTCCGGCCAACTTATTTGTCATGCACATATTTAACCGACTGCAAAAAACACCCTATAAAGCCATGAGGCAATACAGAAAATATTTAGGTGGCTTTGCAGGAAAACTTGTTCGGAAAAACTTAGTAAATTTTCAATCACCGGATTATCTTAACAGCAGCGATTATGTTCGAACAGGAACAACTATTGTGCTCCTTGCCGACAAAAAATATTATGATTTATTTCCCGATAGCAAAACAAAAATATTTGTTCATCACTTTTATGAACCTTATTTGTATCTGGCGGCTAAAAGGTTGTAATGTTTTTGATTAAATAACATTATAAAAAAAAGCGAGGGGAGTTAACCTCCCCCCGCTTTTTACT
>DKKR01000050.1:93845-125929 GCA_002455375.1 Bacteroidetes bacterium UBA6661
CCACTCAAATCAAGCACTGTTACCTGTGCATTGCCTTTTTCTGCTGTGTACTCAACATTCAACACCCCTGCTGTTGGGTTCGGATATACATTCAGCTTGTTGGCTGATGCCATCTCGCCTTCTTTACATCCTACTGTTGCAACAAAAGCCTTAGAACCTGTTCCGCAACTGTTNNTTAACCTCCCCCCGCTTTTTACTACCCACAACTTCTGAGAAGTTGTAAGTTTTAAATTATTCAACCACTACTCTCACCTGATTGTTGCTGCCTTCAGTTTGTACATTCAGCATGTACGCTCCTTTGGCTACCTTGCTCAGGTCTAGTTGTAGGTTGTTTTGACCACTTACATTAGCATGGGTCTGTGTCATCACTACACGGCCACTCAAATCAAGCACTGTTACNNTTAGAACCTGTTCCGCAACTGTTGGTTGCGCTAACTATTACTGTTCCGTTGCCTGTACCCCAGTCAAGTGTTAATGATGTGGTGTTTCCTCCACCGGCTGTATAGGTTGCTACAGGTGCTGATGGATAGGTCCATGATAAAGTATAAGAACCGGCAGTATTACTAACATTAGCAGTAAACTCTACACCCTGTGTGTTAGCACACCAGCTTGCTGGTATTGCTGATAATGAAACAGGAGAGTTGGGTTGTCCTTTGATAGCTATACAACGTGCTGCACTTGTGCCGCAACCGGTGCTGGCTGTTACACATACCTGTCCTGAAGTGAATGAACCATAAGCTATGCTAACAGCATTGCTACCATTACCGGTAATAGTGCCAGGTGCTGTCCAGTTATAGGTAGTACCCGGTTTAAATGGTGTGCTGTAGCTGATTGACTGTCCGCACAAACCATTGGTTGCTCCTGTTATGCTGGCCGGTACTGATGGTACGCCAGGTGCTACTGTTCTGCACTTGTTGGCTGATGTCACACCACAAACACTTGTTACGCTGACACAGATATTACCTAAGTTGTTATAATTAGGTGCAAACGTTACCTGAATAGAATTGGTTCCTAAACCTCCTGTGATGCTGCTGTTGGCAGGCACTGTCCAGACATAGCTGGCTGCACCGCTTGATGCAGGTACGCTAAAGGTAAGTACATCATTAGGACATGCTGATAATGGTCCGCTGATGGTATTTAATGGAGATGCTGATGTGCCGATTACAAGGCATTTAGATGGTGAATTGAAACATGGTGTTTGTGCACTTACACAAAGTGTACCACCAGTCCATGAAGGACCAAAGTTTACAGTTACACTTGTGCCATTACCATTCACAGTAGCATCACCCGAAATTGTCCACAGATATGAAGTAGCTCCGTCAACTGCTGCAATAGAATATGTGCCTGAAGTGCTTGCACAAGTTGTTGTTGCTCCGCTAACTACTGCAGGTGTACTCACAATACCACGCACCCACTGACTCTTGCGCAGTGAGCTTCCGCAGCCATTGCCTGCCTGTACGCCAATACGGTAGCCTGAGCCGTTTGGATTACCAAACACTACTGTTACAACTGGCGTTGTTGAAATATAAGGTGATGGATTACCATTGAATGTAGTTCCTGCAGGACCATCCCATGTATATTGTGTTGCATTGGCTACTGCCGGAATACTAACGGTTACAGATGTGCCATTACATGCATAGGCTGGCATACCTGTCATTGGAACAATAACTGATTGTGCAGGAGGTGCAGTACTGGTATAAGTTAATGAACCTGAAACCTGCGCCTGACAACCATTGCCATCTGCCACATAAATTGTACTCAATCCAATTGGAAGGTTTGTCATCACTCCCGTTGAATTAAAGGTTACAAAATCTGAAGTAAAACTATATGGAGATAAACCTCCTGAAGCAGTTACGTAAATAATACCATCACTGCCGCCAATACAGCCTACATTCTTTATTGAGTCTATACCTAACGTTGGATTTTCATTTACATTCAGACTTGTACTCTCGCTTGCTGTACAGCCATATTGATTGGTAACAACAACTGTATAAGTACCACTGTAGGATGAACCTGGACTACTGATTGATGGATACTGAAGCGTGCTTGTAAATGAATTGGGTCCTGTCCATACATAGGTGTTGCCACTCAACTGGCCCGGAGCTGCATTGTCTCCTGACAAGAAGATGTCATTGCCTTGACAAACATCACCTCCTGAGCTTGCAATTGGCACAGGTGATGGTGATAAACTAAATGACCATACATTACAAGAACTTCCTCCACCGAGTATTTGTGGAACTACCATCCAATAATAAACAGGTGCTCCACCGGAAACATCGGCACTGTAAGAAAGACCTGCCTGATTGGTTGAAACCAATGCAGTTGGCGGGTTGACAGTATCGAAATAAACATCATAGCCTGTAGCGCCTGTCAATGAAGGCCAGCTCAACAATACTGTATTGGTAATTACATCGGCACAGGCACTGCCTGCATTCAATGGTGCAGTTGGTGCAGAAATACATACAGGAGGTGTAATATTTACACTGTAGTCTTCATACTCTCCACTACCGCTGTTTGTACATGCATTAGAAGGATTGTTTGGAGTATAGCTTGCTAAAATTCGCATGCGTCTAACCCCTGTTGATGCATTTCCAGGAATAGTAAATGATCCTGTAATTGGCGATGAAAGATATGAGCTGCTGGTAACAATTTGTTCTGAAGATTGGAAAATTCCATCTGCATCAAAATCAATCCAAATGGCATGACCAAATGTTCCACCATATACACTCATGCTAAAGTTAATAGTAGCACCGGGTTCAAATTCGCCCAAAACAGAGCCACTGTAATCGGTATATCCACTTGCAATACCGCCCCCACTCTGATTGATGTTGGTAGTACCGCCTGTGGTAGTAAAGTTACTGATGTAGTAACTTGATCCACCTGTTGTAGAAGGAGTACAATAACAAGCACTCGGTAAATTAATAGCCACACTAACATCATTGCTGGTTGCGCTCAGGCCACTGTTGCTGCAGGTAATCACATAGTGATACATGGTTGGCACTGTAATGCCACCAGCAACGTTATAGCTTATAGCAGTTGCACCACTGATAGGATTCCATGTAGTGCCACCATCTGTTGATGAATACCATTGACCTGAAATACCTGTTTCGTTTATTGTTGAGCCGGCTGTACTCACTGTAAAACCAATTGTTGAACATACAGAGGCAGGACCGGATGCAGTTCCTGCTGCAGGAGTACCGCTACAAGCTACTGGAGTATATACATTAAATGTATAATCTTCTGCCTGTCCATAAGTTGTATTGCCACAGGCAGGAGGGCTTAAAGTATTCCACTGTGCACGAATACGCATACGGTAATTGCCATCGGCAACTACAGGAACTATAAAACTTCCTGTCCAGCTTGATGCAGTTGATGATGCATTGTACATAAGCTCTGATGGATCAAACACCAGGTTATTGTTCCAGTCAACCCAGATGCTGAAGCCGGCACTGCCACCTACATAACTACCACTGAAATTAATGGATTGTCCTGAATAAGATGAAAGCGTTTGTGCCGTAAAATCTTCGTAAGCTGCTGTACCGGTACTTGGATTGGTAATGTTGGTTGTAGCACCGGTTGTGCTGAAGTTGCTGATATTGTCGCCTGTATAAGTTACAGATACCTGACAATATCCTGTATAGAAACTACTTGTAGCCCATGAACTAAAATTACCACCACCGCAGTCGCTGCGAACATGCAGATAATAAGTAGTATTAGCAGTTAAGCCGGTCACATTAGTTGATGTGCCTGCAAAGGCAGTACCCGAAACCGGAGGTGTTGCACTTGTAGATACAGCATATTCATAACCGTTTGATGGTACAGGGTTTGGTGCTGTCCAGCTGATGTTGGCAGTTGTTGCTGTTGTTGGTGAGCCAATCAATGCCGTTGGAGGCAAACAACTTGGTGCATCATAAATAGAAAACTCATCTAA
Organism: Bacteroidetes bacterium UBA6661; assembly: GCA_002455375.1. GTDB lineage: Bacteria > Bacteroidota > Bacteroidia > AKYH767-A > OLB10 > OLB10. Next base: position 97,777 of record DKKR01000050.1, read on the forward strand.
CCCTTGATCACAAATACCTGAACCATAGTTGGAGTTTGAGGCAAATCTAATCAGTACTGATTGGTTGGCATAAGCTGTTAAATCAATAGTGTTTTGTGTCCATGCACCAAAAGTTGAATTATTATTATTATGCTGATAAAGATTAGTCCAGGTACTGCCGCCATCTGTACTGATTTTTACCGTCATGGGCACTGGGGTTGAAGTGTAGCCACTGCCACCTAAGAAATAGTAGTATGACATAAACTTAGGTGTAGCTCCCAAATCAAAAGGAATAGTAGTTAAATTGTAGCTGTTATAACTTGAACTTGCTAAAAAAACATACAAATACATAAAGTGTGTTCCTGCCTGAGGAGCTGCTGCGCCATTTGACGCATCTGCAGTAGTAGGTGCCCAATGATAAGAAGCTCCGGGGTAATCTTCAGATGCTGCCCAGCAATTAGGTATAGTTGCACTAAAGCTTTCTGTATATGGGAAAGTGTTTATAGCCAGGCATGGTGTGGTAAATGCTGTACTGCTTGCCCATGGACTAAAATTACCGCCACCACAGTCGCTGCGAACATGCAAATAATATGTGGTTTGCGCTGTTAAACCGGTCACACCGGTTGATGTACCTGCAAAAGCAGTACCCGAAACCGGAGGTGTTGCACTGGTAGTTACCGCATATTCATAACCGTTTGATGGCGGTGTTAATGGTGCTGTCCAACTGATGTTGGCAGTTGTTGCTGTTGTTGGAGTGCCAACTAAGGCAGTTGGTGCTGCACATGATGGTGTCTGTTCAAATCTGAAATCATCAAAACTCAAATACCATGGACCACCTGTAGCATTCACCCTTACGGCAAAATAATAAGTTCCTGTAGTTGGTGCTATAAAAGTTCGTGTTTCTTGTACATAAGTTTTGGTAGTTGTTGTTCCTGAAGTTACAAATGAGCCTCCCATTTGTGTTGCTCCTGTACCACTTTGAACTGTATTGTAGAAAATATCACCTGTCCAGCCACTGTAATTATCACCGGCCCACCAGAATGAGAAATCGTAACTTTGACCGGAAGTAAGAGCAAAGCCCGGAGTCCAAACAAATTCATTTGTTGCAGAATAGGCATCTCTTAAAAACTGGCTTCCTGTACGGGCATCGGCATCATAAGTACTGCTACTATTATTGGTAGTTACCCAATCGCCAGAAGATGGGTCTTCTAACCAACAAGCACTTGGCAAATTTGGAAGCGTTGCGCTTTCAAAGCCTTCTGTCCAGGGTAAACTGCTTATAGCTGCACAAGGTGTGGTAAATGCAGTACTGGTAGCCCATGAACTAAAATTACCACCACCGCAATCGCTGCGAACATGCAGATAATAAGTAGTATTAGCAGTTAAGCCGGTCACACCGGTTGATGTACCAGCAAAAGCTGTACCCGAAACCGGAGGCGTAGCACTTGTGGTAACAGCATATTCATAACCGTTTGATGGTACAGGGTTTGCTGCTGTCCAGCTGATGTTGGCTGTAGTTGCAGTTGTTGGTGTACCAATCAATGCCGTTGGAGGCAAACAACTTGGCGGAGCTATCACTGTAAGCGTATAATCTTCAAAACAACCATAAGAACCGGTGTAGCAAGGATTACCTGGTCCGGGATCATTATCAGTGCCACCAATTCTTATACGATAATTGCCTAATGGCTGACCACTAGGTACTGTAAAACTGGCAGTTAGTGTTGTTGGGTTGTTACTGGTAGAAATCCCGGTATAAACCAACTCACCGGCATCAAGAAAACTCAGGTTGTTGTTCCAGTCAACCCAAATTTGTGTTCCGTAAGTATAGCCCGTTTTGTAGGTAATTGCACAACTCACCAATTGAGTTTCATACACATTGGTAGTTTGTGCGCTATAATCTCCATAATTACCTGCCTCATTTACTGTGGTGTTATTAATGGTACCCATATTTACATTGGTGATACCCTGTCCATCAACGCTCGATGGTGCGGGAGTACAATAACCAGTGAAAAAACTGAAAGTCATCCAAGCACTATAATCAATACCACCACAATAGCTGCGAACATGCAAAAAATAAGTAGTATTTGCAGTTAAGCCGGTCACGCTGGTTGATGTTCCTGCAAAGGCAGTTCCTGATGGAGGAGGTACAGCACTGGTAGTTACTGCATATTCATAACCGTTTGATGGTGGTGTTAAAGGTGCTGTCCAGCTGATGTTGGCAGTTGTAGTTGTTGTTGGTGTTGCAACTAAAGCACTTGGTGCCGCACATGAAGGTGGTGTCCAAGTGTAGGTTAAGCCGTTGGCCGGATACACTGTTGAACTCCACGTCATGGTTGAAGAAACTGAACCTGCTGTTGAGGCAGCCCAGTTAGTAGTAGTTGTTCTGTTTGCAAAATCAGCAGGAGTGGCTCTGATACCTACCTGACAAGTATAAGTTGTAGGTGAAGCATTAGGCCCATAAATTATTTGAATAACATTGGTAGTTTCAAATAATTTAATCTGAAAACTTTGCTTGTAGGATGAATTATTCCAGTAGGGGTTAAAATCAGGATAATCAATGGTGAGTACCTGATTGGGGGCAGTTCCTGTAAGTTGATAAACAACAGCACCACCGGTCCTTCCGTCTCTGCCAAAGCCGGAAATAGCTCCGGTGTTGGAGGTTGTAGAGATAGGTGTTGTTGGTGCTGATGGAGCTGTAGCACCTAATCTGATGTTCCCGTTTGAGTTGGCAACAAACTGTGTATAGTTGGTGCCTGCCAGATTAAAGGTAAAGCCAATGTTGGTTGCCGCTGAGCTTCCATCATCTACAGCAGCAGCAATCAGTTGTGTGCCACCACTTACGGGTGAGTAAGATCCGGCTACCTGAGTGAAGCCGTAACCTGCTATTTGCGCCTGTGCGCCCGTTGTCCATAGCATTGCCGACATGAGGCAACACCATAAAAAGAATAAACACGTTCGTGTTCGATTTTTGGTTTTTTCTACCATGTTAAATTTGATTTTAGTTAAACATTAATTGATTAAAATACTTTGCGACTACATTAAATTAAACCGAAGTTGTAAAGCGCAATTAAAAAAGACCTTTGGGATCTTGTAGAATAGCATCTAAATGCAAAATCGGAAATAGAAATCGGCCTCAATATTATTCATTTGATATTAATTAAACAAGCACAAAAAAGTATTTTGAAACTTTTATGACAAACCAAAAACATTATCACATCATTATCAATAAATTAATTATTTTTAAAAAGATAAAACCCAAAAACTGATTGTTATCATTCCTTAATAAAAATCAAAAGCTTAAAGAATAGCGTATCCTAAGGCAATTAGTAAAATAAAAACCGTTGAAAGGATTTCGAACCACCATATCTTGCGAATTGCAATAAAATAGTAGCTTAAAAACAGGCATATCGGAGGGATAAGAAGGCTAAACCTTGCAGCACTTTGTTGCACTGGAATTAATATTATCAGTAACAGAAAAACAAGTAATAACATAAAGCATAACTGAAATTTTCGCATGCGGATAACATTCTTACTGTAATTGGCATAAAGTTTCAGAAAGGATAAAAATAAAATTACTGCTATTACCAATGCAGGCAATATGTAATGCCATGAAAGTGATTGTAGTTTGATAACAGGTAGCCATGTATCTGTATTTACTTCTGTAATTCGCAGGTGCATTTTGTTTGTTACCAAAAGGATGGTAAACAAAAGTATAGCTGGTGTTGCAAGTCCTAATGCAGAAGCAACCCACTCGCGCCAGTTGAAAGGCCGTAATATGGCAATACACAAGTACATAAAAACCACCAACAATGCCATGGGCAGATAACACAATATCATCAGCGAAAAAACAAAGCCTGTATCAAAAGCACGGGTAACAGGACGTTCTGATTTATACAATGCAAATATTTTCCATAAGGCAAGCGGCATTAATGTATTTACCAGAATAAAAGGACTAAGGGATAAAAAATCGGGAATAAGTCCATAGAGGATGATAAAAATAATGACCGGAATGTTGCTGTTTTTGTATAAAACCTCAAACCGGTTGATGAGTGTATTAAATAAATAGGCCTGAATGGTGATGAGTACAAAAATCAATGCAGGCACTGCCCATTTTATACCGTCAATTTTACTGTCGAGTAATAAGGCATATAATACACCATGATTCATGTCTTTGATAATGACAACCCCTTGGGTATAAATGTTGAACAGCACCAACAACAGCGTTATTACCGGCACTAAAAACAGTGGTGGCGTTTGCGAAGATTTAAACAACCTGATGATCAACATTTTTTCAGCAACTTTGAGGCTGCGAATATCTGTATTTGAATTTTATTATTTTTGCCAAAAATTATTGAATATGTTAAACTCATTCTGGCACGGTATAGCAGCATTTTTTGAATTTATTTTCGAACTGGCAAAACCATTAGGTAAGTCAATAGATATTATTTTCATGGTTTTAATTGCCATTGGCTTATTGTATTGGCTCATCTACGAAAAAAGGGTAATAAGCGGAAAAACCCGCAACTATCTTGCAGATAAAGTAAAAGAAAAGAGTAAGTAATCGCTACTGTTTCATAGCTTTAAAATAATATTTGAGGCAGCCAAAGGCTGCCTTTTTTTTTGCTTATCAATAAGTAATTATCATTTTTAATAATCCTTCCTATCAATTTTATACCTTTGCCTTCCGAAATTTTTTCAGATTGCTTAAATGTTGAAGACAACAATGGTTGTTGCACCACGTACCTTTACTGCCAGACTTGTTGATTATGGACAGTTGTTTAAACTAAGGCTGGCTTCGTTAGTAGTTCTCTCTGCTGCATTAGCTTTTCTTATAGGCTCAACAACCGTAGATTATACAAAGCTGTGGCTGCTTGTTTTGGGTGGCTTTTTAGTTACAGGTTCATCAAACGGATTGAATCAGATTTACGAAAGACGCACCGATAAAATAATGAAGCGTACAAGGCTACGCCCGCTGCCTGACAGCAGAATGTCGCTTACAGAATCGCTTATTGTAACGATCTCTGCCGGTGTAATAGGATTGTTTATACTCACCTACTACATTAATCTTTACAGTGGAATACTTGGTTTTATAGCATTGGTAAGTTATGCCTTTGCCTACACACCCTTAAAAGGTGTTACCCCTTTATCGGTTTTTGTTGGAGCATTTCCGGGAGCTATCCCTACCCTCCTTGGCTGGGTTGCTGCCACCGGTCAGTTTAGTTATCAGGGATGGATACTTTTTGCCATTCAGTTTATGTGGCAGTTTCCACACTTTTGGGCTATTGCCTGGAAACTCTATGACGACTATATGAGTGCCGGCTTTCAATTGCTTCCTGCAGGTGGTAAAAATTCCGCTTCTGCATTTCAAACAACAATTTATACTTTCACGCTTATACCCATTGGTCTGCTGCCCTATTACAGCGGAATGAGTGGCGTTATTTCTGCAATAGTCATTACCCTTGCAGGAATTCTTTTCTTTATGCAAAGTCTTTATTTACTTAAAACATGTTCCGAAGATGCAGCCAAAAAGCTGATGTTTGGGTCTTTTATATATCTCCCCGTAGTATTAATTGCCATATTACTTGATAAAATTTAATTACAATGCAAACTGCCACCACAGAACAAGATAACAACTACACAGGCATTCCTACAGCAAAAATATTATTGTGGATAGCCATGGCCAGTATGGTTATGCTATTTGCAGGATTGACAAGTGCTTATATTGTTCGTAAAAACGAAGGTAACTGGATTGAGTTCAGCTTACCAAAGATGTTTACCATCAGCACCATTGTTATTATTATCAGCAGTTTTATTATTCAATATGCCGTTTATGCCATTAAAAGAAATCTGTTGAATCAGGTTAAAATTGCAGTAATAACCACTCTTGGACTGGGTATAGCTTTTGTGTTTATGCAATTTTATGCCTGGACAGTTATGGTTGAAAACGGTATCCATTTAGTAGGTAATCCATCAGGTTCTTTTATCTATGTATTATCCGGTATGCACATCCTTCACCTGGCAGGAGGAATTATTTCAATGATTGTGATATCTGTAAAATCAATTCAAGAAAAGTATTCTCCCAAAAACTATTTAGGAATTCAGTTAGGCGCTATTTTCTGGCATTTTCTTGATATCCTGTGGGTTTATCTCTTTGTATTTGTGACCTTCATAGCCTGATGGGTCATTTTTTACTCCAATCTGTCAATGAATTATGGTTAAGTGGCCGAAAATTTTACAATAAATTGATGAATTGGAAAAAAAATTAAATATTTGCATCCTGTAAAATAATTTCAAGACTCCTAACTTAATATGTCAACAGCAACTGAAGCAAAATCAAAATCCATCTGGGGTGGTGGTATATCACCATTCAATGTAAGCTGGGGAAAAATGTTTATGTGGTTTTTCCTGGTATCTGATGCGTTTACATTCTCAACTCTCCTGGTGGCTTATGGTACCATGCGCCATCGTTTTACAGATATATGGCCTGCACCGGGTGACGTGTTTACGCACTTCCCTTTTATTCACGGGCATGTACCTTTAGCTTATGTAGGATTAATGACCTTTATCCTCATCATGAGTTCTGTAACAATGGTACTTGCAGTAGATGCCGGACATCAGCGTAACCATAAAAGTGTTGCCATGTGGATGGGATTAACCATTGTCGGAGGTCTGATGTTCTTAGGCAGTCAGGCATGGGAGTGGTATCACTTTATTCATGGTTCTAAAGAAGGAACTTATATTCTTGCTGATGGACGTTTTGCGCGTACAGACGATTATGAACCCGGAAAATTATTTTTCTGGCATAACCATCAAAAAACTGTTGTTGAAGGTGCTGAAGCAGAAAAACTAAAAGCATCTGCAGTGCGCAACATAAAAGGAGCAAACATGACTGAGAATGAATATGGCAATACCCCATTATTTGCTAACTTCTTTTTCTTTATAACAGGATTTCACGGATTTCACGTTTTCAGCGGTGTAGTCATCAACATTATAATTTTTATTAATGTGCTGAATGGCGTTTATAAAAGGCGCGGTCATTATGAGCAGGTAGAAAAATCAGGGCTCTACTGGCACTTTGTAGATTTGGTTTGGGTATTCGTGTTCACCTTCTTCTATCTTGTTTAACTAATTCTAAAAGAAATATAGAATCATGAGTCATAACGCACAAAATGAGCATAAACCACACGGTTATTACACCGGTGATATACACAATCAATTTGTTGAAGAGCATTACGATCCTACAGCAAAAAAAATTATCTGGCGCACATTCTGGATATTGCTTGTTGCTACAATTGTTGAAGTAGCAATAGCATTTATTCCTATGCATAAAGAATTGCTGCAGTGGATATTTGTTGCTTTAACAATCTTTAAATCAGCATATATTGTAGGTGTATTTATGCACCTTGGAAAAGAAAAAAAGAGTCTGCAGTACACCATTCTTTTACCTTTTTTTCTGATTGTTTACATGATAGCAATTTGTCTTATTGAAGGCGTTTATCTTTTCCATATAGGATAAGCCATTTTTATCTTGAAAAAGTTTAGGGCAGCAGCGGTTTTTTTAATACTTCTGATGCCCTTATTTTTTTTTATTCTGATGAAAGAAGGGAAGCATAATTTCAGATATCTTGAATATTATGGGCCCAAGCATCTTGCAACAAACGGAGTTGACACAATTTATCATACCCTAACTGATTTCTCACTAAAAAATACAGAAGGAAATACTGTTTCACTCAGCAACACCGACCCCTCCTATTGGGTGTTTCAGTTTTTTAATGCCTCATGTCAGGAACCGTGCAAGGAAGTTTTTACCAATATGTATGATGTGGCAAGAGATTTTGCAACTGCACCTAAGGTGAAACTGCTTTCGATAACCACACATCCAAAAAACGACAGCATTCCGGTATTGAAGCAGGTAATGAAAATGAACAGTATTCATCCACCACAATGGCAGTTATGTACAGGCGATTCATTGGAAATTGATTCTTTAATGCGCACATCGTTTTTCTTAAAAGGCAGTACCAATGCAGCCCTCAACACTGTATTTTTGGTTGACAGCAAATTTCATCTTCGTGGCATATATGATGGTGCCGATTTGCTGGAGATGAAACGCTTGAAAGACGATATAAAAATTCTTAGTTACGAAACAAGACAAAAATCAAAGTAAGATGAAACAGATTTTAATGAATGAGAAACTTACTTTCAGAGTAGTAGCAATTATTTCAGTAGTTGTATTAGGCATGGTGATGCTGCTGAGTCAGAAAGTGCTTCCACGCCCTGAAACACCTCCGGAATTTACGAAGTACCTGCCCGGTTTAAATGCTTTGGTAAACGGAACCTGTTTTATCCTGCTGCTGATTTCATTTTATTTTATTAAAAAGAAACGAATAGACATTCATAAAAAAATTAACCTGCTTACTTTTTTATTGAGTGCTGTTTTTATTGTTTCATATTTTCTATATCATTATTTAGCTGATGAAACCAAATATCCGGTTGACCATCCGCTGCGCGGACTGTATTTATTCATTTTAGCATCTCATATTATTCTTGCTGCCATAGTAATGCCCTTGGTACTGCTATCATTTTATTATGGCCTAAAAATGGACGTACGAAAACATCGTAAGCTGACAAGGTTTTCATTTCCTATATGGCTGTATGTTACATTAACAGGCGTGATTGTATATCTGATGATATCACCTTACTATTCATTTAACCAATAAAATTTTCTGTTTACTTTTTTACCAGTTGGTCAAGTGAGCCTATAATTACATTCACTTGTTTAATAAGCTCTGATACTTTTACTGATAGCTCGAAGGAGTATTCATTGTCTTTGGCCTTGCGTTCTACCTGATCTATTAATACTCCTACAGAATTGTTGTTGAATATTTTCAGACTTGATTTTATTTTATGCGCTGCCTTATACAGTTTCTTCATATCCTTGTCTTCTATGGCCTGTAACATTTCGCTGAGCAATTCAGGAAATTGTACTTGCAGCATCTTTATCAAGGAAGCTGTTTCTTTTTTATCACCTGCCATTAACGCAAGAAGGTTCTCATAAATTTCATTAACATTAAAAGATGATTCCGATTCAGCTGCATCATTCAATTTATCATTTTTCAATGGAAGATGTTGCGCTATGAGGTCAAAAAGTTGTTCAGGCATGTAGGGTTTAGTTAAAAAGCCGGACATACCAGCAGCTTTTGCCTTCTCTTTCTCTGCACTTGACTCATAAGCCGTCAATGCAAGAATAGGGATTGCATTAACAGGACCGGATAGTTTACTTCGTATATGCCCGGCCAGTTGGTAACCATCCATTCCAGGCATCTGAACATCTGTAATTACCATACTGAAGTTACCTTTTTCAAGAAGATTCAAAGCCTCTTCACCATCGGTTGCCAGTGCTACTTTATAGCCTTTCTTCTGCAACATTGTTTTGGCAAGAAACTGATTTATTTTATTGTCTTCTACCAATAATATTGTTACATCTTCTGTAGCGGTGGGTTCATTTACAATATTTTTTCTGTCTGACTTAACAGCTTTATAAGGCAGCTCAATAACAAAGTTGCATTTTGAACTTTCAAGCTTCACTGAAATTTTTCCTCCACAAGCCATAATCATACCTCGTGCATTGATCAGTGACAACCCTAATCCGTATCCATTCAATCCATTCTGAGAAAACTGCGGATTGTTGAGCTCAAAGAAGTTATCAGGATGCGGAAAACTCTTTTTATTTACAATGTTGAATTTTACATTGATAAATATTTTGTTCTGTGAATGATATAATGCCAGCTCAAGTTTATCGTTACTGGCAAATGAACCACCAAAAACAAGCGTGTTAAAAACAACTTTTTTAAGAATACCCTCATCAAGCAACACTTCATCACAAGCTTTAAAATCGGTATCGGATTCAACTTTCTTTCCGGGGAATTTTAAAAGAAATTTTTCGAGACACTCTTTTATCGTTTCGTTTAAAATAAAAGGATGCTCTACCGGGCAAACCTGACCTGTATTTACTCGCGCATAGTCTAATATTTCGTCAACAATATTTGATAATTGAAACGCTGATGAGAGAATAGTCTGAACATATTTTCTGTTCTCATCGGTAGCTACTGTTTCAGATAATAAATCGGCCATACCGATAATTCCATTAAGCGGAGTTCTCAACTCATGGCTAACATTTGCAAGAAATGTATCTTTTAGTAAAAGTGATTCTTCTGCTTTGTTCTTCTCTCTTTGTATTTCTTCCAGATCATATTTAAGCTGCAAGTTTTTAGTTCTATGACTTACATCTTCACTTTGTATTTCGCGACAAAGTTTATAATATACTTTATGATGTGCTAATGCTTTTTCGAAATTATTTAATGCAGCATAGGCATCAGATAAAAACAAATTTACCAGATGCAGCGGCTGTTTAATATTAAGAGATTGACAGATTTCGTCTGCTTCAAGTAAAATTTTTATAGCCTCATCATGCCTGTGCATTTGATTATAAAGATTACCAAGGCTCTTTAATAAGTCGGCCTTCACACGTACATTACCTGCGAGGTTGCTGTTATCAATAGCTTGAAAAAAATAGTCGAGTGATTTCTCGAATTTATTCTGCTTGGTAAATAATATTGCTAAGCTACCTAATGTCTTTATCTTTAATTCAGGACTGCGAAGTTTCTCAGCAAGTTTCAAACTCGTATCAAGATAATTGAAGGCAATATCCAATTCATCAGCCCAGTTATAACAATTACCGATATAGAAATTGGTTATAGAAAGCTGTTCCTTATTTTCAAGTTCCTCAAAAATTTTTAATGCTTTTTCATGATGGCGAATTGCCTCATTATAACCACCGAGTAATTTATGTGTTTCACCAATCTGATTTAAAACCAAACCGAGTTTCTGCTTGTCCTTTGCTGATGTGTAGGCTGAAGCAATATTAAGCAAATGTTCAAGTGCACTGTCGTAAATAGAAATTGCAGTATAGATTTCTGCAGCCAGCTCATTAAAAGGAATCTGATTCTTTAAACTGTCACTATTAATTTTTAACTCAAGACATTGGTTAATTATTTTTATGGCCATCAACTCTTCTTTCACCTTGTGATAAGCCAATGCCAACTGCAATCCACATTCCGATTTGAGTTTTTCATCATCAGCTTCAATCTGATTCATGGCTTCGCTGAGAAGAATTATTGCCTTAGCAGTATTTACCGACATTAGTGCATCGGCCTGCTCACGCAAACGGCTTACTTTTTCTGAAATTTCGCTATTCAATTTTTTCTGTTTTCAGGAGCAAAAGTAAGAATAAACAGGCAGGTTTGCCACTATAAAGTTATAAAAATCACTATTCTACAGCCACACCGTTTATCATCACCCTCATAACCTGTATGTAACGCATGCTACCGGCAGCCGGGCTATAAACCGAGTTTCTTTTATCTTTCAGGTCGTCACTAATTTTTGTTGAGGTCATTTCTTCACCTACGGCATCTTCAGTAATGGTAAGTTTTCCTGTCTTGATATAATTATTTAGCTTGCCTGCATTATAAACCTTCCAGAAATTTATTACACTGCTGATTCTTCGTTTAGACAGATTCTTGTTGTAGCCACTTGCTGCCAATGGACTTGCAGATCCTCTCACAATTATTTCAATCTTATTTCCTGCATCAAGTTGCTTCAATAATAAGTCGCTGAAACGGTCAAGGTCAAGATAGCTTTTCTTAACGACCTGATTAAAGAAGGCCGTAATTTCAGCATCAGCATTTGTGCGTTTTGATTCATCTGTTAAAACATCAACATAATTCACTCTGTACTTTTTCTCATTTGTGAGATATGTATGGTACAAGTCAACATAATTTGCTTTTGTTGTTGTCAGCATTGTTTTTGGATTGGGCTGATCGTTTTCAAAATATAACTTCATCGGCAACAATGGTTCTATTTGCCTGATGACTTCCTTAGTGATTGAATCTTGTGAAATGTCATTAGCAAAAGGCTCAATAGCCATTAAAGTATCTTTCTTGACATGCTTAACCGTATCCAAATATACACCTTCATAAATATCATAACAGCAGGTTCTTGCTTTTATATAGAGTGAGCCAGGACGGTTTGATGAGAGTAAAAAATTATTGTTGCGACTGCTATAATACAAATCATTATAACTTGTATTGATCGGATAGTGAAGGTTCTCTACGTTTTGTTCCGGGACATCTGTTTTATAACTGTAAATATCAAAACCTCCAAGCCCTTTATGCCCTTCACTTGCAAAATATAAAGTTGAATGCTGATTGTCATAGAATGGTGTGATGTCATCATCAACAGTATTAACCGGTGCACCTACATTAACAGGATTACCAAAAATAAAATCAGGCGTAATAGAACACTTCCAGATGTCTGCCTTACCCAAGCCACCGGGACGGTCGCTAACGAAATAAAGTACATAACCCGATAGTCCATCATTTCCGATAGCAGGCATTGTAGCTGTATATCCTTTAAAATTAATGCTGTCGTTTAGTGGAAGTGGATTAGTCCAATTGCCATCTTTCTGTGTGCTGTAATACAAAGTGCACATCAATTTGTCTTTTTCACGCTGACATTGTGTGTATATCAACAATTTTCCATTTCCACTTACTGCAGAATTACATGAATGTAATCCGGGGCGATTGAGCTGTGTACTGTAATTATCAGGACTACTCCACGTATTGCGTTCATTATTGCTGATAAGCAATTTCGATATATACTTATTTTTTTTCTTCGTTTTTTTATCTTTATTCTCAAATCGAAGAGATGAATACAACATGGTTGTACTATCCAAATATGATGGAGCAAAATCAGAATAAACAGAATTTATTTCAGTGCCTGAGTTTTGAATTGAAACCTTAGCTGTGTCCTTAAGCAACTGTTTAATGTTTTGGCAATTGTTTAATTCGCGTTTTGCTTTGTCTGTAAAATAACTATTGTCGCGTCCATACATTTGTAAATAATTATTGTAGATTGAAGCAGCCTCTTCATAATATCCCTGGCGCTGATTCATCTCTGCCAGATAAAATGCGATTAATGGAAACTGACCCTGCTTATCTAATCCATAAGCTTTGTTATAATATTTCTGTGCATTCTCATAATCATTGTACAATCTGCATGATTCTGCCAATTTCCAGGTAATAATTAAATCTGTATTGTTGTTAGCATAAGAATTAAAATAGAAAGTGAATGCTGAATAATAATCGCCCTCTTTCATAGCCTTGTCACCTGCACGTTCATAAGCTGCCGGAGATTGCGCATGCAATTGCTGCGCAGTAAAAAACAAGCAGGCAAACATTGCAACCCTGGCAACAACATGCCTCCTGCTGCCAAAAACAAATGTTAATAAACCGGGCATGGTGGATTCTTCTTTAATGGTTTTACTTTAGTGATGATGTAGGACAATGCAACTTCGTAAGCGCCTCTACCGTTACTTGCCCTTTTAAGATCAGAAGTATTAAAATCGTATGCAAAACCGGCATCTAAATTTCCAATGCCGGCACCAATACGGGCAATAACGGCATCTTTATTCCTGTAAAACAGCCCTGCTGAAAATCTGAAATTTTTTAAATTATTCTCTAAAGAATGTAGCTGAACATTAGCACCTCCATTTAATTGCGAGAATTTTCCCTGACGATAAAATAGCACTTGTGGTTGCAGAGAAATTTTTTCAGAAAGCATCAGGTTTAAAACTCCAATACCTGTGAGTCGCGTAAATAATTTTGCTTTATCATTCAGAAACGAAATATCCGGCTGATTCAGGTGGCTGGCACCGAAAACCAAATTCAAATCAGAGTTTTCACTAAAAGCATATCTATAACCGGCACCTGCATTAAGATTAAAATTGGAATAACTGCTGCGTTCGGGGTTTTCACCTGTAGGCAGATTAGGATCAAAAATATCACCATCATATTGTGAACCGAAATACAGTTCAGAAAAATTCAAGCCGTTCTGCATCCATCCCGGTTGAATGGCTAAGGTGAGCTGATGTTTTTTGTTTTCATCTAAAAAAGAATTCCAGGCAACAGAAACATCAACAATAGTAGTTTTATAATCTGCATCACCGGTAACGTCATTTTCAAATAACAAACCTGCACTCCACCATGATTTCTTTTCATCAGTCTTTGCAATGTTCATATCAACAGATGCACCTAACGATTTGTAAGGCACTGTTACAGATTTATATTGCATGCGATTTATTGCAGTCAGTCGGTAATCACCTTTAAAGTTTCCTGTTTGTGCTGCACTTTGATGCAGTGGTGAAAAATCAAACTGCGAAAAATGGACATCCTGCCCTGTTACATTCAAACAGAACAAACAAATTGTAATTATGCCCGACAGGATGTTTTTCATTACTTACCGAATTACGGTTATATTACCCTTTTTAAAGAATTTCTGATTGTCATAACAAGTAGCCTCAACATAGTAAACAAACACCCCTGGTGTTACACGTTTGCCTTTATAAAAACCATCCCAACCTTGTCCCGGTTGTTTGGTCTCAAATACTTTCTCCCCCCAACGATCGTAAATACGGAATAGCAACTCTTTTATTTGTCCGCCATAAACGTAAATCTCATCATTCACACCATTGCCATTTGGGCTGAATGAATTGGGAATATAAATTTCCGGTTCTTCGCATCGGTATTGAATCACTACAATTTTTGAAGTGTCATTAATCTTACAACCGAATGCATCTGTTATGCTAAGGATATAGTCAATATCAACAAGTGGTGTACTTACAGGATTTGCAATACTGTTGCTATTTAAATAAGTTGGTGGCTGCCAGTTGTAGATGTAGCCTGTATTTTGGGTTGCTGAAAGATTAACACTTTGTCCGCGATAAATAGTATCAATAGAAGGCACAATATTTAATGTCGCCAACGAATCAGAAAACAAAACATTTACCGTAACAGAAGAAGCTGTACAACCTTTCGAGTCTGTTACAGAAACTGTGTAGTTGCCGGCACAAAGTTGATTGAGCGAACTCGAATTTGAGCTAGTGCTCCAGACAAAGTTGTAAGGCGGTGTGCCTCCACCCGCCAATGCTGTGGCAGTGCCTATACATTGACCGCTGCAATAGTCAGGAGTTGCAGTTGCAGATAAGGTAAGTTGTGGTGGTTCAGTAATATTTAAAGAAAAATTTGAAATACATCCTGCAGAATCTGTTACTGTTCCTGAATAGGTTCCCTGACATAGATTAACAATTGTATCATTGGTTTGTCCCGGAGGATTGCTCCATAATATTGTGTATGGCCCATTATTATTTATTACTGCGACAAGGCCGGAACCGTTACATTCGTCTTTGCAACGTACATTCTGAATGGTGGATGCCGTTGCACCCATGAATTGTGGTATGTTAATGGTTTTAGTAACTGTATCCTTACAACCGAGTGAGTTTGTAACCACTAAGGTAACCGGATAATTACCCGGTGCGCCATAGGTAATTTGTGGATGACTTATATTTGATGTTGTGCCATTACCAAAATTCCAGTTATAGGAAAATGAAGCAGGTGCAGATGATAAAATTGTGTCGTTAAATAAGGCTACAGTTGTACATGCCTGAACGGCAGATGTAAAATCTGTTATCAGTTCTTTAGTTACTGTTACAACACCATGAATGGTGTCGGCACAACCCGGATTAAATAAAGAATAAGCAATTAACGTAACATTATATGTTCCTGTATCGGGATAGGTATAAACAGGGTTAAATGCATTAGATGTATCATTAGTAAGATTAGGTACACCAAAATCCCAATGATAAGAAATAGCACCTATACTACCATTACTAAATGAAACTGTATTACTTCCACAAGAAACTATTGGGTTTAAAAATGCTGCAACCACCAAAGACGGACAGGGAACTACGTTTAACTGATAATCTCTTCTTGTTTCGCCTAAGTAAACATTGTTGCGATATTCTTTTGCACAGACACCAATTACAAACTGACCTATTGTGTTTGGGGTGGCCGTAAGCACTCCTGTTATTGAATCAATACTCAGCGGTTGAACACCCGGAGTACCATTGAGCATATTGTTCACCGTAAATGGCGGTGCAAATATTACATTACTATATGGTGGTGCAGAAAACGGTGGAACTGGTGCCGGATCCAAGGTGTCGCCACCAACTAAGGGCGTGCATAATGAATAACGAATGGTATCATTATTAGGATCTGTAGCTGAATGGTCGAAAACAAATGGGAAATTTAAACAAACAAAAGGTGGTGGCAGAAATTTAAAACGCGGGCTGCTGTTGTTAAAGAAACTACTTGCTCTTATTTCGCCAACATAGGTTGCACCGGTCACATCCGGTCCAATTAAATTGTTGATGGTATTATTACGACAGCAACGCTGATAGGCTATATAGTAAACACCGGAAGAGGGTGCCAGATTAACATTAAAAATATAGGTGGCACGCCTGTAACAAATATTTACAGGTGGGATAAAACATGGATTGTTGATTGTTGAAGGAATAAGAATAGAGTCAGGTCGAACATAAACATTCAATGCTTGCACTAAATTGTAACTTTGATCGTAAATGCCTATTGCTGCAGGATCATCAAAAGGTGGTACACCATTGGCACAGTCACGATAGATATACATTGTGACCTGATAATTTCCATTACCAAGGTAGCTGTAAAAAATTTCTCCTCCTACAATATGCGTTGCCTTTACACTGTCTGCAAACAGAAATAAAAAATTAATAACTAAACAGAATTTCCAAAAGTGGCTTTTCATATATGATGGAAAGGTAACAAAGATACTAAAATTGATTTCTAAATAATGACTACAAAATTTAAAAAATCATTGTCTTTAAACGGTAATTTTCTTGTTCTGAAAGATAGAAACTTCAATATATACTCAAAACACCTAAGACTTACTCAAGTATATTACTATTTGAATTCAATAATATCAGGTTTTTTTAAATCGAAATCAACTAACTGAAAGTCTGTACTCCTAAGTGGGTTAACTCTAAACACATCTTTCCCTGAATATGGAATTGTAGGATAATATGCCAGACTTATCTGAAAACTGCTTAGTGCCAGATATTCATTTTTAATTATCATCCCAACTCCAAAAACAGAATACATTTGGCTTCTGCTAAAACCATGAAGTTGATTTCCAATGAAGCCTGCTGATGCAATGACATAAGGTCCAAACTTAAACCCCAAAAAATCATACGGAGCATAGGTTTGTGTCTGCAGAGAGATAAAAATTCGCTTGGTGCCTGAGGTGCGGCTATCGAAACCACTCATCTGATTTTCGAGCGAAACAAATTCATTAGTAATTCTGTCAATTCCTAATGTTGCATTTGCTCTCAGGAATTGTCTAAGCCTCCACTTGCCTATTGCCATTTGTCGTGTAAAATAAACAGTCTGAATTTCAAATGCAGAATTTCTGGCATTGCCGTTATAAAAAAATGTACCGTAACGAACTAAACTGCTCAGATAACCAAAACTAAAATAATCTCCGAATGCAGCCATGGCACCGGCATACCAATTGCCTGATGAAGCTCTTTCCCTATAGCCAACTGTTAATCCATAGGTGCGGCCAATAGGAACATCTTCCTTTTGTCCGTATTTAAAAACATACCTTTCCGTAATATACTCTCTTGAAGAAAATCCAATTCCTGCAAGATAGGTATTTTGATTTTTCAATAACCCCAAAGAATCAAAACCTGCAGAGGGAAAAGAAAGATACTGAACGCTGCTGCCTCTTAATGCAGCAATCAATCGTGTGCTGCGCTGATACACCTTATTGCCGCTTAACAAACGTANNAGACTTAACATCGCCTTCTCTTTCGTTTAAATGATAAAGTATTTTTGCATCTGCATGGGTTCCCAGCAAATTCGGAACCTCATAACTACTCTCAATAATGTCAGCATTTTTGTTGTAATACCATCGGTAGCTGTTTTCAAAAGTGTGTCCCAGTCCGGCAAAGTTTTTTTCTGTAATACTGATTTTTGTATTGGTCTCACTCATGCCTCCGCCAATTAAAATACTCCAGTTGTCAAGTACGCGCACTTCAAGGTCTATGGTTTGATTTAACTCATTTTTGTGTGGAATGATAATGGCATCGCGTATAAAAGGTTGTGTACGTATCAATCGTTCCGACTCTGAAACCAACAATGAATCAAACTCATCTCCAGTTTCAATAATCATTAATTTTTTGATTTGACTGTTACTTGTTTTATTATGTAAAAAATTTCCTGCATTGATTAAAGAAGGTTGATGTTTGACAACTGAGTCCTGTAAAGAATAACCAAACGGGTCGAATACGGTAATATTAATATTTCCTATTGGCAGACATTGAAATTCTGAGAAATTGATTTCCTGTACAACAGGTTTTTTCTTAACCTCAACAACTTTGGAGGTAACAGGTCGGAAAATCATTCTGTAAATGTTACGAAGCAGTTTACTCGATTTTGAAACCTGCTCAACTCCCTGATAAAAATTAACAGATTTATTTTTTGTTGTATCTGTTTGTGCCTTTGCTGAACCACAGAACCAAAATAAAATCAGAAAAGAAATAATACTGCGGTTCATTATTTTCATTGATTCAAAAATAAATTGCGTATGCAATTATGGTTTACGAAAATAACAATAAGCCCCGAACTAAAAAGAATAAAAACTATTTCAGTTTTGCCAGACTAACCTTTATGCGGGCAATTGCTTCGGTGAGCAGTTTATCGCTGGTAGCATAAGAGAAACGAATACATTGATTGTCGCCAAATGCTTCACCGGTTACTAAGGCAACTTTTGCATCTTTCAGCAGAAACATACACATATCTTCCGGATTATTTATGGTGCTGCTGCCATCTGATTTTCCGAAATAATAACTGATGTCGGGAAAAACATAAAATGCACCTTCTGGCGTGTTGGTTTTCCAACCGGGAATATCTTTCATCAGGTTTAAAACCAAGTCGCGCCTTTTGCGAAAAGTTTCTACCATTAAACCTCTGTCAGGTGTACTAATGCTGATAGCTGCTTTTGCTGCCTTTTGTGCAATACTGCTTGCAGCCGATGTAAACTGTCCTTGCATTTTATCACATGCAGTAGCTACATCCTGTGGTGCTGCCATATAGCCAATACGCCATCCTGTCATTGCATAGCCTTTACTTACACCATTTATTATGATGACCTGATTTTTTAATTCNNCTTAACACAAAAATATTTTCATGCTTTGCAAAAACTGCTGCAAGTGCTTTTAACTCCTCGTGCGAATAAACAGTGCCTGTTGGATTACATGGTGATGAAAAAATAAACATCCTTGTTTTTGATGTAATTGCTTTTTCAACCTGCTGTGGTGTTACTTTAAAATCAGAATCAATAGTGGTATTCAAATAAACAGGTACTCCTCCTGCTAATTGAATAATCTGTGAGTAGCTTACCCAATAAGGTGTTGGCACCAACACTTCATCACCGGGGTTAACACAGCATAAAACAGCATTGGCAATACATTGCTTAGCTCCTGTGCTGACAACTATCTGTGAGGCTTTATAATCGAGATTGTTTTCACGTTTTAACTTCTGCGAAATGGCTTCACGCACATCAGCATATCCCGAAATAGGCGGATACTTCGTAAATCCGTCATCAATAGCTTTTTTGGCTGCATCGCCAATATATTTTGGTGTATCAAAATCAGGTTCGCCCAGACTAAGGCTGATGATATCAAAACCCTGATCCTGTAATTCGCGGCTGAGGCGTGCCATGGCAATGGTTTGCGATTCATTCAATCGCTCTATTCGGTCTGCTAATTTTCGCATTTCTGAAGCTTTCAATAATAGGGCGCAAAGCTAACAATACTTCATCACAGAAAATAAGACAAAAAGCAGGTAATTAACCATACTTTGTGTATTACCGAAAAGCTGTTTACTTTACTACACCAAGTTTTTTTCCGACTTTAATAAAGGCATTCAATGCTTTGTCAATATGATGGCGCTCATGTCCTGCAGAAAGTTGTACTCTGATACGTGCATTACCTTTGGCCACAACAGGATAAAAGAAACCGGTAACGTAAATACCTTCGTCTAATAACCTTGCTGCAAACTGCTGCGCTAACTGTGCTTCGTATAACATTATCGGAACAATTGGATGCTGCCCTGCTTTAATATCAAAACCTGCATCGGTAATTTGCTTACGGAAATATTGTGTGTTGTCCCAAAGTTTATCGCGTAATGTTGTTGTCTGGCTAAGCATATCAAGTACAGCAATGGAAGCGCCTACAATTGATGGTGCCAATGAGTTGGAAAACAAATAAGGTCTTGAACGCTGACGCAACATTTCAACAATTTCTTTTCTGCCTGAAGTAAAGCCTCCCATTGCACCACCCAATGCTTTGCCTAAGGTTCCTGTAATAATATCAATACGTCCCATCACACCATGATGTTCATGTGTACCCCTGCCTGTTTTGCCCATAAAGCCGGATGCATGACATTCGTCTATCATGATTAATGCCTGATAACGATCGGCTAAGTCACAGATCTTGTCTAACTGTGCAATAGTTCCATCCATACTGAATACACCATCGGTCACAATCATACGGTGACGCTTATTCATAGTAGCTTTTAGTTTTTCCTCGAGATCGGCCATATCGTTATGTTTGTAGCGATGACGGTCGGCCTTGCATAGTCTGACACCATCAATAATAGATGCATGATTCAATTCGTCAGAGATAATTGCATCCTGCTCATTGAGCAAAGGTTCAAACACACCACCGTTAGCATCGAAGGCAGCTGCATAAAGAATGGTATCTTCTGTTCCAAGAAATGATGCAATTTTAGCTTCAAGCGTCTTATGGATATCCTGAGTACCGCAGATAAAACGCACACTTGACATGCCATAGCCATGAGAGTTGATTGCAGCATGTGCCGCTTCAACAACTTTTGGATGNNTGTGGTGTGGAAATAATTCTTTCTTGCTTAAACAATCCTGCTGACCTAATTTCTTCAAGTTCTTTTTCCAGTACGGGTTTTAATGTGTTGTACATATCATGAAATTTTAATGCAAAGTAATAAAATAGAATTTACTTGAACCTAATGCAATAAAAACTTAACGCAGGTATTTTTATACTTTAGCAGCATGAGAATTGTGCGCATTGTGCTTGGAAACCTGTGGCGGTTTTGGTTTTTCTTTGAAGCCGTTGTTACTTTCTTTCTGTTGTTTCCATTCTTATTACTTGCATTGCGTGGCAAAGCCCCCTATCATCAGGCATTTAAACTGATGAAATTCCATGCACGTACCATAGTATTTCTTTCGGGAATCAAAGTAAAAGTTATTCGCCAATATGAACCCAAGGAGAATGAAACTTATATTATCTGTCCGAATCATATTTCTTATTTAGATATTGTGTTGACATACGTAGCATTTCCGCACTATTTTCATTTTATGGGCAAGGCCGAGTTGGAGCGTGTTCCTTTCTTCAATATTTTTTTTAAAAAGATGAACATTGGTGTAAACCGTTCGAGCCGCATGGCTTCGCACAAAGCCTATCAGCGTGCCTGCAACGACCTGCAGCAAAACATCAGCATCTCTATTTTTCCGGAAGCCACCATTCCGGAATGTAATCCACAATTAGGCCCCATGAAAAATGGTGCTTTTAAATTAGCAGTAGAAAATCAAATCAATATTTTGCCCGTTTGTTACATTGATAACTGGAAACTGTTGCCCGATTGCCCTCATAAAATTACTGGCGGAAGACCGGGTATTGCCAGAGTGATTATAGATGTACCCGTTGTGGTAAAAGGGCTGACGGAAGCCGATGTGCCTGAGTTGAAAAAAAATTACCGTCAACGAATGGAAAACATACTTTCACAATATCAATATGGGTATGGTAAATAACCATAGGAAAAAGCAAAGTTGAAAAGCAATAATTCCTTTTTCTAATCACACCTTATTATCATTAAAAAACTGCTTTAGCGTTAATTTATGAACCGATAATACTTTTAACAGCGTTTTTAAAGTAATATTTGTGCCTGCTTCCATACGCCAGTATTGTTTTCTGTCTATGTCATTTTCAACTGCAAATGTCTCATAGCTTGTCCAACCATTCTTAATGCGCAATTCCTTTAAAGCCCGTCCAATAAGCTTTAGTTGTTTTTCAAAATGCGCATCACTTTGCTTCATTATAAAAGCAATGATGCTGTTTGTTAGATAAATAAATTACGGCATATATTGCACATTTTCTTTTTTTTATCTACATTTGAAGCATAAATTAATCTTCACTTATTAACACCTAAATTTATGAAACAACTAAAATTTATTCAATTAGCATTTTTGCTACTCGCATTAGGCTGGAGTACTAACCTTAATGCTCAATTTTGTCCAGTAATGATTGAAGGTACAACGACTTTGTGTACATACATCTCTGCTGCACCGGGGCAACCTGTAGTTCAAATAAAAAATTATGACTGGCTGCACCCATCCTATTACTCTATTAGTGCCTCGCCTTCAGGATCAGTAAATGCCTCTATCATTCCTTCTACTTTCAGTGTGGCAGATATTCATATAGGATTGACTGTAAACAACAATGTTACAGATATTAAAATTACGGTGACATATAACTCCCCTAGTTGTAGCTCAACAGTAGATTATTATTTGTATAAATGTTGTGAGCAATCAGGAATGTTCAACTACTTTGATACAGATATCAGTGCAATGCCAAAAACATGGAATCCGTTAGGCTTTTATGAATATAATGGTTTAAATGTTGCCGTTAATGGAGTACTAACCGTAAACTCCTCAGCACAAATAATCAATAGTAATTTTTTTTTGGCACCTGGCTCTGTAATAAAGGTTAAGGAAGATTATTATAACCCTGTAAACATTAAATTGATGAATACACGTTTTTTAGCCGGCTGTGATGAAATGTGGAAGGGCATTGAGTTAGAAGGTGCAAATAGTATTACACTAACAAATACAAGTTCTATAGAAGATGCTCAATATGCCATTAACTTTAAAAAAGGTGGTACAATACATATCGGATCTGGCGGATGTAATTTTAATAAAAATTTTGTTTCTATTTATGCACCTGATGTTTCATCACTACTGCCTCCTGATAACATTCACAATATAGTAGTTAACGCATTTGACAAAGCTAACTTTTCTGGACAGGCTACTACACTCAATAACTACATGGGTCAATCGCCTGCCATAATAAATAATAAAACACTTTGCGGAATCTTGTTATACGATGTAGCCAATTTTCAAATTCCACAATCCGTTACATCTTCTTTAAGAAGTAATTTTTCATTTTTGAATTCAGGAATTGCCGGCATTCGCTCCAACATAGAAATACATAATTGTGCTTTTAATAATGTACAACCTTTATCAGGTTATATTGCTTATACTTATAGTGGTAGTGCTGTTTTTAATTTAAATAATACCACTAACTACATGACTACTACAATTGGCAAATTATATGGTAACTATTCTGATAATCTATTTACCAATTGCTACCGTGCCACTTATACAACCGGCAATATCAATGCTACCATTAGAGGTAATGATTATAATGTAATAGCACAAGAAGCTGCTTTTATTAATAATTGTCCTGGCTGTAATATTACTATAACAAACAACAAGATAGTTGCAACAAATATGGGCATTAAAATTTTATCCAGCACGGATGCCTTATTATCTATTAACAACAATAACATATCATCCGTTTTTCCATATAACTCCAACAGTTTTGGGAATACTGCCATACAGATTTACAATAAAAGTAAGGTTCCTGTACGTGGTGTAATAAACAATAACACCATTAGTAACTGCCGCATTGGAATTTATCTCTCCAATCTTGATAAAAATAAAAACATTAATGTGCCCAAGCTGGAAATCACTAACAATCCCATGTATTTTAATCTGGCACCTAATTTAATTGGGCAAAGTATGCACTATGCAATATGGGCTGATGGATGCAACAACCTGAACATTCATGACAACCAAAACATCTATAGAAGCCATGCAATTAGTACAGCGCCAGCCAACTTTGACCAAACCATGCGTGGTATTTATATTCGTAAAGGCCAGAGTATTGACTTAAAACAAAACGACATTACCAACTTCGGTACGGCCATACGCTTACAGGATAATTGCAGTAACACACAACTGCAATGCAACAATATGTACTCTTGTTTACAGGGAGTGTTTTTAAACGATGGTACTACTATAGTGACAACACAAGGAAACCCCGCCACAGGGCAGGCATGGGATAATAAATGGGTAAACTTTGGCACTAATAACAGGACGGCTTGTCCGGCTTTAGCCTTTCCTCCACCTGTGCAATGGCTTCACCAAGGAACTGCTATGCCCGGTTCATCCAATTATAGCATTTTTAGTCCATTCCCAACTAATGGAACTTTTGTTAATGCAGTACAGAACAGTGGTGTAGGTCCCTGTGTAAATAATTACGCTGGCGATGATGAGGAATCCATGCTCAATCATATTGATGACGTAATAGCCGAGACCGTGGATTATGATGGCACCTATGAAACAGAAGATGAATATAAAGACAGGCAGGCAGCATTTGAATATTTACACGAGCATGAAAGCTACCGCAACAGCGATGCAGGGTTGCTGGCTTTTTACAACCAAACGCTGCAGGAAAACATAGGTGAGTTTAGCAATGTGGAAATGCTGATGCGAGCAGGTGACTATGTAAATGCACTGATGGAATTAAACGGTATATTGGTTGAGAACCTGATAGAACAATACAGGGCATACACGCTTGAAATTGCCATACGGATGGAAGAAAATCCTGAGTATGAACTGTCGCAGGCAGAAATAGATGAGTTATTGAACATTGCCTATACTCCTTTGTACATAGGTGGCGAAGGTGTATTAAATTCCCGCGCTATTTTGGGATTGGAGGTGGACGACCAGGCTATGAGCTTGCGTGTGATGAATCCACATAATAACGAAAGTACAAAAACATTGGCTGTACAAACCCTTGATGAAACAGTACTTAAGACTTTGGTGTATGATAACATAGGAGCAAAAGTTTTAGAAGGTAGTAAATTTACTAATGCTGATTTACGAAAAGCATTACCTTCCGGTGTTTATATTATTAAAACAATAAAACAAAGCACATCAAGTACTAAAAAGGTAAGTATTATAAAATAGCTTAATTTTATGCAGCAACAGGTTTTACCTGTTGCTGCATTTTTAATTTAAATGGAAAAACGCGCATTACTATTTTTCTTTTTTTTATTTTCTTATAACACTTATGCACAACAAAACAACATTTGGTGTTTTGGAGACAGTGCGGGTATTGATTTTAATGCAAGTCTACCATCAACTTTTAATAGTAGTATCAAGGGTAGAGGAAGTTGTACAAGTATTGCTGACAGCACTGGCAACTTGCTTTTTTATGCCTACACAAGGGCTACATTATTTGGTAAAACAACTTTAGTCTTTAACTACACTCATCAGTTGATGGATAATGGAGATTCAATTGTGGGTGAAGGTTGGTACAACGAATTAACTATTATACCTGATCCTGTAAACCCAAAAAGATTTTATATGATTAGTGTTGGAGTACTTGATTTAGCACTTCAGCAAGGCTTCTATTACAGCATCATTGATATGAGCTACAATGGAGGCTTAGGCAAGGTAGTATCAAAAAACAATCAACTGCTTAACAACTTTATGGTTGATTGCATAGGGGCTATTAAACATGGCAATGGCAGAGACTGGTGGGTAGTATGCCGTAAAGGCGATTTTTATATTGGAGGACCTGCACACAATGAATATACTTTTTATTTAATAACGCCAACAGGTGTTTCAGTACCTATAACAAAAAGTGTTGGTTCACTAACCAGTTATAATCTGGCAAATCTAATTTTTTCGCCAACCGGCAATAAAATGATTTATACCAACCCCCGTGGTTTATTGGAGTTATATGATTTTGACAGATGTACGGGTGATTTAACACTTGATCAAACCATTTCTCCTGAAAACACTCCTTATCACTTTTACTGGAGTAGTGCCTTTTCTCCTGACGAAAGTAAGTTGTATGTACAAACAGTTTCGTACCCTGATACTACTTACCTGATACAATTTGATTTAAATGCAGCCAACATTGCTGCCAGTGCTGATACCATTTTTACACAACCACTTGCAACGGCCACTGGTGGCGATGTACGTTTAGCGCCTGATGGAAAAATATATGTAAGCAACGCTTATTATGATGGGTTTAACTTTGCTTTTCCGTATAGCGATACCACTTACAATATGTACAACTCATATTTGGGAGTAGTTAATTATCCTGATAGCATGGGCGCAGATTGTGACTTTCAACCGTACAGTTTTTACTTAGGTGGCAACCGTACTTACTATGGGTTGCCAAATAATCCTAACTATGGGTTGGGTGCTTTGGCGGGTAGTGCTTGCGATACACTAACAGGTATAGTTCCCACACCATCCCTGCCCACTAAGGAGGGTGAATTGAATTTGTATTTTGATGCGGGTTGGCAAAAACTATTTGTGAACGGGCATCATATTAAAGGTTCAAGCTGTTTGTTGCAGGTGTTTGATGTTAGCGGCAAGTTGGTTTACTCCAACCAAAATAAAATCACACCACCTTATTATACTCATGATGTAAATTGCCAGTCACTAAGTAAAGGCATGTATTTGGTATCTTTACAAACTGATAAAGAAAAACTACAAGGCAGGTTTGTGAAATAGTATTTTACACTTTTGCTGGCTTATGCTAAACATGAATTCTGCCTGCATCTTATTTTAAATCACCTTTTATAAAACAACACTTTGCCGGTAGTGGTACACTGATGTAGTGTTTCCAAACAGCTGACCTGCTATAACAAAAAGTCAAAAACAATTACCGGTATTGTGACTAAAAATGATGACTACCCTTTTTGAAATAATTATTGCGATTAAATTTTCTGATTTTCAGGTAGGGCCGGAAAGTAAAAACGGTAGTCACTGACAATAATTTCATGACTACCATTCAAACTACTTAATTGGAATATCTGTAAAGTTACCCGAAAAACTAGTTACTCCACTAACGCCTGCACCTGCAGTTGCACTGAAGGTTCCTGAAAGTTTACTGTCCTGGTTTTTTGTTACTGTTACAGTACCTGTTGTTGCAACCCAAGAACTACCACTCTTTAAATAAGTAAGAACATTTGTTGTTCCTAAACTATAGCCCTGTGAAGTTATGCCCGTCAAATTAATTTCTACTACAGTGCTTCCACTACTTTGAGCAATAATAGTATTATAAGCACCATTCACCCACGAGGAGTCGGCTTTAGTGAGTGTAGTAATTCCGTTCTCACCATAATAAAAACCGGCACTTTGTGCAGGTGGATTTGGTGAGGCGTTGTCGTCATCCTTCTTTTTACATGAAGTAAATAATACTACGGATACAATAGCCGCAGAAATAACAAAATTAAATAGTTGCATTTTTTTATGTGTTTAAATTACATTACTTAAAACGCAAATTAACCGTTGACGTTACATAAAACCAATGGGCTGCACAGCCCATTTTTAAAAAAGTTAGGCTGATGAATTGTTGATTTCGTACTCGTAAAAAAAACTTCAATGCTTCAATGCCGCTGTCTTTTTCGTGCTGCCTCTTCTATCTTAAAAACCATTGCTAAAAAAAGACTTCGTGAATAGCGAAAGAACAGTGGAAATAATGCAATCAATAAAACACTGTTAATTATTAAATAAGGTGCAACAACAAATCCCCACAACAGATACACCCAAATAAAATTAAAGACAGACATAGCAACAGTTAATGCATAACTCACATACATGGCTCCGTAGTAAAAACCCGGCTCCGGTGTAAAAGGTAATGCACAGTTAGGACAAACAACAGGCATGTCGCCTAACTTTTTAAAATGATAAGGATTGGGGTCTGTAAACAAATTTGATTGTGCGCACTTTGGGCATTTTAATTTTAACGCAGCCCGCATTGGTGATGGGTTCATTATTTAGTGTTGGTTAATTGTTGAACAAAATAATTCCACAAAGGTTCTTCAGGTGGCTTTGCTTCTATGCAAACCGGCTCGGATTTTACAGGGTGAACAAAGGTCAGTTTACGAGCATGTAAATGTATGGAGCCATCGGCATTGCTTCTGTCGGCACCGTATTTTAAATCGCCTTTGATGGGGCAGCCTATGGCAGAAAGTTGTACTCTTATCTGATGGTGTCTGCCTGT
>DKKR01000050.1:126096-138729 GCA_002455375.1 Bacteroidetes bacterium UBA6661
TTTAAATATTGCTTTACCCAATCGCCTAATGGTACATCACCGGTTTTGTCACCTTGTGTTATCTGCCCGGGAAGTTTGTTGATGGCAATAAGATGGTTGTCTTCAAACAATACCTGACTTCCAATATCCGGTTGTTTAAATCGGATTTGTTCCATCAATACTGCTCCTTGCTATTGGGAAAATCGCGACTCTTAACGTCTGTTATATATTTTGCCGTAGCTGCTTTTATGTCGTCATAGAGGTTGAGATAACGTCTTAAAAAGCGCGGATGAAACTCATTGTTGATGCCCAGCATATCATGCAACACCAACACTTGTCCGTCAACACCGTTGCCTGCACCAATACCTATGACAGGAATTTTTACTTCTTGTGAAACTATTGCTGCCAGTGCAGCAGGAATTTTTTCAAGCACAATAGCAAAACATCCGGCTGCTTCTAAAATATGTGCGTCTTCAATCAATCGTTTTGCTTCTTCTTCTTCGCGTGCACGAACTACATAGGTTCCGAACTTATAAATAGATTGCGGTGTTAAACCCAAATGCCCCATCACAGGAACACCGGCAGTCAGAATTCTTTCTATAGACTCCTTTACTTCTCGTCCGCCTTCAAGTTTTACTGCATGTGCACCCGATTCTTTCATGATGCGAATAGCAGACTGAAGTGCTTCCTTGCTGTTGCCCTGATAGGATCCAAAAGGTAAATCAACTACCACCAAGGCACGTTTAACTGCACGCACAACACTTGATGCATGATATATCATCTGATCGAGTGTGATAGGCAATGTGGTTTCATGCCCTGCCATGACATTAGATGCAGAATCACCAACCAAAATGACATCAATACCTGCATCATCAATAATACCTGCAAGGCTGAAATCATAAGCTGTGAGCATAGATATTTTCTCGCCACTGCGTTTCATCTCCTGCAAAACGTGGGTGGTTATTTTTTTTACTTCGCTATGTACCGACATACTTATAAAATTAATTTTCCTTTGGAAGTGTAAACTCTGTATTTACCTTCTGAGGTTCTTTTTTCTCTGCAGGCGGAGCTGCTTTTGTACCTTTCTGTTTCATCAACTCAGTTTTTAATATCTGTAACGAATCAGAGAGTTGTTTGTTTTTTTCTTTCTCTGCTTTTACAGATTTACTAAGTGTAATAATCAAATCAGCGTTTTCGTTTCCGGCAACCATCTCTTTATACTTCAGCAAAGTCTGATTTACTTTTAAAAGCGAATCGAATGATGCTTCTTTTATTGTCATTTGCTTCTGCAAATCGGTTATGATTTTATCTTTTAACTTTCTTTCATTTTCATCTTCCTGGTCGGCCGACTTCACTGACTCTAAATTGCGTGTCAACTCTTCATTCTCTGCCTGCAACTTATTGATTTGTGTTTTTAGTTTGATGATAGACTCAGCAAGTTGAATTACATCAGGACTTCCCTCTTGCTGATTGTTGTTGTTACTACTACCTGCTGTTGACTCACTTTTACCGGATGCAGAAAACAAATAAAGAAAATCTATCTTGGCACGCGAACCCGGTCCAACTATATAACCAAAGCGTCCACTCTTGTAAGCAATTTCAGTAAACGACATCAGCAGGTTGTTGTTCAGATAAATGTCGTAGTTGCGTTGTGAGAACCTAAGTTCCAGAAGATTGTAAACATTCAGATTATTGATAAAATTACTCTTTACCCAGCCACCACTTTTGGCATCACCGGTGAGGTATCTATAACTGCCTGCCACTATCTGACGCAGCCTGAATTGTTTCAAGGTATTTATCTCAAAAATAAATCCGCCATTGCCATCATTCTGAGCCATAAACATAACACCCACAGAGCCATTCTGATCGTTTGCTTTTTCAATTTTCAGTGAGGTAATCATCTTAAATGCCGGCTGATTGTAGTCGTAGTTGGCAATAATGGCATAAGGTTTTTCAGGTGCTTTGCGGTTAAGAATATATTCGCCTTCCTGTACTAAAAAAAGATTCTCTGAGTTTGACATAAACGTCCATATACCACTGCTGGTATCGAAATTTTCACTTAAATCGAGGCGGTCGAACTTTTCATTTACTGTTTGCGCCTGCACCGGTGTTAATTTTGACAAAGCTACAGCAGTAAACATCAGAAGAAAAAGCAATTTATACATCAGGCAATGGTGATTTTTATGATAACGATATGTTAAAATTTGCGTGGTGAAAATTACATATTTTTTTTATCAGCCGTCATCTTCTACATTTGACCCCATGAATAAGTTATTAATATCTTTTTGTTTACTCTGTCTGTCTCTGTCATCGTGCAAAACTGATGTGGATTTATTAGCTCCCTATAAGGAAGTGATGGTTATTTACGGTGTTCTTGACCCTACTGACAGTGTTCAATATATCAGAATCAACAAAGCTTTTCTTGGCGAAGGCAATGCCTATACGTTTGCACAGGTAGCAGATTCATTTCAATATGCCGATGTGTTGGATGTTAAATTAGAACGCTATAAAAACAACAACTTTGCAGGCGCCATCAACTTAGAGCGTTTTGAAGGTCCTCCACTAAAGGACGGCATTTTTGCTTCTGCCCCAAATTATCTGTATCGCACAACAGGTCTCGACTCTATTTATCAGGACAGTGAATACAAACTTGTTGTCACCAATACACAAACCGGAAATGTTGTTACTTCAAAGACTGTTGTAGTGAGTAAGGCCGGTTCAATAATTAACCCGAATCCTTCTTCCCTTTATGGATATGTAAATTTTGCTGATCCTGCCAACCCATTTGTAACCAAATTTTCCTCCAGTGATAAGGCAAAATACTATGACTTAAACATAAAATTTAATTATAAAGAGATTGAAAT
This sequence comes from Bacteroidetes bacterium UBA6661, assembly GCA_002455375.1. GTDB lineage: Bacteria > Bacteroidota > Bacteroidia > AKYH767-A > OLB10 > OLB10. Next base: position 128,940 of record DKKR01000050.1, read on the forward strand.
TGCAAACCCTTCTAATTTTGAGATGAAATCAATTTTTTTCAGAGTTGATGGTGTTGAAAAACAAAGTAACAACAGCCTTGAAATTCCCGTATCTTATACTACATTTTATTCTGCTTTGAGGAGATTAATTCCGGTTAATCCATTTGTAAAACGCGAAGCAGAACCACTTGATTTTGTATTGGTTGGTGGTGCAGAAGAGTTGTACACATATTATCAGGTTAACCGCCCGCCAACAGGCATCAATCAATCTATTCCGCAATACACCAATATTGAAGGAGGCATTGGCATTTTCAGTAGTAAATATACTGATATTGTTTCTCATAAATCTTTGTCTCAAACCTCAATGGACTCGCTTATCAATGGCGCCATAACCAAGGATTTGGGCTTTCAGTAACCGTGTCTTTTTGTCATATTTTTAATTAGTTACCTTAGTGATTTGACTGTAATGACAGTAAAATGTCATAAATAGTCCATTGGCACAAGGCTTGACAATAGGATAAAAAACCTCTAAAAGTATTTAAGAAAATGAGAAAAGTTATTGGAATTGACCTTGGAACAACCAACTCATGCGTTGCCGTAATGGAAGGTAACGAACCTGTGGTTATTCCGAACAGCGAAGGTCGCAGAACAACCCCATCCATTGTTGGATTTATTAAAGATGGCGAACGTAAAGTTGGCGATCCTGCTAAACGTCAGGCTATCACCAATCCAAAAAATACGGTTTATTCTATAAAGCGTTTCATGGGCGAAACCTATGATCATGCAAGCAAAGAAAAAGACCGCGTACCTTACGAAGTGGTGAAAGGGGATAACAACACACCACGAATTAAAATTAACGATCGCCAATATACGCCACAAGAAATTTCTGCCATTATACTTCAGAAAATGAAAAAAACGGCAGAAGATTATTTGGGCAATGAAGTTACAGAAGCAGTTATCACTGTGCCTGCATACTTCAACGACTCACAGCGTCAGGCAACAAAAGAGGCCGGTGAAATTGCAGGTCTGAAAGTGTTGCGTATTATCAACGAGCCTACTGCAGCAGCATTAGCTTATGGTCTTGACAAGAAAAATAAAGACCAGAAAATTGTAGTGTTCGACTGCGGTGGTGGTACACATGACGTTTCTGTGCTTGAACTAGGTGATGGCGTGTTTGAAGTCAAATCTACTGACGGTGATACACACCTTGGCGGTGACGACTTTGACCAGAGAATAATTGACTGGTTAGCCGATGAGTTTAAGAGCGATGAAGGTATTGACCTTCGTAAAGACCCTATGGCTTTGCAGCGCTTGAAAGAAGCTGCTGAGAAAGCTAAAATTGAATTGTCAAGTTCAACACAAGCCGAAATTAATCTGCCATACATTATGCCTGTTGATGGTGTTCCAAAACACTTGGTAAAAACCATTACACGTGCAAAATTTGAGCAATTGGTTGATGATTTAATCAAGCGTACCATTGAACCATGTAAAACAGCATTAGAAAATGCAGGATTAAAACCTTCTGATATTGACGAAGTGATTTTAGTTGGTGGTTCAACACGTATTCCCGGTGTACAGTCAGCAGTAGAGAAATTCTTCGGTAAGTCACCTTCAAAAGGTGTTAACCCGGATGAAGTAGTAGCTATTGGAGCAGCCATACAAGGTGCTGTTTTAACCGGAGAAGTGAAAGATGTGTTATTACTTGACGTTACACCTCTGTCACTCGGTATTGAAACATTTGGTGGTGTGTTTACCAAACTTATTGAAGCTAACACAACCATACCGACTAAGAAAAGTGAAGTGTTTAGTACTGCCAGCGACAATCAGCCATCAGTAGAAATTCACGTTCTGCAGGGTGAGCGCAGCATGGCAAAAGACAACCGAACCATCGGACGTTTTCACTTAGATGGTATTCCACCTGCACCACGTGGTGTTCCACAGATTGAAGTAATATTTGATATTGATGCAAACGGCATTCTGCATGTAACAGCAAAAGACAAAGGCACCGGCAAAGAACAAAAAATACGGATTGAAGCAAGCAGCGGATTGAGTGATGATGAAATCAAACGTATGAAAACTGAAGCCGAAGCTAATGCAGAAGCTGATAAAAAAGCAAAAGAAGAAGCCGATAAAGTTAACATGGCCGACACCATGATATTCCAGACAGAAAAACAGCTGACTGAATATGGCGATAAACTTTCACAGAGCAATAAAGAAAATATACAGCGTGCATTGAGCAAACTCAAAGATGCACATAAGGAGAAAAACCTTGCTGATATTGACACTGCCCTGAATGAGTTGAACACAGCATGGCAAGGTGCTTCACAAGAAATGTATAATGCTACCAACAACACAGCTAACACAACAGCAGGTGGTGCCGATGCAAATATAAATGCTGAAACACAAAACAACACTGCAGGCGAAGTAACTGATGTTGACTTTGAAGAAGTAAAAGACGATAAGAAGTAATTGTAGATTTTGGTTTTTAGATAATCCGTCCTGATGATTCGGGACGGATTTTTCATTTTATGCCATACTTCAATATCAACTTACATAAATCTTCAACGTGATTTTATTTACAAGGAAACTTGGTACGCATGTGGCTGTGTATTGCAGTTGTTTTGCTGCTATATCCCCACATGTACATTTCTGAAGTTAAAACCGGTGCAAAAGGAATGTGTGGATGATGTTTTATTCTTTTTAGTATAAACTTATTTCAGGTCAAGAAGAAACCTTTACCCTTAGCATTGCAAGGTGGACAATTACAGCCTATGGGATTTACAGGCAATGACCAAGTCTATCTGATAGCTGGCATGTCATGTTAAATATTATTATTTGTGAACAAGTTATATGTGTTATATTTGCATCACAATTTAACACGTTATACATGAAGTTCGAGAAGCCACCTGTTGATGAAACATTTGATATTAAAATAGTTAAACTGATTATAGATGAGCAGTATAAAGATTTTCTCCAAACTGTAGAGTCCAGGTATTTGTACTGGGATGAAGTTAAAAACAGGAAGGATTTGCCTTTCGACCCTGCCAAGTCATGGAGGTTAATAAAAACGAGTAGAGCACTTAATTCTAAGAGTGTAAATATTGGAGCATACGTCTTTAAGTATTATTTGACTTATCAAATTCAAAAAGATTTACATGAATTTGATTTAAAGATGATAGGTGGATTATATCAGAATCCGATAACAGATTTTGAAAAAGCAGAATATATAAAAAACTCTTTGATGGAAGAAGCAATTGCATCATCGCAAATTGAAGGTGCTGCAACAACAACCAAAATTGCCTGGGATATGCTGAAGTCAGGAAGGAACCCAAGAAATGAGTCCGAGCAAATGATATTTAATAATTTGCGAGCTATAAGATATATAGAAGAGAATCAAAATAAAAATATTGACAAGGCTTTTATTATCGAGTTACATAAAATTATGACCGTAAAAACAACTGCTGAAGATTGTGGGGGAGATTACCGTAAAGGAGAGATATTTGTTCAAGATCATGTTGATGGTGAAATTGCTCATATTCCTCCAGATTGGAACGAACTAGGAAGCTTAATGGATAGTCTCTGCAGTTTTGCAAATTCAGATAAAGAATTTATGCATCCCATTATAAAAGCTTCAATGATTCATTTTTTCATCGGATACATTCACCCGTTTAAAGATGGAAATGGAAGAACGGCAAGAGCATTGTTTTATTGGTACTTGTTAAAAAAAGGATACACCCTAATAAAAAATATTTCGATTTCAAGAGCAATTCTATCGTCAAGGATTCAATATGATAAGGCGTTTTTAAAAACAGAGTATGATCAAAATGATTTGAATTATTTTATTACATATTCAATCAAAAGTCTACGCGTAGCATTTGAAAATCTTGTACGGTATAGAGATAAGAAAAAAGCTGACAAGGAACAGGCATCTGTTATTGCTTACAGACTAATTGAAAAAGGGATGTCTAAGAGACAAGCAGATTTATTAGGGTATTTATATTCCAAGGAGAGTGCGGCAGTTTCTCTTCAGCAATATGCGATAAAACACGACATAGTCCGCCAAACAGCTAGAAAGGATTTGTCGCACTTAGTAAAATTAAATTTACTCATTGAGGAAAAAAAAGGAAAGTCTATTGTTTTTCGTGTTAAGTCAAAGTCCGATGTCGAAAAATTTCTTGACAAATAATTACACCCAACAGCAGTCCATCAATAAATTACCCTATTGTTTTCAAAGACAAAAAAATAACTTTTCAAACGCATCAAGAACGATTTAAACTACTTTTAAAAGTCATATGATATACATTGGAATCAATAATATAGATGCCCAATACAACACACAAATTGTTTCAAATGAATTTGGGGAGCATACTGGGGAGCATTGCACTTTCCCCTTTGCAGAATACAATATGTAAACAAAAAACATATCTTACCTCTTAAACTAAAAAAGCCCCCTATCGGAAGCCTCTTTTTGCGGAGAGAGAGGGATTCGAACCCCCGTTGGTTTTACCCAAGGCGGTTTTCAAGACCGCTGCAATCAACCACTCTGCCATCTCTCCGGGCGCGAAAGTAATACAATTTTTAATTCGCAAATTAATTTTGACATTTTTACAACACTTATACTTAAAATCTTGTCTATCTTTATACTCTAAATAATTCATACAATGAAACGCTTATTATTATTCTTAGCACTTGGGTCTATAGCAGCGCTGACTCAGGCTAAAACAATTAAGGCTTTGTTTGATTATAAATCCTTCTATGCTCCCGGTCAGGGTTCGTACCTGGAATGGTATCTGTCTGTAAAAGGCAATTCCGTAAACTACAAAATGAGCGAAAGCGGCAACTACGAAGCCGCAGTGGCAGTAGCTTATAAAATTACACAAAATGATAAAATTGTTGCGCAGGACAGCTATAACCTCATCAGCCCGCTGACAAAAGACACGCTCCTTGTATCCGATTTTATTGACAATAAAAGATTGCAGCTGCCCAATGGAAAGTATAATATCGAGCTATCAGTAAAAGACAATGTAGCAGATTCCAAGACCTTTACCATCAATCAGGGATTTGAATTGGCTTTTGAACCGGGAAAAACCTCTGTTTCTGATATTGAACTGGTGCAGCATTATTCAAAAAAGGAAACCGGCAATAATACTTTAGTTAAAAATGGATTTGAAATAATTCCTCGCGTTGACAATTTTTATCAGACAAACGAAGAACGTTTAATCTATTATGCAGAAGCCTATTTTACAAACTCACTAACTGATGATGCCGTTGCCGTTTACAGTTATCTGCAAAATGCAGAATCAGGCAGCACTATAATGGATTACGGAACTGTGCAGCGTAAAAAAACAAGTGAAGTAATTCCTTTGTTGAGTGAAATTAATATTGCTAATCTGGGTTCCGGCAACTACAATCTGATAGTTGAAGTAAAAGACAAAAACAATCAATCGTTGGCATTGTCTAAAATATTTTTTCAGCGTCAATCTGTAGTGAAAGATAATTTTGTTTTGAATAATGATGTTTCATCAACCTTTGTTGCCACAATGAATGATAAAAATGTACTGGCAGAAAATATAGCCTGTCTGCAGCCTATCAGCAATGCACAACAATCGGAGTGGATAGGCAATCAGTTGAAAGCTGCCAATATTGATATGATGAAAAATTTCTTTTATGACTTTTGGCAACGCAGAGAGCCTGTCGATCCGCAAAAAGCATGGAACGATTATAAAGCCCATGTAGATGCCGTTCAGCAAAAATTCGGTTCTCGTGCATTAAAAGGTTACAATACTGATATGGGAAGAGTTTATCTTGCTTATGGCGCACCAAGCACCATAAATAAAGGCGAATACGAGCCTAATACCTATCCGTATGAAATCTGGCGCTACGATAAAATAAACAATCACACTAACAAGACTTTTGTGTTTTACAGCAAAGATTTGTTAGCACGTAATTTTACACTCTTGCATAGCGATATGCCCGGAGAGCCTTATGAAGCAGCATGGAATATGATTTTGCATGATCGTAGTATTAAAGCTAAAAATATTGATGATACCGGTAAGGATTTGAAAGGTGTTTATTCGGGCGACAGAACAAATGATAATTTTAATGCCAAGTAATTTTTAGGTGGCCTTTCTCTTTCTGAAGTTTCTTATTCGCTGTATTGCTTTTCTTGACTTAAGAATACTTTATCTCCTGGCAGATGTTATTGCATTTTGCTTTAAATATATTTTCCCTTATCGCAAAAAAGTAATTCTTCAAAATCTTTACAACTCTTTTCCCGAAAAAAACGAACAGGAGATTGAAGAAATTGCAAAGCAGTTTTACAATTACTTTGCCGACTTAATTGTAGAGACCATAAAAATGTCAAGCATATCAAAAGAAGAATTGCTCAGACGTTGCCGTTTTACCAATCCCGAAATTCTTCATAACTATTATGAAAAAAAACGCAGTATCATTGCAGTATGTGGTCATTTCAATAACTGGGAGTTAGGAGCTTTGGCACTTTCTGTCATAGACAAACATCAGATGCTTGGAGTTTACAAACCACTGTCCAACAATTCGTGGAATGAATATTTTAAAACAATACGTTCAAGATTCGGTATGATACCGGTTCCGATGAAATCAATCTTACGCGAATTGATTAAACGCAAAAATGAACCTACCATAACTGCCCTTGCTGCCGATCAGACACCACACCGTTCAGAGATAAATTATCGAACCACGTTTTTAAATCAGGATACAGCGGTATTTCTAGGTGCGGAAAAACTTTGTAAGCAAACCAATTACCCGCTGATTTATTTTTCTATGCATCAAATTCGCAGAGGTTATTATGATATAACCATAATTCCTATAAGTGATGACCCTAAAAATACCGCAGAGCACGAACTTACTCATAAACATTTAAGACTATTAGAAAACGACATACATGCACAGCCGGGCAACTGGCTTTGGAGTCACCGCAGATGGAAATATTAAATATCAATCAATAATGAACGTATTAAAACAATTCAGATTAGTTGCAATTGCAGAAGGAATTTCCTTTTTAGTTCTACTTTTTATTGCCATGCCGCTGAAGTATGGTGCTGATATGCCATTAGCTGTAAAATATACAGGCTGGGTGCATGGACTTTTATTTGTGTTTTATATTTATGCGCTTCTTCAGGTGTGGCAACAATATAAATGGAATTTGAGAATGATGTCGTTAGCTATGCTGGCATCGGTTTTGCCTTTCGGAACATTCTATTTTGAAAAGAAATACCTGAACAACATCTGATATTTACTCCTTAGATTTCATTTCTTTGCAGCGTGATTAAAGCTGCTGTTGTCATATTAAATTATAATGGTGCTGCATTACTGCAACAATTTCTGCCCTCTGTAATTGCCAACACCCCGTTATGGTGTTCTATTATAGTTGCAGACAATGCCTCTACCGACCATTCCTTATCTGTAATGAAACAGCATTTTCCGGATGTAAGCTGCATTGAAATGCAACAAAACACCGGCTTTGCCGGAGGCTATAACAATGCTTTACATCAAATAGATGCAGAATACTTTATTTTACTCAATTCTGATATTGAAGTAACTCCGCAATGGATAGAACCTGTAATTGAGTTTATGGATAAACATGCAGATGTTGCAGCATGTCAGCCAAAAATATTAGCCTATCATCAGAAAGAATTTTTTGAACATGCCGGTGCCTGTGGCGGATACATTGATTATTTGGGTTATCCATTTTGCAGAGGAAGAATTTTTAATTCTTTAGAAAAAGATGAAAACCAATACTCCGATAATAAGGAGATATTTTGGGCAACAGGTGCAGCTATGTTTATCAGAGGCCATGTCTTTAAATCAACAGGTGGTTTTGATACTGACTTTTTTGCACACATGGAAGAAATTGATCTTTGCTGGCGCATGAAACACAGTGGTCATAAATTGTATTGCATTCCGGCATCAAAAGTGTATCATGTTGGTGGTGGAACATTACATAAAAGCAACCCAAAAAAAACTTATCTCAATTTCAGAAATAATCTGATGATGCTTTTGAAAAACTTACCTGAAGGCAACAGGTTTTCTGTTTTCACGAAACGATTATATCTCGATAAATTGGCATTTATTAAATTTTTCTTTTCTGGAAATTTTAAAGATGCATGGGCTGTTTACAGGGCCTATTTTTACGTGATGCTTAATTACAATACATTAAAGAAGAAACGTGGAGAAATTAAAAATGTCAACACCAATGTTTCATGTATATTTGAAAAAAGTATTGTTTCAGAACATTTTTTCAGAGGGAAAAAGAAGTTTACAGAGTTAAATCAGGATTATTTTTCAAAATAATTTTTAATTGCTAATCAATGAAAATAATTTGTGTCGGTCGAAACTATGCTGCTCATGCAGCAGAATTAAAAAACCCTATAAGTGCAGAGCCTGTAATTTTTATGAAACCCGAAACGGCACAGCTGCTGCCGCGAATGCCGTTCTTTATTCCCGACTTCAGCACCGACATTCATCATGAAGTGGAATTGGTGGTAAAAATCAACCGTACAGGCAAACATATTCAGGAGCACTTTGCAAACACCTATTATGATGAAATAGGAATAGGAATAGATTTTACGGCTCGCGACAAACAATCGCAATTAAAAGAAAAAAGCCTGCCCTGGGAGTTAGCCAAAGCATTTGATGGCAGCGCACCAACAGGTAAATTTCTGAACAAATCAATTTTTACGTCCGTACAAAACATTAATTTTCATCTCGAAAAAAACGGCAGTATAGTGCAGCAGGGCAATAGCAGCAATATGCTTTTTAATATTGATAAAATAATTGCATTTGTTTCATCCTATATCACACTTAAAAAAGGTGATTTAATCTTTACAGGTACACCTGAAGGTGTTGGCAAGGTACAGGCCAACGATGTTCTGGATGCATTTATTGAAGATCAGCATCTTCTGACTGTTAAAATAAAATAGTTAAAAAAATAATTATTCATTATCAGAACATCAAGTCAATACGCTAATTTTACCCTTATTAATATTTAAATTTACGCCCGCAAAAATCACTTTTCAAACATGCTTCAGCAACAGCAAAAGGAAGAAATAAAAAGCCTGCTTCGGGAGGCTGACCTTGCAGGTTGCAAAGCTTTTCTTGAGAATTGGTTACCCTCAGAGTTGGTCGAACTTATTGATGAATCGCCTAACGAACATCGCGTTTTAATTTTTAAGGCTTTAAATCGTGAACAGGCTTTTGAATCTTACGAATCGTTAGACCTGAATCTGCAGATTTCCTTACTCGATATTTTACCACCACGTCAGGTGCAGCTTATTCTCAATGACATGAGTCCTGATGCACGTACTGCATTGCTCGAAGATATTGATAATGACCTGCTGAACCGTTTGCTGAAACTGCTCACACCAAAAGAGCGTGCTATTGCTCTTTCACTACTTGGTTATCCTGAAAATTCTATCGGTCGTCTGATGACGCCAGATTACATTGCCATCAGAAAAGAATGGAGTGTGCAATATGCACTTGACTATATTCGTGAAAATGGTGAAAATTCTGAGACACTAAACATTATTTATATTGTTGACGACAAAGGGCATCTGATTGACGATATTAAAGTGGCCGAAATTTTATTGGCCAACCTGCATGTTAAAATTGAAGAGCTGATTGACGGAAAATATACTGCACTTTCTGTTACTGATGATGAGAAAGTTGCCATCAGTGAATTTAAAAAACATAACCGTGTGGCCTTGCCTGTTGTTGACACTTCGCAAATGCTGTTAGGGATTATCACTGTTGATGATGTGTTGCAACTTGCAGA
>DKKR01000040.1 GCA_002455375.1 Bacteroidetes bacterium UBA6661
GGATGTAACCAATCTTTACACCATTGTGCCGCTTCGTGCTGCAAATGCGTCTGTATTAGTAGAACAAACAATTGGCAGAGGATTACGTTTGCCGTATGATGGAACAAGAACGGGAGAAGAAAAAATTGATAAGCTCACAGTTGTAGCTCACGATAATTTTCAAAAAGTAATTCAGGCAGCGCAAAATCCTGATTCAATTCTCAATAAATTAAAGTTTATTGAAATAGACCCTAATGATTTAGCTGCAAGAACTGTAGTTGTAACAGTTCAAAACTCATTAACGCAACAACTTCAAAAAGAACAGGAGGCTGTTACAGCCATTAAAGATAAAAAGCAAAAGCAGAAACAACAAAACATTGTTGATGCAAAAAATATTTTAGTTAAACTTATTCCTACCTTCAACAATAATGCAGCAGTAAAAAAAGTTGAAGACCTTAATAAACCTGAAGTAAAGCAACAGGTGTTGGAAGCAGTTCAAAAGGAGTTATCCATCGGACAATTAAATGTATTTGCAACTGACATTGCTTCAGAGGCAGAAGCCATTTATACAAGTTTTGTAACAGATTATAAAAACAACATCATTGAAATACCTCGCATGGATTTGGTGCAGGGTAATGTTATTGCTTCTTTTCAGGATTTTGATTTGGATGCAACCGGGTTCTCTTATGAGCAGTTAAATGATGAAATTGTTCGTATCGGGTTAAAAGATAAAAGCTATGATGTAATTGAAGTTAAAAGCGGAGTAAACTTTGGCAGTCCTGTTAAGCTCCTTATTTCTGAGTTAATCAACTATTCAGAAATTGATTACGATTCCAATGCAGACTTACTTCAAAAATTAGCTCGACAGGCTGTTAGCGAATTAGAGCAAAATTTAAAGAGTGATGAAGACCTTCCGAAAATTGTTTTCCAGTGGCGCAGCTTAATTGCAGCTCGCATCTACGAGCAAATGATGAAGCATTTTCAGTTGCATGAACCCGATTACATAAAACCTAATGTGTGGGCTTTTACGGTAATTGAAAAGTGGAATTTTACTGCTTTAAAAAATGCAGGGTACAAAGATTACCGTGATGAAAGTTTCCCTGCCCGTGATGTCTCAAAATACGTTTACAGCGGGTTTGAAAAAGCCTGTCACTTTGAGTATAAGTTTGACTCTCGCACCGAGCAAACTTTCTCTTTCGTTTTAGAAAACGACAAACAGGTATTGAAATGGTTAAGGCCAGCTGATAATCAGTTCCGGTTATGGTGGAATCACAATACAAGCCTTTATCGTCCTGATTTTGTTGCAGAAACCGCAGATGCTATTTACATCATGGAAACAAAACGCGCTGATGAAATCCCATCCAGAGAAGTGCAGGAGAAAATGAAGGCAGCATTAAAATATTGCCGTTATGCTTCTGAATTTACCTCTGAAAATAAGGGCAAACCGTGGCGCTATGTTTTAATACCTCACGACCAGGTTGCAAAGAACAATAGTTTTTCAGCAATGGTAACTCCCAACATAAAAACAGAATCTCCTGCATGATTGTTACAGGATACCAAACTTTGGAGGACAGAGACAACATTGACCATGTTGAAACAGTAGGTCCATTTCCTTGTTCTCGGGGTGATGCTTGGCTCAGCAATGGATGTTACTTGTGGGATACGAACATGAAATGGGCAATTGAATGGGGTCAGAATTCCTTTGGAAAAAAAGGGAAAGAGTTTATTATAGCAACATGTGGCATAGATTTGTCAAAGAAATGTTTTGACTTGTTTGGTTCAGTAGCAGATAAGGTAGAGTTTATGAAAATTGTTGAAGTATTTAAACAAAGTGGGAAATTAAAACCACATCATAGGGTAATAGTTGCCAATATTATCCGTTTTATGGAAAACAAAAATATTTTCCCATATAAGTCAATTCGGGCAGCGGATTATCCAAGTGAGCAAAAGAAATATTACTATTCAGTTAATAATGAGAGGGGAGAGTATTCGATTATGAACCAAAGGGTGCAAGTTTGCGTTAAACACAAAAAAGGAGTAATTTTGCCACCTTTCAGAGTAATTTTTCCTGATAAATACAACGACCAACTATAATAATATTATGAAATCAAGAGTCTCAGAACAACTTAAAGAGTTGCTTCAGAACATGACGCAGGAACAGTTTGATAAAGACTGGGCAGCTATCGAGGCACTCGGTTTTGAAGGTCCAACTGTAGAGTCATTTATTGAGCATTCCTTAATAGCACCTACAGTGGCTGAAATAAATATTATTACCGGGATTGTTTCAAAATTGTCAGAAACCTACACTGCCAAGTCCACGGGAGAAGGCAACTTTGCATTTGCAGCATGAGTACTACTAGCCCAACCCTGCCGGAAGTTTCCTTTAGGTTCCTAAACTTCTTTGTTAAGGAAAGTAACATCATATTAAACCAGCAGGGAGACCCGAAAATTCAGGTTAATTTCTATCCCAAAGGATACATATTCAAATCCCTTCGCCAGTTTCATTTAGAAGTAGCGCTTGACATAAAAGAAGAAACAAACAAGTTCAGCATCCGCATTGTAGCAGTTGCTATATTTGAGTTTGACGAAAACGCTGACTTAGAAAAATACAAAACAGGCTTTTTTGTGCTAAACGCACCGGCAATAATGTTTCCATACATTCGGGCTTATATTAGCACTTTAACAGCACTTTCCGGCTTATTTACAGTAACCCTCCCCACCTTTAATCTCACAACAATGGGCGAAGCACTGAAGAATAACATCCAGGATATGGAGTAGATGATTTTGGCTTGAATGAATGGGTATATGTCATGGGTTTTTAACAATTCTTTCATTAGGAAAGTATTAAATTTATATAAAAAAGGCCCTTTTAGACATTAGAAAGATATAAGGTTTTATTAAAAACTTAATACACATTGAATGGTTTATAAATTGCTTTAACTAACTGCGAGATAAAAAAAGCAGAACTTAAATTTGAGATGCGAAAAAACCACCAAAGGTTGACAAATTTAATATTTACTGATTTTTGTACATTTGCATTCCCTTTTGATATTTAACAATCAAAAAAATGGCATTGACAGACACAGAAAGAAAAGGTGCATTAGAATACATGCTTATCAGGCTTGCACAATGGCATATGCAAGAAACTGGTAAGACTACTTTTGATGAGTTTAATGCATATAATGACCTCAGTGCTAATAAAGCAATGCTTTTCCCTTTTTTAATCTCAACAGCTAATGGGGACCGTGTAATTTTATTTAATGAGTTTTGTGTAAGAGTATTTCCTCATGAATTGGGAAACTTTGACAGAAACCATTTTGAATCTATTGATAAATTAAAGCATGTATCCATTGGTTTATTTGACATGGAAGTTTCTAACTTTGGTAATCTAACAGTAAATTCTAGTAGAGAAGACATAATTGCTTTTCTTCAATTGGTTATTACCGATACTGAAACTTTCACAGGAGTAGTTGAAGGTATTGATAAATCAATTGATCATATCAAGAATAAACTCGAATTGCCTTTTCTTATTTTGTTAACTTGTGATGCTGTTAGCTACCTTAGCAAGGAGCATTCTTCATACAAAGTATTTTCCGCACCAGAAATTCTCGCTTTACAACCCGGTAATGTAATTCCTACCGATTTTTTAATTAGCGAGAAATCACCTCTTGCACATGAAGATAAGAAGCGTACATTTGCTTAATGCAAATGAATGATTCTTGTCTCAAAAGAATTGCAGAAAATACTAATAACTTTTCAAGCCTATTAGAATCAATTTTTCAAAGTAGCGATTTGAAGAGTATTGATGTTACAAAAAACATCAGTAACGATTTATTCTCAGTAATAAAAAACTCTCTATATTTACAAGCTGATAAAGGGCTCGTATCCCAAAATCAGCTTCCGGTAATTTTTGCAAATCTTTTGAATGACTTTTCTAATAGAGTTTCACAAGAGTTTCAGTTTTCAATTCTTTCTGGTGAGCATTATTATCAGTTTGCTAACGAAGGCCTTAAGAAAATTAATCTCTCATTAGTTAAGTTAAAGGAATCAATAAATAAACTTTCCAATCTAAGGGTTAATAATTCAAGCCTTACTGGTCAGGTAAGCTTATTACATTTCACTAAAGACGTAGAGCTTTTTTTAAACTTATACAATAAGCTTGTAAAATTTGTTGAAATTGAATTAGACTTTTCGAGCGATACTGTTGCAATCTCTAAATCATTTGAGGAGATAGTTAGTAAGGAAGACATTAATAAAATAATTGAGTTGGCCCCCCGTGCAAATTTGCTGAGACCATTTTTAGAACCTTATTTTCTTTTTCAATTAAATATCAAGGTAGCTTATATTGATGATAATATAAGTTGTGATATGGAGAAAATGTATGAATTAATAACCATAAAGAATTATCTAAATGTGGAACACTTCAGATACTCCAGAACACTTGATATATTAACTGATAAATGTAAATACCTGATTAAGAAAATTTATTTCAGCTTACATGAGAAAAAAAATAAATTAATTAATGATTTAGACCCAAGTGGCACTAAAATTAGTGATTATAAAGTTGATGATTTTTCCTTTTTTGAAAACCAGACCTTAATTCATTATGTAAATTTTAGGCAGCATATCAATCAGTCTCTTTTATATCCGATAGAAGAAGCAATAAAATCCGAGTCAGACACTAAGGCATGTTCTTTCCGCGAAATTTATTTACTATCAAAATATTACTCTCAGGAAGCAACTTCAATTCATGATGTAGTAGCAAAAATGGATTTGTTGATTAAGCATTTTGAAACAAAATTTGCTTCATTGCAGACAGTTTCCAATTTTGATAAACAAGCTTATAAAACATCATTGATTTTTTTTAAAAACAGGAAGCTGGAAATATTATACACATTAACAATTAACAAAATAAAAAAACTCCAGATAGAAAATCTAACCTCAAAGAATATTGAAGAAAGACTGATGGAGTGCCTAACACCTTTTAATGCCTGGTTCGATTCAATTTCACCGCAGCAAAAAGCCGAAATAAAAAATTACTTCCCGTTTTATTTGTATTGCTTATGCTATAATAAAATCTTATTTACGTTGAAGAGTATCTCATCAACTATAACAATTAGTTTTAATTTGGTTGATAAGCTTATTGAACAGTTCCGCGGGCATTATGCAATTGCACATAAGAACTTACAATGGTGTAAAGACAAGAATTACATGTTGCTTTATTTGCCATACAATGAATGCAGCCATGATATTGTGTTTGATAAGAAATCCGGAAAGACAATTAAAATATTTTTAGACTCTTCTTTTGTCTTTCCGATTGATTACGATGAAAAGGAAAGGCAGCTATCAGAATGTATGCAAAATTTTATCGACCATCGTACCCTCCTTCTTAATAACATTCTTGGTTATAAGGTTAAAAAAATAGAAGCTAGTGTTGAAGAATTCCAAACTACATCTTCACGCCTCGAAAACAAACTTGACACTCAATTCTCAAACCACGTCCAATTATTAGCTGTTTTTGCTGCAATCATTGCATATGTCATTGGTAGCATTTCAATTATCCCTAAGCTTCCAGACATCAAAAGCATCATTGTGTTTATGCTTTCTTTTTCATTTGCATTGTCCTGTTTTGTACTTTTAATAAGAGCTTTGATTAAGGAAGACTTAAAAAAAATCTATTCTACCTTTCTTTCCTTTTTAGTGCTGCTTTTTGTATGTATTTTTCTTCTCTTTTACTGGAACCCCACAATTATGAAAGACCCAATACAGCCTCCAATAGAAAGTGATTCATCCTCATACAAGGATAGTTCTCAAAATGGGCATTCAACACCTGTAACTATTCCTCCTGCAATCAAAGATTCCAAATCAATTAAAATGGATTCTACAACTCCTGGCAAGAATCAAATTCCTTCTAAGTAAACACCCCCCCAGCACGGCTTGTGTCTTGCCCTTAAATCGCACAACTTCACCCCTGCAAGCCACCTGTTGTGTTGCCGCCATTTTTCTTTATTTTTTCGCCCCAACACAATTACAGCACATTGCTTTTTTGTTTTTACCTTTTTATTTTTTTAATGGCTTAAACAAAAAATCAAAGAGCTGTAGCCAACCCTTCTGCAAAAAAAATAAAGAAAAAGTGTCGTAAGCTATTTAACATAACAGCATCTTATGTGTTCACTAAGCACAGCATTTACCTCACTTGTGCAAGCACCCTGATACACATGCTGTCACATAAGGCAATTATGTTAAATAGCCAACACAACAGAAAACAAAGGGCAAAGCAATATCCTGTGCAAGCACCCAACCCTTTTTGCCCTTTGTTTTAAGCCGTGCCTACCACCGCACCATCTCCGATGGAACATCATACTAAACATTAAGCTCTCCTGATTCCTCTTTCTATTGATATGTATTAGTAAAATTGAACAGCCATGCGCCCCACCCACCCATTTCAATGGTGCTGAAAAAAAATAAACTATCTATTTGTTTGATNNATGTGCTTGCGGTAGGTTCATTCACTGCACTCATCCGTTTCGCTACATTCCGTTGCACTTCATTTCCGCTTCACTACTTCGCTTCATTCATTTCTCCCACCTCAGCACTCCACACAAGAGTAACATCTGCTGAATGTAAAAAATGCTATCCCTTCGTGCGGACGACAACTTAACCTGATTTCCTAACACTGCTGCTGTGGCTGCATAAATTTACAGCATCACCATCCGCACATCAGGTCGGGCCGCCATCAGCACCCCTCCAAATTTTTTCCATTCAGCAGATGTTACCCTTGTCTTTCCAGCCGCACTTTATAATTCGGTATAGTTTATTTTTTTTCCGCTATGTGTTTACCCAGCCAACCGCACCGTTACAATTGAACATTCGTCCTGACCGATTGAAAATCCTGCTCCAAATCAAAATCCCGACCCCTTGACTGACCTGAAATTAGTATCATGGTATCTTTTGCCTTAGGGAATGATACTAATGATACCAAATCTTAACCCAGAATTATACTGAATAATACCTCCAATTCCTTTGACCACCTCTGAAATGCAACCACCTTTCCCGACCCCCCTGATACAAAAACGGCTTTCCCAAAACCCCGCCCGCTGCTAAAAACGCATTGCGTTCCGATATGTACCCGTATTTCTTTTGCCTATGATTAGTGGCAAATCAACCCTTGTCTTAAAATTAAGCATCCAAATTGCGCCCTCAATGGCATCAGGACCATCGTCATGGTAACGGCTGCCTTTCTCAAACATGAGCAATTGTTCAACGAGTTTCTTAACCCCGGGGTTTTCCTTTTCATCTTCATTAAAATAAATCAACCCGCGTTCAAACAGAGGCTGCATACTTTCAATCCTTTGGAACTTGTCTGGTTTGTTTCGCGCATCTCCTTTTATCGGAATATGCATTCCGGTTTCATTTCCCATTTGGGTAAACTCATCAAGGGGAATATCCTGTAAAAAATTGCTCTCCATGTAAAAAGAAATCGGTGCAGCAGCTCCAAATGTTTCTTGCAAGGTATAATGCCAACGTACCATTTCCCTCACTGTTGTTTGCGCTGCAAACGCTTTCAATAAATGGTATTCGCCATTTCTGTTTTTACCTATCAGCACTGTTGCTTTGTAATCCGATTTTGCACCGCTCTTAAAACTTGGGTCAGTATAAGAAACAAGATAACGGTAAGAGGTGAGAGGGTCAATTTTTTTGTAGCGTATATCTTTCAGTTTAAAAACAGCACCGTCAGTTATCGGGTTGTTAAAAAATTCCTTTTGTGATCTGCGTACGCCAATCGTGTTTATCACTTGCTGAATATCATCTTTTGAATATTTTTCATGCCATGTCGGGTTGCCCTTTTCATCAAGTGCATTTATTACGGAATGAAATATTCCTGGCACTTGTGCAAAGTGTGCAAGCACACTGTTTTTACTTATTCTGTTTCCTACAAAAACAAATCTTCCTTTACCCATATCCATTGTATTGAACACAGCCTCCAAAATCCAGTCAAGCATTTTGGTAACACGGTTTTCATTTTGAACCAGTTCATCATCATCAAGGTCATCAACTACAATGTAATCCGGTCTATGTTCCCTATATCGCAAACCGCGTGGTGATTGCCCACGACCGAGAGCAAAGAATGCTTTCGAATCTTTGGTAATAAATTTCCCATCCTCCCAACTGCCAAGATTTATTTGTTCTCCAAAATCATGTATGTAACGTTGATTGAATTGCAGTTCAGCTTGCAGGTCACCAAGCAGGGTTTTTGCATTGTCCTCACTTTTTCCGACCAGAATCATAACGTTTAGTTCATTCTTGATTTTCAGCCATAGCGGAATCATTAAATCAAAGTGAGTGCTTTTCGCATGTCCGCGTGCCCACTCAAACAAAGCCCTCAGTTTTTTATTTCGTGCAACTTCATTGGCAGCATCAATCTGAAAATTTCCACACTTATTTTTTGCATAATGAGGAAAATAGTATTCAACAAAGAATGAATAATCATTTTTAGCTTTTGCAATTCGTTCAGCTTTTGCAGCTTCATTTTCAAAACCATTTAAAACTGTTTGCTGTTGCACTTTTATGCAATGCGTTTGCCACCGCTTTATATTTTCCCGACTGACTTTCATTTATTGATTTTGCTTTGAATAAATAAATCCTGATACTGATTATTTCGCTGCACGAAGTCCACATTCACATTCATAAGCCAATGGTTGTATTCTTCAAAAACTTCTATGTAGGTTTCAATGGTTGCTTTCTTTTCAAGTTTGTCAATTGAAGCAGCAAGTTTCGCAATGGAATCAACTTCTCTTGCTGTTAAAATCCTGTCCTCATCCTTTGCAACTTCTACAATCTTTAAAGTTTGCGAATGCAGCATGGAAATTATTTGCTGCTTGGTCAAACTTTTTGTGTCGCGCATTTCATTCCATTTGCCTTTCTGCTTTTGCTCAGTAAAAGTTTTTTCTGTCCAGTTCACAAACTCACAAATTTCTTTTTGTGTTTTCTCTGTCATTAGAAAAAGAGTACGTGCAACATCAATTTTTTGGTTCTTAGTCATTTCTGTTAAAATATTCTTTGTTTAATTGAAATCATGTTAGCGCAGAGGAAAGAAATCGGAATAACGTCTCTGTTTCGTCTAATATAACACTATAATTTTATAATCGAAAACAAAAAATGAACAATAGTTATATTATAAATCAGAACGAAAATTCAGCAGAAATTTTGCTGTACGGATTTATCGGTAATTGGAAGGATACCGATAGCAACCGTTTTATTTCTGATTTTAAAAAGTTAGAAACAACAAACAAAAAGATTAATGTCAGAATTAATTCCGGTGGTGGTGATGTGTTTGATGGAATTACCATTTATAACGCTCTTAAGAACAGTAAAGCTGAAATTAACACATACATTGACGGTGTTGCTGCAAGCATGGCAAGCGTTATTGCATTAGCCGGTTCTAAAATTTATATGTCCCGATACGCTCAGTTAATGATTCACCGCGTCAGTGGTTCGGCAAATGGCGATTCAGACAAGTTAAGAGAAACCGCAAACCTGATGGATGATCTCAGTAATTCCTTACTTGACATTTATGCTGCAAAAACAGGAATTGACAAGGAGACAATTCAAAACTCATGGATGCAAAGAGGCAAAGATTCATGGTTTAATGCAACAGAAGCAATAAGTCAAAAATTGGTTGATGCCATTTTTGACGGTGTAATATCAAAACAAGCTCTTAAAAAAGATAATCCAGAGGAAGTGTGGAAATTCTATAATCTTCAAATTGAAAACTCATTAAGAACAAACGACATGAATATTTTAAATCGATTCATTACTGTTTTCGGTTTACCCGAAAGCGCAACAGAGCAGGATGTGGTTGCCGCATACCAAAACCACGCTAATCAACTAAAAGACCAGAAGATAGAAAATGAAAAACTCAAAAATGAAAATGAAGCTTTTAAAACTCAAATTCAGACATTTCAAAAACAAAAAGTGCAAGACCTCATTGAAGATGCAATTAAATCAAACCGCATCACTGAAGAGCAGCGATTAACCTACGTGGCATTAGCAGAATCAAATTTTGATGCAACTAAAGTTGCTCTCAATTCGATTGCGCCCTACAAAAGCATCACATCACAAATTCAAACTACATCAGATGATTCAGCAGAATACAAAACATTCCGTGAATATCAGGAAAAGGCACCGGAAGTTCTTGCAACAATGAAAGAAAACGACACAGAAAAATACAATGCCTTATACAAAAAGGAGTATGGCAAACTCCCCCGTAAAAATTCACTTTAATACATAAATCACAATGGCTATTCAAAAAGAAATTTGGACAAGACATATCCAGGAAAATCTTTTCAAGGAAAATGATTTTCTAAATTACGCTTTCAATGCTGACCAGTATGTGATACAGGGTAAAGTGGTTCACATTCCGAACGCTGGTAACGCACCAACGGTGGTAAAAAACCGTTCATCACTTCCTGCTACTGTAACCCAACGCACAGACATTGACATAACGTATGCGATTGATGAATTTACAACTGACCCGATTCTAATTCCTAATGCTGACACTGTAGAGTTGTCTTACGACAAGCTCTCCAATGTTTTATCAGAGCACGAAAGCGCATTGCGCCAACTTACAGGAGATTGGATGCTTTACAATTGGCGAGCAGAAAATTCAACAAGCATAGTCCGTACTACCGGTGCAAACGTTACGGCACATCTTTCTGGTGCAACAGGTACGCGCAAAAAATTAATGCTTGCAGATATTAAAGCAGCCCGTTTGTTATTAAATAAGCAAAACGTTCCTCGTGATGAACGATACATGTTAATTGATTCCGATATGTATGACCAGTTAATGGATGAACTAAACATCACTCAATATCGTGAATCTTCAAAAGATTTGGACTTACCTAAAGGTGTCATTGGAAAGTTATTTGGTTTTTATTTGATGGAGCGTACAGCCGTTTTAACTGCAAACAATGCGGGTACTCCCGTTATTCAACAACCTGGCGCATCAACTAATACAACCGACAACGGAGTAGCCTTAGCATGGCAAAAAAACACGGTAGAGCGTGCTCTCGGTACAATAGACTTCTTTGAAAATCTAGGTGACCCAACCTACTATGGTGATATTTACTCTGCACTCGTAAGGATGGGAGGAAGGAAAAGACGTAACGACCAAAAAGGGATTGTTGCAATTATTCAGTCAGCTTAATCTGATTTATAAATTGATTAAAAGAATCCTGCTTATGCGGGATTTTTTATTTGCAGCTTTCAATGTTAGCCAATGTGCACAACATTATTAAAATAAGAAAGCCAATTCCAATTTCTTTCCAAGTGTACACTTTTGTTCTATCTTGCAGTAATAATTGTAAAAAACTTGAATAGTACAATCTTAGGCATCTTTGCATTTTTTCAAACTTATTTCGCTGTTTTTTCACAGCCCAAAGTTACTTATGAATTAGATTGAATTTTCTTCTCTCCATAAAAGCATTATTGTTTTTTACACTATCAAAATCCAAATCTATAGCCACATCGGGTGTGGAGGCATCGCTTTTTATATTGCATTGATACTGCAAAACATGTATCCAGTAAAGATTCTTTGGATTAATAGGTAGCTGATATTGATTAAACCTCCTCAGTTTATTAAAACCTTCTCCGCTCATTCCGGTTATCAAATGATGATAATCCTCTATTACTGTTAAAATCTCATTCACCTCGGTTCGTCCATCGCCCGGTACAGTAATTATTTCTTCTTCTTTCTCAAACTGAAAAATCAGCTTTAACGAAATATTTACAACCCCTGTTTGCAAATCGTCATTAACATCTTTCCAGATTACATCCTCCATTTTCAAGAGCATAGCTGGACAATTTAAAGGCAAATTTTCTCCCTCAGTTTCTAATTGCCCCATGTCAATATCGTACATGGTAAAAAAACCGCTATCTCTTGTAACTGTATTAATTCCCTGATATAAATTAACTAATGCTGCTGCCATTTACTGCTTCTCCTTTCTTTGGAAGTGGAATATCGTAAGTCTCATAAAAATAGCTGTCATCAATTTCTATTTTTTCTGCCAACTTCAAATCCATTTCCAATCTTGTTTTCTTTTCAATGTTTTCTTTTTCTTGAAATATAAACTTGCCATTGCCTACATCAAATCCATGTATTCGTAAAAGTGGAATCAGTTTATCATTCAATACATTCCGCACAAATAATTTATCAGCATTATGTATTTCTTGTTCCACTTCCTGGTGAACTTTTGCTTGCGCTAATGCTCCACCAGCCTCAGTAGTCATTGTTTGCCCCAAAATCAGTTTTGATAATTCCTTATTGCAGACATCTATCAATTGATCATAAAGTATGCTGCTTCCTTGCGTATTGTTTTGAATAAAGTTCAAATCTGTTTCTTTTGGAATTACAATGTATGCAGCACTACCGGCATCCTTCAAGGCACTTTCCAATTCTTGTCTCGTTTTCTCATCATAGCCATCATACTTTGCAACTCTGAATGGCATCCCGAACAATTCACAATATTGCGCCCAGTCACCAAAACCACCTCTTTTGTATATAACATATTGTGCAGCTTTCATCAGCAATCCTAAAGAATCACTTTCACCAACCTCAAGTAAATAATTTGAATAAGGATAAGTCCTGAAATCAAAACCATTGCTATCGCTTTGGTTCTTTATTATGATTCCTTTGCTGGGTACTACATGCTTTCTGGGAATCAAAGTTGGTACTAAAAAGCCAGTCTCAAAACTCAATTCAATCAGGCTATGTCCCCATATTTTACTTTCCAACACATACCCCAACATAGTCATAAAATTTTCTGTGGTCAGCATAGCCGTAATTTCTTCATGTACCTTGCACTTTTCTACAAAATGCAATGGTGTATTAATTACAGAAAGTTTCCGTTTCTCAATTACAGCCGTTAAATGCCCATCCAAAAGTATTTCCGAGTATAAGTCATAGAGAAAACTCCTGCGTGGGAAAAAAGTGCTTTCAGCCGCTTTAATAGCATTTCGCCAGCTATCAATATCCTGTGAACTCCGTCTTATTTGAGTAACATCAATTCGTTGAATAATATTCCCCTGTTTTCCCTTTGCTCGTTTAACCTTTGTCATTGTTGCTGATTTATTCTTTTATCATTCGTTCCGCTTTTCACAAACGATTTTTCATTAGGTGGAAATCCTTCAGGATTTATTTTCTGCTGAGAAACTTCCTGTAACCAAAGTAAAGCTTTCTTATAGCGCGTTTCCCTTATTGCAGGTATAACTCTGAAATTGTAAATCGAAAAAATGTGAAAAAGAGCAATATCCCTGCAATACATCATTAACGTTTTATCCCTTCCATCTCCGGTTTTTTCAAATAATTCAGCAGTTCTGTATCGTGCATTTAAATAGCTTGACATTTCATTCACTGCTTCATTCGTTAATTCATGCACTATTGTATCATCACTATCCACCAATGCCATAAGCACAGGGATTTTTATTGCATATCGGTAATCTTCTATTTCAAGAAATGGCATTGTTTTTTTTGTTTAAAGTTAGAGGAGAGTCAAGTAAAATGCAATCATCATTTTACTTCCTTTTTCCCTCTGCTATTCATTTTCACCCCTTATGCAAAGGTGTGCCACGCGAAAAAATTAAAAAGCAAAAGACTACGGCATAAAAACACAATGTCTCGCACCCATTAATATTTTCTTTTCATTCAAGCTCTGTTTTTATATTGAAATTTTTACTTCAATGGCTCTCACACATCCAATCATTTATATTCCGTTTCCTTTTGCTTTTTAATTTCCGCTTACAAAAATTGGTTGCATAAGAGGTTAAAATGATTCCTTGCGTTCATACAGTTGTCTTATCGTATTTTTCGGTTATGCTACATGATGCAGTTAGGCGTTAGTGAGGTGGGGGGGCGGCTTTTTTTGTGCGGTTAATTCCATCCGGTGGTTTCCGGTTCTTGGGATGAACCATCTTCCTACCAGCATCAATAAAATTGGAAAGGTGCCGGAAACATTCTACTGTCCAGCGCAAAGAACCAGATTAGATTTTTACAGTTTTTGTCTCTGAAAAATACGAAAAAAGGTTGGAAAATATTTGCAAATGAGAGAAAATGAATGTATATTAGAGAACTTTTTCAGAGGTAGAACATGACACAAACTTCAAATAATAGCTATGCGTTAGAAACCAGTATTGGCGCATTTTTCGAGCTTTATTTTTCAGGTAAAACAATATCTGAAAATGTTTTACCTATGTTTTACCCCAAAAACAAAAACCCTCGCAACTTATTGAATTGCAAGGGCTTTTACTTTCTACTTGTGGGAGCAACAGGATTCGAACCTGTGACCCTCTGCTTGTAAGGCAGATGCTCTGAACCAGCTGAGCTATGCTCCCTAACTATTTTTAATAGGTCGTTTTTTTGTGAGCGTGCAAAGATACAGATAGGTAAGTATTCTCCAAATTTATTTTAAAAATATGGCATAAAAAAACCGCTTTTAAGCGGCTTTTTTATTGTTATCTATTTATGCAGGATTTTCCGGCAAGTCTGTCATAATTTCCTGATCTACAAGAATACGGCCGCAATGCTCGCATACGATTACTTTTTTGCGTTGTTTAATTTCCAACTGACGTTGCGGTGGAACTTTGTTAAAACAACCACCACAGCTATCGCGCTGAATAGAAACTACAGCCAAGCCGTTGGCAGCGTTCTCACGAATCTTTTTATACCCACTCAATAAACGCTCTTCAATAATTGCAGCAGCTTTGCTTGAATATTCATTCAGAACATCTTCTTCCTTACGGGTTTCTGCAATGATGCTGTCTAATTCCTTGCGTTTGTTTTCCAAATCAGCTTTGCGATGTGTTAAATCTTCTTCTGATTCTGTGAGGAGTTGTTTTTTAGATGTGATTTCAAAAGTGTATTCTTTAATTCGTTTCTCACAAAGTTGAATTTCAAGTTTCTGGAACTCTATCTCTTTTGCAAGCGACTCATACTCTCTGTTGTTTTTCACATTGTTTTGCTGCCCCTCATATTTCTTAATCGCAGCAGTTGAATCTTTAATGCCTTGCTTTCTTTCAGCAATCAGCCTGTCAAACTCTGCCATATCATTATTGATATTGCTGATTCTTGTTTCAAGACGTGCAACATCATCTTCAAGATCTTTTACCTCAACAGGTAATTCACCTCTTACAATCTGAATTCTGTCAATTTCCGAGTCAATTTGTTGAAGTTGAAACAAGGCTTGAAGCTTTTCTTCTGCAGAGGCATCATGAACACCTTTCTTTGGCATTTTAATCTGAAACTGAGAAATGTCGCCAACACTGTATTTGCTTGATAATTTTGCTGCAGTACCTGTATCAATAGCTTTTAAGTTACGCGTTTCCGTTAAGCGTTTCACTACCGGTTTGCTCACCTTGGTAATTACCGGTTCTTCTACTTTCTTACTTCTGCTTTTTGTTTTTGCTTTAGTGTCTGTTTTTGACATGCCTGTACTTGTTTTTTTTACTTCTTTGGATGATGTGACTTTTGTATTCGTTTCTTTTGGTCTGGCCTTTATACTTTTCTTTTCTTTTACAGTAGCTTTAGTTTTTGTGGTCTTTGGTGAAGCAGACTTTTTAGCCGGTTTTGCCGTAACAGCTTTTTTTGCCGTAGCAGCTTTTTTTGCCGTAACTTTTTTTACAGCAGGTTTTTTAGCGGCCGGTTTTGCAACAGCCTTCTTCTTAACAGGTGCTTTTTTTACTGCTGCCTTTTTGGCTGCCGGTTTCGCACTTGATTTTTTTGCTACAGCTTTCACAGGTTTTTTTGCTGCCATAATCAGATATATTTTACCGGATTAGTATCCACTTTTGTTAAACGGATGGCAAATGTAGTAAAATTTTTGATTAACAAATCTTTAATTAGCATCATTGTAAATTGCTCGGTTTCGTAATGTCCGGCATCAATGAGTAAAATTCTGCCATCAGCGTCAAAAAACTGATGGTATTTTATGTCTGAAGTGATGAAAGCATCTGCTCCTGCTGCAATTGCCTGAGGTAAAAGAAAAAAACCTGAACCACCGCAAACGGCAACTTTACGTACTTTTTTATGGCATAAGCGGGTGTGTTTTAATGCACTACAATTCAGCTTAGTCTTCACCATATTCAAAAATGCTATTTCATCCATCTCGTCTTCAAGAAGAGCAATCATCCCTGAACCCGTTTGTTGATGGCTGTTGGTTAAAGCATAAATATCGTATGCAACTTCCTCGTATGGATGAGATTCAAATAAAGCTTTCAACACCTGATACTCTTTATGTGCCTCGAAAATAACTTCTGTACGAACTTCACTCTCAGTGTGTCTGATTAACTTTTCTCCGATAACAGGATTGGCTTCGGCTTCAGGCTTAAATGTGCCTTTGCCCTCAACATTAAAACTACATTCGCTGTAATTACTGATGTTTCCGGCACCTGCTTCAAAAAGTGCAGTTCTGACTTTTTCTGCCTGAGCAATTGGGGTAAAGGTTACTAATTTTTTTAAAGTCCCCTGTTTGGTCAACAATATTTTTGCATTTGTAAGACCCAACTGATGGCACAATCGCATATTTACACCAGTTTCAATGTTGTCTAAATTTGTGTGTAGTGCATAAAGTGCAAGGTTGTTTTTTATGGCTTTAATGATTACACGCTCAACATAATTTCTGCCTGTAATTTTTTTTAGTCCACTAAATACTATGGGATGATGTGCAATAATCAAGTTGCAGTTTTCTTTAATGGCTTCATCTAATACATCTTCTGTAGAGTCAAGGCAAACCATTATTCCTTTTACCTCATCAGCTGAATTGCCTGTCAGAAGTCCGCAGTTGTCATAACTTTCCTGATATGCCGGAGATGCCCAGTTCTCTAAAACATTTATGACTTCTTTAATTCTGATCATTATTTTTTCTGCCCTGCAAAAGTAAGCATGTAAGTTGCTTTCAAGAGGTTAAAAGTTAATTAAATTAAACAATTAGTAGTTAATTAATTTTTTACATCACCATTTTATCATGCCAACAGCATATTTACTTTGTGTAGTTTTCAAATCAAAAATTAAGAAATGAGAAAAATATTCTTGTTAATTGTTTTAATGTGCATCAGCAATCTGATTTCCGCACAGAGTAGTGACCGCAAATGGAATTTAGGCTTATATGGCGGAGCTACCCAGTATAATGGTGATATGGGACAGGGTTTTTATAAAACCAATCAGCCATTTTATGGTTTCGGTGCTATTTCTGTAGGATATTATCTCGGAAAATATGCCGATTTACAAATAATAGGAACTACAGGTGAAGCCGGATTTATTGAAGACCAGGTTAATCGTTTCAGAGTAAAAATGACAACAGGAAGTTTGCACTTGCGTTTTCATTTCACAAAACCTGAAGCTGCATTAAGACCATTCTTATTTGCCGGAGCAGGAATAATAGTGTGGGATAGAAATATTTGGGCTCAAAATGGTGATGTCATCAATCGTTATGATTATGCACTTCCTTCTTTTGGTGGCGGTTTAAATTTCAGACTTTCCGAATCGTTTAATCTTGTTGTTCAGGAAACATTTATGCTCTCCTCCGAAGATGATGTGGATAGACAAGTGAATCAAAACAATGATGGATTTTTATTTCATACTGTTGGTTTAACATTTAACCTTGGCAAGAACAAGGATTCTGATGATGATGGCGTTGCAGATAAAAAAGATAATTGCCCGAATACACCTAAGGGGATTAAAGTAGATGCATCGGGTTGCCCTGTTGACTCAGATAATGATGGTGTGGCCGATTATATGGATGATTGCCCTACAGCAGCGGGTTCTCAGCAGCTGAAAGGTTGCCCTGACAGAGATGGTGATGGTATTAGTGATAAAGATGATTTATGTCCGGATGCAAAGGGGCTTGCAAATCTTAACGGATGCCCTGACGAAGATGGTGATGGCGTTGCTGATAACAATGACAAGTGTCCTGAAACGAAAAAAGGCTATAAAGTTGATGCAAACGGTTGTCCTTTTGATAATGATAGCGATGGGTTGGTAAACGAAGAAGATATGTGTCCTGATGTTCCCGGAGTTGTTGCCCTGAAAGGTTGCCCTGATAGCGATGGTGATGGTGTTGCAGACTACGAAGACAGATGCCCCACCATTAAAGGCACTATTGCCAATAAAGGCTGTCCTGAAATTGCAAAAGAAGATGTGAAAAAAATTACTCAGATTGCTTCATCAATTTATTTTGAAAGTAACAGCGATAAACTCAAACCTGCTTCACTCATTCAACTTGATGCATTGGTTGGAATCCTGAAGAAGTATGATGCAGCAAACCTGTCAATAGAAGGTCATACCGATAATAAGGGCGATGATGCATATAATCTAAACCTTTCGCAAAAACGTTGCGATGCTGTAAAGAATTATCTTATGAGCAAAGGTATTTTTGAATCGAGATTAACAGCTACCGGTTTTGGTGAAACGAAGCCAATAACAGGAAACGATACTCCTGAAGGAAGAGCAAAAAACAGAAGAGTAGAGTTAAAAACATCTTATTGATTTTTAATTCCATTGCCATAGGGTATATTCTCCCTGACGGTGAATTATTTTACCCTTGCCTTGTTCAGGCAGTTTATTAGCATTTAATAGAATCATAGTATAACTTGCATCGGCAGGTTTATGATTTATGTTTAAGAATGCAACACTTGCCTTTTCTCTTTGGTTAATATTTTTCCATTCAATTTTTCTATCCAGATTAAAATCGGTTGTGAATGTATAATACCAACTTTTCAGAAACCAGGGCTCATGGATAATGGCTTTCCATGCCACAGGCGTAGGTCTTTGTGCTTCACATAAAAATGAATCATCATCAGGAAAGCTTAAAATCTTTGTAGTGACAGGTGTGTTTTCTCTGATCCATTCATGCATCAACATTAAATCAGTCTTTTTAAACTGACCAATTGTATAACGAGTTTTTAGTTTTTCTAAGGGTAATAATGATGCATGTGTAATTAAGTAAAAGATTAAAATTGATAGCGTAATTATGCTTGCAGTCACACATTTGCATTGCAAGATTTTTAGTGTCAGATTTTGCTGTGCAATGAAATGTGCAATATAAAAACTGCAGAAGATAGTAAGCCAAACAGAAGTTTTAAACCATTGTAATTTACCAACGATCATCATTCCGCCAGCATCAAAAATTAAATAGTAAAAAATCATTCCGGCAACAATGCCTGAAATTATTACCATTATTTGTCTGTTGTATTTTGTCGGAAATCTAAAAAACAACAAGCCGGATATCAGAAATAAAATACCACTTTTAATATAATCTGCAACCGGAAAAAAGGAAGGAAGATAATGATGCGGGTTTCTGAAAACATATAATACATAATAGAAAAGCATATCAGGTGTTGCGCTTTCAGCAAAAAACTGACGGTTGAATAAAGGCAGCAACATAGGCGAAGCTGACAAAAAGTAGAAAATGATTGTAATGCCGATTTCTTTAAGTCTGAATTTGTTTATCACTGAATGCATCAACATCAGCAATAGAAATACCTGCATACCTATAAGTGGCTGATACCATGTTGCCAGTCCGCAGCAGAGTGCAGCTATTCTCAGTCGTGAACTTAGTCCATAATAAAATGCTGCCATACACATTGTATTAGCAAATACTGTACAGGTTAGCATATTGTCTGAAACAGTGTTTCCACCAATAGTGATTTTATTCAATAGGATGATTGCTATAAATGGTGTTATTGAAGCTGTAATGTGATTTTTAAAAATCACAAATGATGTTTTTTGCATGTAATAAGTAAAAACAGTCAGCAGCATCAGCATCAGTGTAAATGCAACTGTTGATAATGAAAACACAAGTCCGGGGTAATATAAAGTGTGATTATAGAAGTAGCGTACCGAAAAATCGGATGCCAGAAACTCAGTCACGTAATCACCATGATATAAATGCGGATTCAACATTTTGTAAACTGCAGGCAGATGCTCTTCAAGGTCGCTGCAATTGAATTTGTAGCCGTAAACAAATAGAAACAATAAGCTGTAAAACATGGACCAAATCCAATATTTACCCGATTGTGACACTGAATAATTCCGCAACATAATAAACAAAGAAAACATTTTTGTTAATTAGCATCGTAAAAAATTGATATGGCTGATCAAAATCTAAGAATTTTGTTGGTGGAAGATGAGCAAACCTTGTCTGAAACAATAAAACTTAACCTTGAAATGGAAGGCTACTATGTGAATGCTGTTGGCGATGGTAAAACCGCCATTAAAGTGTTTAAAGAAGCACGTTATAACTTAGTGATTTTAGATGTTATGCTACCGGAAATAAGCGGATTTACTGTATGCGAAGCAATACGCCTTGAAAATCTTGATGTTCCCATTTTATTTCTTTCAGCCAAAAACCACCCCAACGACAGAATTACAGGTCTTAAATTAGGTGGCGATGATTATCTGACCAAGCCATTTAACCTTGAAGAGCTATTGCTCAGAGTGCATAATCTAATTAAAAGAAGTACTGCAAGCAAAGAAGTGGTGGCACTTTCAACTTATAACCTGAACAACAACCAAATTAATTTTGCGCAACTTGAAATAAAACGTCCTGATGGTACAATTACTCATCTGACAAAAAAAGAATCATTGCTTTTGAAATTGCTCATAGAAAAACGCAATGAAGTTGTTTCACGCGAACACATTCTGGAAACCGTTTGGGGCTATGATATTTACCCAAGCACGCGAACAATAGATAACTTTATCGTTACATTCAGGAAATATTTTGAACCTGACCCTTCCAACCCTAAATATTTTATCTCTGTCAGGGGTGTTGGTTACAAATTTACCGATCAGGTTTGAGCGCCACTCCTTAAAACATTCGCTATTTTTGACAGGTGAATATTTTAGTCATTGATAACTTCGATTCTTTTACCTACAACCTTGTCCATTACATTGAAAAGGCAGCAGGTGTTCGACCTACTGTTTGGCGAAATAATTCACATACTCTTGATGAGGTTGCTCAATTTGATAAGGTTTGCATTTCTCCAGGACCCGGTTTACCTTCTCAGGCAGGCATTACCAAGGAGGTAATAAAACGATTTGCATCAGAAAAATCAATTCTTGGTGTTTGTTTAGGTCATCAGGCTATTGCAGAAGTTTTTGGCGGCAGTCTTCGTAATTTACAACAAGTTCTGCATGGGGTAGTAAGACCCGTGCATGTTTTGGTGCAAGATGTGTTGTTTGAAAATGTTCCTTCAACATTTCCTGCAGCACGTTATCATTCATGGATTGTGGATCAAACAGGAAATCAACTTCAGGTTATTGCCGGTGACGACATTGGCGAAGTAATGGCTATAAAGCATATTCAATACCCTGTTTATGGAGTGCAATTTCATCCTGAAAGCATTATGACTGAACATGGGCTGCAACTTATACATAATTGGATTCATAAAACTTGATTCATGCATATTAGACAAGCTACAACAGACGATTGTAGTGCTATCAGCACTTTAGCACATAGCATTTGGCATAGTCATTACCCCGGTATTATCACCGTACAGCAGATTGATTACATGCTGAGCAAAATGTACAGTGTCGAAAAGTTGAACAATCTGCTTGAGTCAGGTTCAGTAATTTTGGTTGCAGAAGAAGACGAAAAACTTTTAGGCTATATTTGCTTTCGTGAGGAAACTGAAAATAGTTTTTTTCTTGATAAACTATATGTGGACACAGCGCTGCAACATAAAAACTTAGGCTCTTTACTTCTTGAAGCTATGTTGAGTAGTTTGCCTGAGAATATTGTAATACGTTTGCAGGTTAACCGTTCAAATTATAAAGCTATCAACTTTTATTTTAAAAAAGGTTTTGTTATTGAACGTGCAGAAGATTTTGATATAGGCAACGGCTATTTTATGAACGATTTTGTAATGATTAAAAAGTAATATGGCAGGAAATACTTTTGGAACACTTTTCAGGATAACCACTTTTGGCGAATCACATGGACCGCTTATCGGTGTTGTCATAGACGGTTGTTATTCTGGAGTACCACTGGATTTGGATCTGATAAGAACACAACTGTCAAGGCGCAGGCCGGGTCAATCTGCAATAACCACACAACGGATGGAAGATGATGAACCGGAAATTGTTTCAGGAGTAATTAATGGCATAACTACCGGTACTCCACTAACTATTATTATTCGCAACAAAGATCAACGTCCTGTAGATTATGATGTGCTAAGGGATGCTTATAGACCATCGCATGCAGATTATACCTATGAAAAAAAGTATTGCATTCGCGATCACCGTGGAAGTGGAAGAGCTTCAGCACGCGAAACAGCTGCACGTGTGGCTGCAGGTGCCGTTGCTATGCAAATGCTAAAAGTTGTAAACATTTCTGTTAATGCCTATGTAAGTAGAGTCGGTAATGTTTCCATTCCTGAAAATACTTCCATTGATACTACACAAACCTATAACAATATTTTGCGTTGTCCACATGAGGCCACTGCCTTGTTGATGCAAAGAAAAATTGAAGAAACTGCACAGACTGGAGATACTTTAGGAGGAATTATATCCTGTATTATTAGTGGTGTTCCTGCAGGGTTAGGTGAGCCTGTATTCGATAAATTTCATGCACAGCTTGGTAAGGCCATGCTAAGTATTAATGCTGTTAAAGGCTTTGAAATAGGTTCCGGATTTTTTGGATCTTCACAAACTGGGTCGCAACAAAACGATGTTTTTGAAACTGATAAAAATGGAAAAGTTTTTACTACAACCAACAACTCCGGAGGTGTGCAAGGTGGAATTACCAATGGTATGGACATTACTTTTAACGTAGCATTTAAGCCAGTCTCAACGCTTATGAAGTCGCAACAAAGCATTAATACCCAAAAGCAGAAGGTGATTATTCAACCGGGAGGGCGCCATGATGTTTGTGTAGTGCCACGCGCAACACCAATTGTTGAGGCTATGGCTGCAATTACTACGCTCGATTTTTTAATGATTGCCAATGCTGCTAAGTTGCATTAATAAATTAAGTTGAATTGAATTAGCGTTAAAATAAAAAGGCAGTTTCAATTCTTAGATTAAAACTGCCTTTTTATTTTAAGATAAACACGGTAAATCTACCGGGTTGTTTTTATCTATTCAATACAACTTTTTGTGTTAACGTTTCACCGGATGCATTCATTCTAACTGTATAAATGCCATTACTTAGACCTGTGAAATTTACAGGATAAACATATTCACCGGAAGACATTTGTGATTGATAATTGGTACGAACAATATTTCCTAAAACATCAATAATTTCGAATACTACATCTGCGTTTTTCTTCAAATTAACTCTCACCTGACCATAATCAGAAGTTATCGGATTTGGAGTTATGTTCATATTGAAATAAGTTCCTGTTAAGTTATGAATGCCTGTGGTAACTGTTGCACTGTTTGCATTTAAAATTCTGCCTGTAGCAAAATCAGAAACCCATCCAATAATAATCAAATTGCTTACATTTTGAGTTGCCGGAATATTATAATTAAATGTCCAGCTGTAAGTACCACCGGAAGTTATGTTTGCAGGCAATGAACCTTGTACACCATCATTTCCACCAAGAATTGCACGTGCAACATGATCGTATTCCATGTTGGCTGCAGGTACCGGATCGGTTTCATTTTGCCAGTTATGCCCTGCACCTTGTAATGGCAGATTTGCTGTTTGGTAGCTATAATAGTTTGCCTGACTCCAAGTAGAAGTTGTGCCGGTTAAATTATCTTCTGTAACTACACAATTAATTCTATAATCACCAGTCAATGATGCAGCAAATTGTGGACTTACTGTAAACGTTCCGACATTAGTACTTGTATTGTATGTTGCTGTCACATTTACATCACAAGGTGGAATATCGGAGATAAGGCTGTTGTATTCAGTAATAAAATCTGAAGGGTCAACATCTAAATCTTTACGATCAACTAACCCACTTGGATAGCCACTAATTTTAGTTCCCATCCATGAATCATAAGCAGCAACAGTCATTGGGTCGCCATTATGAACAGCTATCAACATAACCTCCTGACCATGTAAGTTGCGAAGAGAATCCATGAAAACAGCACCGCGTGGGCACCATCCGCACCAGGTGCCTGTGGCTTCTTCAAATACTACACGCTTGGTTGGCAAAAATGGAAGATAGTTAATGACTCCATTTAAGCTATCATTAATATGATTTACATCTCCGGTTAAATCTACCCAGAATTTGAAAGAATATGTTCCTATTGCATTTGCATTTATCGGAGTAGCATGAGTAAAATTATATGTTCCAAGGGGAGCAATATTTAATCCAGTTTTGGTGTCGGTATAAGTAGTGCCATTGAGTTCGTATTTTAGTTCTATTGTATTTATTGCACTTGAGCCGAGATTAGTAATAACACCTGATACCGGAATGTTAGTTGGCGTTGTTACATATTGTGTATAGTTTAAAGAGGATAAAGCTGCATCATTGGCAGGCTGTGATCCATAAATAAATTCATAGTAACTGTTGTCAGCAGGTGATGGATCTGATCCGGCATTTTGTCCAATGTTAGGAGAACCCGCAACAGAAACGGCTGTTGTTGCGTTAATCTGAACACCAATAGTGAGTGTTAATGCTGTTCCACCATTTCTTTGATCAACCACATAAATTTTATTTGTTGATTCTTCTAACACAATACTATAATAAGTATAAGCATTATTGCCCGGATCGGTGTAGGATGTGAATGCAATCCAATGCTGACGGTTTGGTGCTGTTCCAAATGTTTTTGTACAAATATTATCATTTGTACCACTTCCTGAAATTCCCCAACAACAAACAGAATTGTCAGGTACTAAAGCTGATGGTAAAGCAACATTGGCAACCGGTGGAGGTGTAGCTGCACCTGTTGTAAATGTTAATACGCCTGTTGTAGATACTTTGTAACTTGTAACTGCAGCACCGTTAAAAGAGAAAGAAAACGGAATTGTTACAGTTGTTGACCATTGTGGAGTGGTAGCACTTCCGGGATGAATGGATGTCCAACCTGCAGGTTGACCGCCACCTACCGGATATTCATCATCAGTGTTAAGTCCACCGGGATTTTGCCCTGCATTGATATGCGGAAAATAATAATACTGTGCATTTACAGCTAATGCAAAACACATTATGCCGAATAGAAGAGTAACTTGTTTTTTCATTTTTTATTTTAATTTAATTAATAGCAAAACTATCATTTTTCGGAACATAGTTTTTAGGCTATTTAGTTAAATATTTGTTTTAATACAAAACAAGCCTTTAGCGTTTGTTTAAAGTTAATATTCCAATGTTTGTACTGCTAATGTGATTGCATTGTAATAGCAAACCAATTTACAACTAACTTAGTTAGAACTTTGCTGAGCTCCTGAGTTATATTTATTGAATGGAATTGTAGGAAAGTGCTACTATCAGGCTCGTTGTTCCCAAACCTGAACCAGATTAACCAACACTTCAACAGCTTTATTCATATCCTGAACGCTTACATATTCTTCTTTACTGTGAATTCCCATTTCTCCCGTAAAAATATTCGGACAAGGCATGCCCATAAATGAAAGGCGTGCGCCATCTGTCCCGCCTCTGATATTTTTTCGCACACAGTTGATGCCACTGCGTTTAAATGCCTCACATGCATTGTCCATTACCTCCGGATGTTTTTGAAGTACTTCATCCATGTTACGGTATTGTTCTTTACTACTGATGGTAAAACCTGCTCCTGGGAATTGTTTGATTGTCTGCTCTGCTAAATTGTTTAACAGTTGCTTTTGTTCGGATAACTTTGAGGTTACAAAGTCGCGAAGAATAAAAGTTACTGTTGCTGCTTCTAATCCACCACTAATGCTGACAGGATGTACAAAGCCTTCATACGCTTCTGTGTTTTCAGGACTCATTTCATTCGGTAATAGTGTGATGAAATGTGCTAATACTTTTTGTGCATTAACCATTTTACCTTTTGCATAACCGGGATGTGCACTGATGCCATTAAATGTTACCGTACATGAGTCAGCCGAAAAGTTTTCACCTTCTAATGTGCCACATTCTCCACCATCTAGTGTATAACCAAAGTCAGCATTCAGCTTTTTCATGTCCACTTTGTTTACACCACGACCTATCTCTTCGTCAGGCGTAAATAAAATACGAATATCACCATGTATAATATCCGTTCTGTTTAAAAGATACTGTGCAAAATCCATGATGATAGAAATGCCTGCTTTGTCATCGGCACCTAACAGCGTAAATCCTGAAGCCGTTATTATATCGTCACCAATTTTTTCGAGTAGATATGGGTGTTTTTTACTGCTGATAACAACATTTTTATCGTCCGGCAAAACAATATCCTCGCCATTCCATTTTTTATGCAGGATAGGCTTTACGTTTGCCCCGCTGCAATCAGGTGCAGTGTCAACATGCGAACAAAAACAGAGTACAGGTACTTTCTTCTTTGAGTTACCTTTAATTGTAGCATACACATAACCATATTCATCAAGCTCAACATCAATACCCATTGCTTTTAATTCAGACACAAGTAACCTGCTTAAGTCTAATTGCTTTTTGCTGCTGGGCTGTGTATCTGAATCAGGATTGGCTGTGGTGTCAATGACTGCATAACGCATCATTCGCTCAGCAGTAGTATGTTGATAGTTGTTTAACATTTCTTATGAAGTAACAGCACGGGCAATTACGATCTTTTGTATTTCGGAAGTGCCTTCGTAAATCTGCGTAATTTTAGCATCGCGCATCAGGCGTTCAACATGAAACTCTTTTACATAACCATAGCCGCCATGCACCTGAACAGCTTCAACGGTTGTGTCCATTGCTACTTTTGAAGCATACAGTTTTGCCATACTTCCGGCCAGATCATAATTTCCATGTTGATCTTTAAGCCATGCAGCTTTCAAACAAAGTAGTCTTGCAGCTTCAATTTCTGTTGCCATGTCGGCTAATTTAAATTGAATTGCCTGATGTTGGCTGATTTCTTTTCCGAAGGCCTTACGCTCTTTAGAATATTTTAAAGCCAGTTCATAAGCACCGGATGCAATACCTAATGCCTGTGAGGCGATTCCAATGCGCCCACCTGCTAAAGTCTTCATTGCAAACTTAAATCCAAAGCCATCTTCGCCAATACGGTTAGCCTTTGGAACTTTCACGTCAGTAAACATCAGTGAGTGTGTGTCACTGCCTCTGATACCTAATTTATTCTCTTTTGGTCCGACTGTAAAACCGGGAGTACCTTTTTCAACTATCAGACAGTTTATACCTTTATGCCCTTTTGCAACATCAGTTTGTGCCATCACTAAATAGACACTTGCTGTGCCTCCGTTGGTAATCCAGTTCTTTGTTCCATTCAGCAGGTAATGATCACCTTTGTCTATTGCTGTGGTGCGTTGTGAAGTGGCATCGCTGCCAGCTTCAGGTTCACTCAAACAAAATGCGCCAATTATTTCTCCTTTTGCTAATGGAACCAAATATTTTTGTTTCTGTTCTTCTGTGCCAAAAGTTTCTAAACCCCAGCAAACAAGAGAGTTGTTTACACTCATGACAACTGAAACAGAAGCATCTACTTTAGATATTTCTTCCATGGCCAATACATAGGAAATAGTGTCTAATCCTGATCCGCCATATTTGGGGTCAACCATCATACCTAAAAAGCCTAACTCACCTAATTTTTTAATCTGCTCTGCAGGAAATTTCTGATGTTCATCGCGCTCAATAACTCCGGGTAACAACTCGTTTTGTGCAAAATCACGGGCTGCTTTCTGTATCATTAAATGTTCTTCGTTTAGTTGAAATAGCATATTCTGAAAATTTTTGCGAATGTACAACTTCGGCACGAATTTGAAAATAGGAAGTTCTTGTGTGACAGTGCAGGCGTAGTCGAATGCTATAAATAAAGGGTTTTCTTTGCGACCTTAGCGAGCTGCCTTTTTATCGCAAAAGACAATGTGATTATTTCTACAATGCTACTTTTATACAAATATTCCTTCAAATTAAAATTCGAATAAAATTGAAATTATATCTCATTTTGCTATATGTTCTTTTGGTATTACAGCCTCTTGCTGCACAGAAGAAACCATGCGTAAATAGTTTTGACAGTACTGCTGTTATAGAATATATTAAAGGTAAAGGATGGATAGACTTAGTGCCGGCTAAAACCCTGGTTAAGCTTAATTACATTCCTGAAGTTGTATCTTTTGCAAATATAAATAGTGAAACCTGCAGATGGAAAGTTATATCTCAAACCTCATATCATTCTAATGAGGGTGATTGCCATTTTACTAACGGTTGTACTGTAGTTGTAAAGCAAACAATTGTATTAAGTGCACGAAATAAACGTTTAATCAGTAGGAGAAAAAGTATAAAATTTTATCCGAATTACGAGTAAATAGACTTGTCAAGTTAAACATAAGAGATTGCTCTGTTAATAAAACATCATCTGATTCTAATTTTTTAACATAATATTTTCAGCCATCATGTATAATTTTGCATCTGTTGCATTTTAGAAAGTATTGTTTCAGGAAACTGAATAACGACTCTGAACTTATATATCTTTTCTTGTATTTTCTATTTTGCTCAAATATTATTTTAACCTTGAGTTTGTTGCATTCAAATCAAATCATAGTAATCATTCAAAGTTGTAAGTCAAACGTTATACTTCAAAAGAATGATCTTGTAATGTGTTGTGATTTTCCTGTAAGTCAATTAAACTTCACTAAAACACATTTTACAGATGTTGAATAGAGGAATACCTATTTCGGTTTCATTAGAACCTACTTTAAAAACCGATTCTTCAGAGAAAGTAAAGTATGATAAAAGACGACTTTTTAAATTGTCATTGTTGGCAATATTAATTTCTGTTTGTATCAGTGTAATAGCTAAGTTTCTGATTAAACTTATTGATTTAATTACCAATATATCCTTTTTTGGACACTTTAGTGTGGAAGATGTTAGTCCTGCACATAACAATCTGGGGTTACTTGTAATTGTTGTACCTGCTATTGGTGGTTTAATTGTAGGTCTGATTGCGCTCTATGGCTCAAAAGCCATTCGTGGTCATGGAATTCCTGAGGCAATGGAGCAAATCCTAACTAACCAAAGTAAGATTAAACCCTCAATAACATTTTTAAAGCCGCTATCATCAGCTATTTCTATTGGAACAGGAGGCCCATTTGGGGCGGAAGGACCTATTATTGCAACAGGTGGTGCATTGGGTTCAACCATGGGTCAACTCATGCGTATTACTCC
Source organism: Bacteroidetes bacterium UBA6661 (assembly GCA_002455375.1). Lineage (GTDB taxonomy): Bacteria > Bacteroidota > Bacteroidia > AKYH767-A > OLB10 > OLB10. The sequence continues at coordinate 29,239 of DKKR01000040.1, forward strand.
CAATGAAAGAAAAATTCTTTTAGCAGCAGGAGCAACAGCGGGCATGGCAGCAATTTTTGGAAGTCCCGTTGCAGGCATTTTATTGGCCATAGAACTTCTGTTGTTTGAATTTTCTCCACGCTCTTTTGTGCCAGTGGCATTGGCATGCATAACAGGCTCTGCCGGACATCATATTTTCTTTGGCAGTGGTGTGGTTTTCCCAATGGCTGCTACAATACCTGATTCTTCTTCATATGCATTGTTGTTTTATTCGGCAATGGGAATCATTATAGGTGTTTTGGCAGTGGCGACTACAAAAATTGTTTACTGGATTGAAGATTCATTCGAAAAACTTCCTATACATTGGGCATGGTGGCCAGCCATTGGTGGAGTTGCAGTAGGCATAGTGGGTTACTTCGAGCCACGTACGTTAGGTGTTGGCTATAACAACATTACCGATTTGCTTTCAGGTTCATTAACATTACAGGTAGCTGTTTCATTATGTGTTTTGAAATTTATTTCATGGGCTATTTCTTTAGGCAGCGGAACATCCGGTGGAACACTTGCGCCATTGTTAACTATAGGTGGTGGTTTAGGTGTGATGCTTGGCTTTGTAGGCAATCAATGGTTTCCGGCTGCTGAAATAAGTATTCCACTTGCAGCACTCATAGGTATGTCTGCTATGTTTGCAGGGGCTTCACGCGCTTTTCTTACTTCAATTGTATTTGCACTTGAAACAACAGGTCAGTCAAATGCATTGTTACCTTTATTGGCTTCTTGTACGGCATCTTATTTTATTTCTTATTTCCTGATGGAAAACACCATCATGACAGAAAAAATTGCACGCAGAGGAGTTTATACACCAAGTACATACGAGCCGGATATTTTAGAAAAAATCAGAGTAGAACAACTTGCTACAGATAATGGCATAACTATTAGTGATGATATGAAGTTGGGTGAGGTCAGAAACTGGCTGCAACAAGAACCCGACTTGCAGGCAAATTATTATATCATCTCAAGTACAGATGGAAGGTATATTGGTTTGCTAAGTTCAACTAGTATTTTCAGTTCGCATCATCCGTCTGATACACTTATCGGTTCTTTGGTGAAACGGACGCAGGTTTTTGTCAGCAAATCCGATTCTCTTAAAATGGCAGTACAAACAATGGCTAAGGAAAATGTAGATATTTTGCCTGTGGTGACAGAGAAAGAGATTGTAGGAATATTAACTTACCATCACATCATTTCGGTTTACAATCATGGTATTGATGAGCATGAAAAAAAACAGAAACATATCTCTTTAAAACGTCAGCGTTTGAAAATTCTTCTAAGAGGTCAGAAACTTGTGAATATTCTGCGTACAAGAAACCATGAGGAATAAATTACTGTTGTTTTTTGCTGATTTTCATTGTTTCATGTAAGTATAGAAATGATTAACAGACAGTACAACTTTTAGCTAATGATGAGAAATCCGAGAAGCGGAAACTGAATTTGCTTTTTATTCTTCTTTGCGATTAGCACGCTCAAAGAATTGTTGAAAGCAAACTTTTGATATGCTGTTTCGTGCAACATATTTGCTTTAAAACAAATTATTACTTATTATGTTTAGTCTGTATTATGAGTTATTAAAATAAGCAATTCTAAATGACCAATAAATAAAATAAAGAAAAGTTATGGCAGAACATTTAAAGATAATTGCAATTGAAAAAGAAACACACGATGTACTTCATATCACCACAGAGAAACCGGAAAATATAAAATACCATGCCGGGCAAGCTGCAGATATTTCAATCAACAAGCCTAAATGGGAAAATGAGCTTAGAGCATTTACTTTTACTTCTTTACCAACAGACAAACAGTTAGAGTTTACCATTAAAACATATCCGCAGCATAATGGTGTAACCAATCAACTGCTTACTTTAAAGACCGGTGATACGTTGCTTTTACATGGTGTCTTTGGTACAATTGCATATAAAGGAGAAGGACTTTTTATTGCCGGTGGTGCCGGCATAACGCCCTTTATTGCGATTTTCAAACAACTTGAAAGGGATGGTAAGGTTGGGGATAACAAACTGTTGTTTGCCAATAAAACTCATGCTGATATTATTCAGGAAAAGAGATACAAAGCTTTGCTTGGCAAGAATTTTATAAATATTCTTTCAGAAGAAAAACTTGAAGGGTTTGAATATGGCTATATTTCAGAAGGACTGTTGAAGCAGCATTTAAATGCAACAGGTTATGTTTATCTCTGTGGACCGGAACCTATGATGAATGCAGTAGAAAAACAGATAAGCAACCTGGGAATAAAAAAAGAGCAAGTAGTAAAAGAGGTGTTTTAAATCATGTTAAATAGTAATGTTGTCAATTCTTTTTTTGAAAATATAAACAGAAACTGTATCTTTAACAATATTATTTTATAAAATTATGGTAAGTTACATGCCAACACTTTCTGAACGCATGAATGAGTTGCGGTTGAAAGGTTATAAAGAAGATTTTAATATTCAATGCGATGGCATTGATTCTGGCAACGGATGCATTAAGTTATCGCCTGACGATTTTCATATAGATGCCTACTATCGTTTCGAAGGACAGTCAGACCCGGCAGACGAAGCAGTATTATATGCTATTTCATCAGAGCGGTACGGACTTAAAGGTTTATTGGTAAATGGCTATGGAGTTTATTCTGATGACATGACTAATGAGATGTTAAAGAAACTGAGTTTTAAATAGACCTTTTTGGAACTTCTAAAAATAATTGATATTGCCGGTATTGCTGTATTTAGTATATCAGGGGTATTTGCTGCTATGGAAAAGAAACTCGATGTATTCGGTGTTTTTATAATTGCTTTTATAACAGCATTAGGTGGGGGAACCTTGCGCGATGTATTAATCGGACAACTACCTGTATCATGGATGTATAACTTAAATTATGGTTTGATAGTGTTGTTAAGTACGCTTGCAGCAATGTTTTTCTCTAACATCATCGGTAATTATCAAAAAACATTACTGACGTTCGACTCACTCGGATTAGGATTGTTTACTGTGGTCGGGATTCAGAAAGGAATATTGCTTGATTTTCATCCTGCTGTTTGCATTGCATTGGGAACTATTACTGCATGTTTCGGAGGAGTAATTCGCGATATTTAGCTTAACAATATTCCATTAATTTTTCAAAAAGAAGTTTATGCTACTGCATGTATTTTAGGTGGTGTGGTTTATTTTGTCCTGATGCGGTTTCAGATGAATGAAATGATTACTGAAATGGTTAGTATTACGTTTATTGTTGTTTTCAGACTGGTGGCTGTAAGGTTTAATTGGCAGTTGCCTTCTATTTACAAGATTCAAAAGAAATAAATTCTGATTACTGATCTGAATAATGTTGAAATGAGTACATGTGTTCATTAATTAGCAAGCCCACTTGAAATGAAAGATATTTATAAAATTTGAGTTATGGAAATAGTAAAATCACATATTGGAAGCGAGAATTATAAAGTAACGATTGAATCGCAGTCAGGAAATATTCTTATTGCTGATGAGCCGGTAGCGAATGGTGGCAAAAATCTTGGTCTTTCACCATTTGAGTTAGTTGCTGCAGCATTGAGTGCATGCACTTCAATAACAGTGCGGATGTATGCCGAAAGAAAAAAATGGCCACTTTCTGATGTAAATACTGATATCTCTGTTAGCTGGGATAAACTCAATAACAAAACAGTTATTCAACGTAAGGTTAATTTTTCAGGTAACCTTTCAGATGAGCAGAAGAACCGATTGCTGCAAATTGCCAATGTTTGTCCGGTTCATAAAGTGCTTACCAATCCCATTGAGATTTTCACTGAGATGTTTTAGTGAAATTAGTCTGTTATTAATCTGTTTTAAAAAAAACATGATATATCTCATTTAATTTTTAGCGAAAAGTAAACTTTAATGTAACTTATGTCACAGCAAAAATTGTTGGGTATAGGCACTTTTGCACTGTCATATAGAATGACATTTTACACATTGATTAGTTCACTAAAATTAAAAAATAACAGATATGTCACAAACACATTTTTACGAAGTAAATGTACAATGGAAAGAAGGTAGAATAGGGGAGTTATCATCACCCATACTTGAAAAAACAATTGAATGCGCCACACCACCTGAATTTCCTAATGGCGTTCCAAACATTTGGTCACCGGAGCATTTATTTGTTGCTGCAATCAACAGTTGCTATATGGCAACCTATCTGGCAATAGCATCAAACTTTAAGGTAGAACTGGAAGATTTCAGTTGTCGCACAGTTGCCAAACTCGAAATGGTAGATGGAAAATATTTGATAACTCAGGCAGAACTATTTCCAAAAATAAAACTGAAAGATAGCAATGACGCTGAAAAAGCACAACGCATTGCCGATAAGTCAAAGGCAGGCTGTTTGGTAACCAATTCAATGAAGACAGAAATTTTAATGACAACAAAAATCAGTTAATGTAACATGAGTAACAAAGGGTTTGAGAAATCGTTACTTACTTTGCAGTATAAAATTCAAATACTTTTAAAAAAATAACAACTATAACATTTAAATTATAACTATATGTTTTTTCAACACGTTTACGACAAAAGTTTAGCACAGGGAAGCTATTTCATAGGCTGTCAGGCAAAAGGTGAAGCTATTGTAATTGATGCACAGCGCGACATTGATGTTTATCTTGAAATTGCAAGACAAAATAACTTAAAGATAACTCACATAACTGAAACACATATTCATGCTGACTTTTTATGTGGCTCGCGTGAGCTTGCTGCAGTTACAGGAGCAAAGATGTATTTATCTAACGAAGGTGGTAAAGACTGGCAGTATGAATTTAATCATGAAGGTGTAAAAGACGGTGATGTAATTACTGTTGGTAACCTTACTTTAAAGGTGATGCACACTCCGGGCCATACTCCGGAAAGTATTAGCTTTTTGCTGACAGATCATCCGGCATCAGATAAGCCTGTAATGGTTTTTACAGGTGACTTTGTCTTTGTTGGTGATATTGGCCGCCCCGATTTGTTAGAGAAAGCAGCAGGTATAAAAGGAACTAAGGAGGTTGGTGCCAAACAAATGTTTGAGTCTCTGAAAAAATTTGAAGCATTACCGGAGTATGTTCAGGTATGGTCTGCACATGGTGCAGGCTCAGCTTGTGGTAAGGCATTAGGTGCCGTTCACAGTTCAACTGTAGGATATGAAAAAATCCGTAATTGGGCATTTCAATATGGTAATGACGAGCAAGGCTTTGTTGATTATCTCTTAGCTGACCAACCTGAACCGCCAAAGTATTTTGCAATGATGAAGCATCTTAATAAAGTGAATCGTCCGCTTTTAGTTGAAGTGCCTAAGCATGCTAAGTTGTCTAAAGAAGAATTCCTCTCTGCTTACAACAAGGGGATAGCCGTGATTGATACCAGAAATAAATTTGAATTCGCAGAAGGCTTCTTGCCCGGAAGTTTAAATATTCAGGGAAATAATTCTTTCTCAACCTGGATGGGATGGTTACTTAATTATCAGCAGCAGTTTATTTTAGTTGCAGATGATAAAACTATAGTTAATTTAACCAGAAAACTCATGCGTATTGGAATGGATAATATGCTTGGTTATGTAACTGATGTAGCTTCATTCGGTATTGAACTGGAAAAATCAGAGGTGATTAATTTATCAAAATTCAAAAGCACAATCAATAACGACAACTATCAGATCATTGATGTGCGCGGTTTAACAGAATTCGAAGCAGGACATGTTGAAGGGGCAGAACACATTTTTGTTGGAACCTTGGCAGAAAATCTTAATAAGATTAATAAGAAGAAACAAGTGGTTATTCATTGTCAGGCAGGAGACCGTTCAGCAATTGCTTTTTCTCTGTTGCATAAATATGGCTTTAAGAACGTGTGGAACTATGCCGGTGGCATGAAGGAGTGGGTAGCATGTAATGAAGCTACAATCACTGAGCGGCAAATGGCTTGCGCTATTTAATAACAATGTAAATTACTAACAGTTAACTTCAAATAAAATGATTGGATTAATTAAAAACATGTTGGGTATGGAAAATACACAACTAACAGAAGCAATTAAACAAGGTGCATTTCTTATTGATGTACGTACTCCAGCAGAGTTTGCAGGTGGCAGTGCCGCGGGTGCAGTAAATATTCCATTGGATAAAATAGGAAGTCAGTTGTCAAAGATTAAAAATAAGTCAAAAGTTGTGGTGTTTTGCAAAAGTGGTATGCGTAGTATGCAGGCAAAGAACATTCTTGAACAAAATGGAATTATAAATGTTATCAATGGTGGTACCGTTAATGACATTATCAGAATCCAAAATGCAAAATAGCAACACAGAACCTGATGCGAAAAATTCTCAGGTAAACGACCCGTCAAAGCAATCCTTTTGGAATGAAAGATGGGAAACAAAGCAAACCGGATGGGACATAGGTTATGCGTCTCCGGCAATAGCAGAATATTTTAGTAAGTTTTCTGATAAAGAGGCCGCTATTCTAATACCCGGATGCGGCAACGCTTATGAAGCAGAGTTTTTATTGAATGAAGGTTTTAAAAACATTACCTTGGTGGACATTGCTCCAAAGGCTGTAGAAATATTAAGGAATAAGTTTGCCGGGAATTCAAATGTAAGAATTCTTTGTGTTGATTTTTTTACGATAGGAGAGAAGTTTGATATTTTAATTGAGCAAACATTTTTTTGTGCAATTCCTCCGGGCAAACGTAAAGCGTATGTTCAAAAGGCCGCAGATGTTTTAAATTCTGAAGGAAAAATCGTTGGATTATTGTTTGATACAATGTTTGAAAAAGAAGGACCACCATTTGGAGGAAGCAGAATAGAATACGAACAGTTTTTTAATCCTTTATTCAATGTAATGATGATTCCCTGTGAAAGAAGTATAACTCCGCGTGCGGGAACAGAGTTGTTTATAGAATTACAAAAAAAATAGTTGGTTTAAAATTTCGGGTTCTTATATCATGTAAGTTTAGTGTAAGAAAGCACTGAAGTAATATGAAAATTCTAATTGTTTAATTTAAAATAGTATGAATAAAGTTTTTTCAGGATGGAATTGGATGCGCATAATACGGTTGGCTTTGGGAATATTTATTGTCTTTCAAGGCGTACAGGACAAAAGTTGGCTAATAGCTACATTGGGCATATTATTTACGGTGATGGCAGTTTTTAATGCAGGCTGTTGTTATGCAAGAAGTTGTTCGATGCCAGCAGATAACGCTGATAAAACACAAATAGAAAATTCAGCAAAAATATAAGTGATGCAAAAGAGTGTTGTAATTTTATTTCTGTTATTTATTGCTTTAAGCTCATGTCAAAGCGGACAAAAACAAAAGCTTACTGAGCAACAAAAGAAAGAGTATGTCGCTAAAGGCGACAGTATTTCAGATTTTATGCAAGGTGTCTTATTGAAGAATGTAGCCACAGCAAAAAATCATGGTGGTACGGAATTTGCAATCGGGTTTTGCAATATGAATGCCATACCAATTACAGATTCTGTTGCTGCACTATACAATGTTCAAATTCAACGATTGAGTGATAAGAACAGGAATCCGGATAATGCAATTAAAACGTTGGATGATAGTTTGGCATGGCAAAAAATAAAAAACTATTCATCAAGTTTTTTCGAACAACAGCCTTCAGGAAACTTAGTGTATTACAAACCTATTAAAATCGGAATGCCCACCTGCTTAAAATGTCACGGTAGTAGTGCAGATATTGAATCTAACACCCTTGCACTTATAAATGAAAAATATCCTGAGGATAGAGCAGTAGGATATAGCCAAGGTGAGTTAAGAGGAATGTGGAAAATTGAATTTAACCAATAATTTAAACATGAAAGAATTTTTACGCGCAAATTGGATTGTTATTGCCGGTACGCTTACAGGAGCTGTCGGAGGTTATTTATATTGGAAGTTTGTAGGCTGTCATGATGGCTCATGTGCCATTACTTCAAATGCATTGAACAGTTCATTTTATGGTGCGGTAGTTGGCGGACTCTTTATGTCACTTTTTCAAAAACAGCCATAATTATTTTTAAGGGATTTCTTTTTTTATAAATGGGTTGAAGCTTCTTGGCTGATAGTCAAATCTATTTTCAACTTCTATTAGCGCTTTTTTTAAATTAGTAGTTAAGATGAAATATTAATAATTATTAGAAAAGTTTGTAATAGTTAGGAAACCTAACTATATTTGCAGCGGTAATAATGCCAAATAACATCATAACACAAACAAAATGAGTAAATCAGTTTTTTATCATGCAGGATGTCCTGTATGCGTTAGTGCAGAGCACGACATTGTAAATTTAATTGGAGCCAACAATGTTGAAGTAGTTCACATTGGAGAAAACCGTAGCCGTATAGCTGAGGCAGAAGGTAAAGGCGTAAAGTCAGTACCTGCGTTGGTAACACCAGCAGGTCATGTGTTGCACATTAATTTTGGAGCATCAATGGCTGATGTGAAAGGTTAAAAAATTTGCCCCGTATAGTTAGGATAACTACCTTTGCGGGGTAAATTTTCTTTTTATAAATGAAATCAATAAAGACAATAATAGTATTAATTCTTGTGTCTGTACCTGCATTGTTGACAGCACAAACAAAAACATCAAAAACTATGAAAGTAGCAGTATGGGATACCTATGTAACGAAGAAAGATGGAACAATAATGCATTTTGACATCATTGCACCTTCTGACATGAAAGATACGGCAGTTATTTATAATTATGGTAAAGCATTTCTTAAATCAAAAGGTCAGGAAGGGCAGCCACTCACAGCTAAAGAGTGCAGGTTTTGCCATATTGAAACAGTGAAACCCAATTGGCAAGCAGCTATTGAAAAAAGTGGTTATTTTATTTATGAAATGGAAAATTGCAACTAAGAATGTTGTATTTTTCTCCTGAATAATAATTCACCAATGAGTAAATCAGATTTTGACCTTAACTTTCAGAATAAAAGTGTTGACGGACGTATTGTTGCAGCCCTTGAAAGAATCTCACAGGCATTTCGTGTTTTACTTTGGCAAGAAAGCAGAGATTATTCTTTGAGCCCAATACAAATTCAGGTATTAATTTTTTTGCTTCATCACAGTAATGATAAATGCAAGGTAAGCTATCTGGCAGATGAGTTTAATATGACTAAGGCTACCATCAGTGAAACAGTAAAAACTCTGGAGCAAAAGAAGCTTATTCAAAAAAATTATCAGGAATATGATAACCGAAGCTATACAATTCAATTAACAAAGTCTGGAAATGCAATTGCAACACAAACAGCGTTATTTAGCAAGGAGTTTCATAAGCCAATAGCAAAACTCAATGATGATGATAAAGAAACAATGCTATTGAGCCTTCTAAATATTATTAATCATCTCAACAAAACAGGAGTCATCACTATTCAACGAATGTGCTTAACTTGCACACATCATGAAATGTCAGAAAATGAAGAAAGTCATTTCTGTAAATTACTAAACCGTAAACTACATTCTACAGAACTTCGTATTGACTGTCCTGAACATGTATTAAAGATGTAGATACAATAATAGGCGTTTTATTACACAAAACAGGTATTTTTCAGTCTTTATCAGAATCCAATATTTTGGAATACCTTATCTTTGCACCTTAATTTTATATTTCAAAATTTATGAGTAAGCTGATAATTAATCGTTTGGATTATGCCCGCATTAAAAAATCAATAAGTGATGCAAAGCAATTCAAGTCAATCACCAATACAGAAGCAGAAAAGTTATTGCAGGAATTGGATGCAGCTAAAATTGTTGAGCCGGAAGCAATACCTTCTAATGTGGTTACTATGAACTCTATTGTGAAATTGAGTTTTTTGAATAATGACAAAAACATTCAGTTTCAAATAGTGTATCCTGAGCAAGCAAATATTAAGGAGAATAAAATTTCTATTTTTTCACCCATTGCTACAGCGCTCATTGGTTATAAAGTTAGTGATGAAGTGGAATGGATTGTCCCTGCAGGATTAACAAGAATTCGCATTGATGAAATTATATATCAACCGGAAGCTGCAGGTGACTTTGACCTTTAATGCTACTTATTCCATGAGAATATTTTCAAGTTTAATTTTAGTTTTCTTATTTTCTGTGCTTGCTGTTGAAGGAAAAACTGTGAGAGCATTATTTATTGGCAACAGTTATACTGATGTAAATAACATGCCTGAGATAGTGAAACAAATTGCGCTTTCTACCGGTGACACACTGATATATAGTAAGAATGCACCCGGTGGATATACATTTCAAATGCATACTACCAATGCAACCACTATCAGCTTAATTCAAGCCGGAAATTGGGACTACGTTATTCTTCAGGAGCAAAGTCAGCTTCCATCATTTCCGGATAATGATGTAGCCACACAGGTTTATCCTTATGCAGCAGCTTTAGACAGTATGATAAAAGCAAGTAGCCCTTGTGCAACTACACTTTTTTACATGACCTGGGGAAGGCAAAATGGTGATGCTGCCAATTGCCAGTTTTTTCCACCACTATGTACTTATCTTGGAATGGACAGTTTGTTACAGTTAAGATATACCATCATGGCACAGGATAACCATGCAGCTATTTCACCCGTAGCTAAAGTCTGGCGTAAAATCAGATCAGATTTTCCAACATTGAATCTTTATGCAAGTGATGGCAGTCATCCAAACAATAATGGATCATTTGCTGCTGCATGCAGTTTTTACGCTGTTATGTTTGGGAAAAATCCACAGTTGGCAACATATAATTATACAGTTAACACAGCAGATGCTTCCACAATTAAAACAGTTGCTAAAGAAGTAGCATTTGATAGCTTAAGTTTTTGGATTCAGTATGATGCATTGATTGCTGACTATAATTTTTCTATACTTAGCAATACAGTTAGCTTCTTTAACAGTTCGCAAAATGCAACTAACTATAATTGGTCATTTGGTGATGGCAATAGTAGTGGACAGATGAATCCTGCACATACTTATTCATCGCCCGGAACATTTCAAGTTACATTGATTGCATCTGATTCTGTTTGTAGTTTTTCAGATACTATTACAAAAGCAATTACAGTGACAACTACAGGTTTATTAATTCCTGATAGTAAAAATGTATTCAATATTTTTCCTAATCCGGTTTTTGATATGATGACAATTACATCAGGCAAAGTAATTTCCTCTTTCCAAATTTTTTCAGCAGATGGCAGATTGATTTTCAATACAGATAAACCTAATTTGTCTAATGATGAATACAGTTTGAATGTGTCAATGCTTTCTTCAGGTATATATTTGTTGAAAATATACGATGATGAACATAATACATCATGTAAAAAGTTTACTAAGTCTTAGACAAAACAATGTTTGTTTAAAACTTGACCGTTGTTGCGCTATAGCTTAGGTCTAAGTTTAAAGGTCCAATCGAAGCATTTCCGTAACACATTTGGCAATACTTTATTATATGAGCCACTCTTCTTTCTCTATAGTGTTGTTGACTTTCCTTTTTGATGCTGTCTTGAAACCTATGTGCGATGATAGTTCACCCTTGTTATTTGAGTATTTTTCTGACAGATGCCATTATTAAAATTTGTCGGTACAAACCTAAAGGTGAAGTGAAGAGGAATGACCCGAAAGTGATTTTAATGTTCATGTTCGCCAGTGTTTGTCATTTTTGCAAGGATGAAAAATGCTCCGTTGACAACTACTTTGCTGTTTGCTGGAATGTCTTTGAGTAAAGTAATTTCACTGTAGCCCACATCAGTTGTTCCTTTCTTGACAGGAATTTTTTCAAAAGTTGTTTCGCCTGATGTGTTAGGTTTGCTCTCCTGATTTTGCACAATGATAATGTAGTCTTGATTTTGTGAACTGACAATTGCATCGGTAGGTACAGCATCCAACATGGCATTTTCCAAACTCACAATGGCGGTGATACTCATGCCGTCAATCAATCCCTGCTTGTTGCCTTCCACCTTTGCATGAATTGCAACGGCTTTTGTATTTTCTTCAAAGGTGTTTGAAATGGCGTAAATCTTTGCATCATATTCTTTGCCGGGGTTGTTGGTCAGTGTGAAATGGATTATTTGACCTTCTTTGAGTTTACTTAAATCTTTTTCATATACATACAAATCCAAATGTAACTGACTGTTGTCAACTATTTCGGCAATAGGATTGTTGGCTTCAACATAAGTTCCTATGTTGACCATCACATTGCTGACTGATCCATTGATGGGGCTTGTAATGCTGACGGTGCTTTGAATATTGTCGGCTGTGAGTGCTTGAGTGCTGATACCAATCAGCTCCAACTGTTTTTGTAAGCTTGATTGTTTTGCTTGCAGAGATTTCAATTCGGCTTCGGCTTGCTGAAATGTCTTTTGCGATGCTGCATTTCCTTCTTTTAAAATTTTCTGCCTGTCATATTCCGCTTTTGCCAATTCGGCTTTTGCTGCTGTACTTAAATAATCTTCCTGCAAGGTGATGAAAGAGTTGTTGATGATGGTTGCAATGGTTTGCCCTTTGATGACGCTTGCACCAGTCTGCACCAAGATATTTTTTACCGTTCCGCCAAGTGATGCAGTAGCATTTGCACGGTTTTGATTAGGCACTTTTAAAATACCATTTGCTTTGAGTGAAGCAGTTAGTTGTTTTTTTTCTAATGTTCCCAACGCAATGCCGATAGATTTCATTTGTTCGGCAGTTAGTGTGGTCGTTAAATTGTGCTCATGTTCGTCATGATGTTCTTCGCCTTCATGTGCTGTTGTATTGTTTTTGCTTCCACAGGAAGACAAAAATAGGCAAGAGGCAATAAGCAATAGGCAAAAAGCAATGGGCAATGTGCAATTTGCAGTTCTTGATGATTTATTTATTTGATATTTCATTTTTGATTTTGTTATAAAATGTTGTTTAATTTTCCCTGCAACTTGCTTATCGCTTATTGCATATTGATTTCAATATTTATCGGGATTGTTAAGCATGTGATTCAAAAGCTTTCCTACTTCTTCGTTTTTTGCAACCAGTGTTTTATAAATCACCTGCGTGATGTATTTGCAATCTAAGGCGAAGTCAAGCCATACGCCTGTTTCGGAATTCTCAGCATCGCAATCGGTAAGTTTTGAAATGAAATTAGCAGGGTATCTTTTCTTACGATTTGCTTCTGCAAGATTTGCACAAACACTTCTTGAACTTCTCCTAATCTGGTCTGTAAGAGAATAAGTTTCTTCTTTTGGAAATGATTTACTGGCTTCAAAAATATCCATTGAAAGAGAAAACGCTTTCTTGTAAACTGCGGTGTCTTTGAAATTGTATGTTGCCATTTTAGTTTGAGTTTATTGCAAATAGCCTATTGCAAATTGTTTATTGATTTATTAAGAAATTGATATTTATGACTGACTGATTTACTTCGTTTATGCTTTGCAGATAACTTGTTTTGATTGTTGTTGCATTCTGCAAAGCGGCTGCATACTCCAGATAGTTTATTTCTCCATTGTTGAATGAAAGTGTTGCCGTGCTGATAATTGTTTCTGCATTGGGCAATGCGGTTGACTTGTAATAATTGTATTGCAGCAAATGCTGATTGTATTCTGCAAAAGCATTTTGCAGTTGTGTTTGCAAAAGCATTTTGCTGTTGTCAGCTTCTTTCTGCAAAGCTTGTTGTTTGTACGAAAGCGATTTTACTTTTTGAGTGTTACTCAGGAAAGTTAACGGCACTGTTAAACCAACATTAAAACCTGTGAAGCGGTGGTTATTGTCATAATAGACATCTGTTCCGTTTACATTCTGAAAACCGATTATGCTCTGATTCATGTAGCCAACTTTAAAATCGGGGAGTGTTAGAGCAGTTTCCACTTTTTTGTCATGCTCTGCAATGAGTGCCTGCTGATACATCAATTTTAATGAGGGATTGTTGGCAATCAGAGAAGTATCAAATGATGCAATGAGTGAAAGTGGCTGAAAGTTTTCGCTAATGCTGACAGTGAAATTTTCTTTTGTGTTCAACAACATTTTCAGCGAAGCGTAAGCAGCAGCAATGTCGGTTTCGTTTTGCGAAAGCATAAATTGCAACTCACCTCGTTTGGTTTCGGCTGTGGTTTTCTCCAGCAAGTTTGTTTCACCTGTGGTGTAGCGAAGTGTTGCGGCTTTCACAAAATGGAAATATAAACTATCCAACTTTTGCAACTCCGTTTTTGTTTGCTGTAAATATAACAACTGACAGAAATACATTTTCACCCGTGCCGTTATTTCGTTAGCTGTTGCCTGTTGCAAAAATTGCCTGCCCTGCATATCGGCTTTATACAATTTTGATTTTGCTGAGTAGTAGGAAGGAAAGGGAATGGTTTGCTGAATACTGAAACCATTGTCTTTCTGAAAGCTGTTGTATTGCCCGTATTGAAAATTAATTTCAGTTTTAGGTAATTCAAAAACAGATTTCTTCAACGCAATCGAAGATTGAACATTGAGTTGTTGTGATTGATTTTGCAGATTGTTTTTGAGTGCCAGTGAAACCGCTTGTTCAAGTGTGATTGATGTTTGTGCGCTGGAGCCGAGAGGCAATAAACAAATTGCAATGAGTAAAAAGAAAAGTGTTGTAAGTATTTGCCGATTGCTCTTTGTTGATTGCTTATTGTTTTTTCTTCCGGAAAACAAAATGTAGAGTAGGGGCAAGACAAAAAGTGTCAGAAATGTTGCAGTAATTAGTCCACCGATTACTACTGTTGCGAGCGGCTTTTGTACTTCTGCACCTGCACCGTGTGAAAGAGCCATTGGCAAAAATCCAAGTGAAGCAACAGTTGCTGTCATTAATACGGGCCTCAAGCGGATTTTTGTTCCTTCTTTTATCCGTTGTATGATATCGGTGATTCCTTCTTTTTCTAATTGGTTGAAAGTGCTTACAAGAACAATTCCATTCAGTACGGCAACTCCGAACAATGCAATGAAACCCACACCAGCGGAAATACTGAATGGCATATCACGAATCAGCAATGCAAACACGCCTCCTATGGCACTCATTGGAATGGCTGTGTAAATTAGTGTTGCTTGCTTTACTGACTTAAATGTGAAGAAGAGCAAAATAAAAATCAACATAAGGGCAACAGGTAATGCAATCATCAATCGTTGTGAAGCAGCTTGAAGATTTTCAAATGTTCCTCCGTAAGTGTAATAGTATCCCTCGGGTAGTTTTACTTTTTCGGTCAGTTGTTTTTCAATGTCCTCTACGACACTTGAAACATCTCTGTCTTTTATGTTGAAGCCTATTACAATTCTGCGCTTACCATCTTCACGGCTGATTTGTGCAGGGCCTAATTCCATTTTTATTTCTGCCACTTGCGACAATGGAATTTGTGTTCCGTTTGTTGTGGGAATATAGAGGTGGTCTAGATCATCAATGTCGGTGCGGTGCAATGAATCGAGGCGTACAACTAAGTCAAACTGTCTTTCATTTTCATACACTATACCTGCCGTGCCTCCGGCAAAGGCAGTGCTTACAATGTGGTTGATGTCTTCAATGTTTAAAGCGTAGTTTGCAATCTGAGCCCGGTTGTAGCGAATGGTAATTTGCGGAAGCCCTTCAACTCTTTCAACACTTGGTTCTGTTGCACCTTCTACATTCTGTACTACAGCAGAAACTTTGTTTGCATAATTCAGCAGTGTATCCATGTTCTCGCCAAAAATCTTTATAGCCACATCCTGACGGATGCCTGTCATGAGTTCGTTAAATCGCATTTGTATGGGCTGGCTTTTTTCAAAAAACACTCCGGGCATGACTGAAAGTTTATGCTCTATTTCTTCGGCTAATTCGTCATACGATTTTTGTTCTTTCCATTCGCTTTGTGGTTTCAGAATTATTATAATGTCTGTGACTTCGGGTGGCATTGGGTCGGTGGGCACTTCTGCACTTCCTGTTTTACCGACTACCATTTTTACCTCGTTAAATTGCTTTACAATCCTTGATGCCTGCATTGAGGTTTCCACACTTTGCGTAAGCGAAGTTCCCTGTGGAAGTATGCAGTGAAAAGCAAAATCTCCTTCCTTTAAAGTTGGAATGAACTCACTACCTAATTTTGAAAAGATGAAAACAGAAACTGCAAAAACAAAAATGGTTGCTACTACAACCGTTCGTTTCCAGCGAATGGATTTTTCCAGTAGCGGTGAGTAGATACGTTCAAAGAAATCCATCATGCGGTCTGAAATGTTTTTACTGTGAGACGTTTTTTTGCTTAACAGCAAAGCAGAGGCCATAGGAATGTAAGTGAGTGAAAGAATGAATGCGCCAAGTATGGCGAATGAAACTGTCTGCGCCATTGGTCTGAACATTTTGCCTTCAATACCGATAAGTGAAAGCAGAGGCAGATAAACAATCAGGATAATTATTTGTCCGAAAGATGCACTGCTCATCATTCGCTTTGAACTTTCAAAAACTGTTTCATCCATTTGCTTTTGAGAAAGTTTATTTCCGTCAATTGAAAGCTGTTTGTACGTAATGCGGTGAAAAACCGCTTCCACAATTATTACAGCCCCGTCCACAATCAAACCAAAATCAATTGCGCCTAAACTCATGAGGTTTGCCGAAACGCCAAATACATTCATCATCCCCAATGCAAATAGCATTGACAATGGAATTGCACTTGCCACTATCAACCCTGCACGAAGATTTCCGAGAAAGAGTACCAAAACAAAAATGACAATGAGTGCACCTTCCAATAAATTTTTTTCTACTGTTCCTATTGCACGGTTCACTAAATCGGTTCGATCAAGGAAGGGTTCAATCACTACATCATCGGGCAATGATTTCTGAATGTTTTGCATTTTTCCTTTAATGCTCTTTACAACTTCTGCGCTGTTGTAGCCTTTGAGCATCATCACCACGCCACCCACTACATCTTTTTCACCGTTGTAGGTCATTGCTCCGTAACGCATGGCACTGCCAAAACGGACTTCTGCAACATCTTTAATTAAAATAGGAATGCCATTGGGGTTTGTTTTCACTACAATGTTTTTGATGTCGTCAAACGAGCCAATCAAACCAACACCACGAATGAAATAGGCATTAGGTTTTTTGTCAATGTATGCACCGCCTGTGTTCTCATTATTTTTTTCAAGTGCCAAAAATATTTCGGGAATGGTAATGTTCATCGCCAGCAACCTGTTGGGATTAACTGCCACTTCATACTGTTTGAGTTGTCCGCCAAAGGAATTTACTTCTGCTATACCGGGAGTTCCGTAAAGTTGTCGGGCAACAATCCAGTCCTGCATGGTACGCAAGTCCATTGCAGAATATTTTTCTTCGCTTCCTTTTTTCGGGTGAATGATGTATTGATAAACTTCGCCCAAACCCGTGCTGACAGGTGCTAACTCGGGCTTGCCAACTCTATTGGGAATTTTTTCTTCTGCTTCTTTCAGTTTCTCATTGATGAGTTGCCGCGCAAAATAGATGTCAACTTTGTCTTTGAACACAACGGTAATTACCGAAAGTCCGAAGCGGGAAATGCTTCGCAGTTCCTCCAAATCGGGAAGGTTGGCAATGCTTTGCTCAATGGGATAGGTGACCAGCTGTTCAACCTCTTGCCCTGCAAGGGTGGGGCAAACTGTAATAATTTGCACTTGGTTGTTGGTAATGTCGGGCACTGCATCAATAGGCAGTTTGTTTGCACTCCACACACCCCAGGCAATGAGTGCAAGAGTCATCAAGGCAATGATGAATTTATTCTTTATGCTGAACGCAATAATTTTGTCTAACATTTTTATATCCGTTAAATGAATGAAAACATGAACGGTTGCGATGCTTTAGCACCGTAGCCGGTTTTTGTTCCGCTTTTGTGGAACTTCACTAATTCATTAACTGATTTTTGGTGGCTGCCAGATGGAAGAATTTACTTCCGAAACAAAAGTAGGAGTTAGGGTAGAAGATTTCTCAATGGTCTGTTGAAGAACGATATTCAAATTCGGAAAAGCAACTATCGTAATTGAAGTTGCACAACAGGTGCAAAAGCAAAAGGGGCTGCATTGATCATTTTCTTCCTGATGGTGGTCTTGTGCTGCACCGTAAGTAGATGAGGTCTGGTGTTGCTTTGTACCACAGTTGTCGCTACATGGCATAAAAAGTAGTGCAAGTATATACACTACTAAAAGTCTTGCTATGTAATTTTTGATTTTCACAGCTCAAATATACGGATTTCAGTAAATGCTGTTACAGAGATGTAAGGAAGTGGGGTAGAAAACACGCTTTTGGCCTTTTATTTTGACTCATTTTTTGTACGAAATAAAGTTAACATTTCTGTCAACTTATTTCAGGATAATACAGATACGAAAGTTTGTTGGATGTTTACACGACACTAAACCCATCTATCTGTGAACCGCCAAGTATGCGACCCGTACGCTTAGTGGT
>DKKR01000087.1:0-203 GCA_002455375.1 Bacteroidetes bacterium UBA6661
TGGTTGTGTGATAGCTTGAGTTTTAGTAGCTGTACAACCGGAAGAATCAGTAACAGTAACAGTATAAGTTCCTGCAACAATGTTAACGATATCCTGAGTGGTTGCAGCATTGCTCCATAAATAGGTAACAGGGCCATTGTTTCCTGTAACAGAAATATAAACTGCGCCATTAGCCTGACCAAAGCAACGTGCATTTTTTACAG
>DKKR01000087.1:334-494 GCA_002455375.1 Bacteroidetes bacterium UBA6661
CAGTAACAGTATAAGTTCCTGCAGCAATGTTAACAATATCCTGAGTGGTAGCAGCATTACTCCACAAATAGGTAACAGGGCCATTGTTTCCTGAAACAGAAATATAAACTGCACCATTTGCCTGACCAAAACAACGCGCATTTTTTACAGAGTCAACAGT
>DKKR01000087.1:529-51677 GCA_002455375.1 Bacteroidetes bacterium UBA6661
TTGTGTGGCGTTAAAGTAATGGCGATGTCAGTTGGTTGTGTGATGGCTTGCGTTTTAGTAGCTGTACAACCGGAAGAATCAGTAACAGTCACGGTATAAGTTCCTGCAGCAATGTTAACGATGTCCTGAGTGGTAGCAGCATTACTCCACAAATAGGTAACAGGGCCATTGGCATCATTTACATGAACATAAATACTTCCAGTACTTTGCCCAAAACATGTAACATTAAATGCAGAGTCGAGCACTACAGACGGTTGAGTACTTGCACCAACAGTAAAACTATCAACCTTTGTACATAAATTCTGATCAGTAACTGTTAGTGTATAAACGCCTGATGAAAGAATGTTAAGATCTTCTGTTGTGTTTGAATTGGACCATAAATATCCATAAGGTGAAATGCCTCCAGAAATTGAGGCATCAATCATTCCGTTAATCAATCCACAAGAAGTATTCGTAATTGTTGCTGTAATTTTTATTTCATCAGGCTCATGAACGGTATCATTGGCAAAAACTGAAGTACAATTATTCAAATCTGTAATTGTCAAAGTATAAACTCCGGCAATCAAACTTGATATATCTTCATTCGAGCTGCTATTTGACCATTGAAAACTATAGTTTGGGACACCGCCTGCAACTGAAATATTAATGCTTCCATTATTTAACCCAAAACATGTTACGTCCTGAATTGAAACTGCACTTCTTGTAATAGCATCAGGTTCAGTAAGAGAATAAGTTTCAATTGTTGTATCGTTGGCAACATCAACAACAGTTACAGTATAAGTTCCTGCTGTTAATCCGCTAATATCTTCTGTTGTTGCACCATTGCTCCATTGAATATTAAAAGGGCCGCTACCATTAACTGTCAAATCAATTTGACCATCACTAAAGCCATTGCAACTGATGTTGTAACCGTTATAGTTTGAAAATGAAGCAGAAAGTACAGGTTGCGCAAAGCCCTCAGTTGCACCCGACAACAATAACAGGAGGAATAAACTTAAATAATAAAATCTGAATATGTTGGTTTTCAGGTTTTTACAAAAAGATTTCTGGCTTATTTCCATAAATAGGTAAAAGCGGTGCATGAATTTTAAAGTTCTCGAGCCAAAAATAGAAAAATCCGCTTATATGATTATGAATTTGGTAAAAAAACAATGTAATAACTACCGATTTTTCTTCGATTTTAGTTTTTAAATGAATATAACTTTAATGCATAATTTCCGTACAAAAGGAACAACATCATACACAATGAACTCTTTAAAATCCATCATTAGCTTTAGTATTTTAACAATACTGCTGATTTTCGTTTCGGCTGATGGTCAATCACAACAAATTAACAATACAAGTACAAAGCCTCGTCAGGTTGATGTGGTAATTTGTATGGACCTTAGCGGTAGTACCAACGGCTTGCTTGATAATTTTAGAGACAAAATGTGGGATATTATCAATCAATGGCAGATGTTTACTCCCAAACCTGTGATTAGAATAGGGTTGATTGGTTTTTCAAGATATTCCTTTCATGATGGCAGTGGGTACATAAAAGTCATTTCTGATTTAACAGATGACTATGATGCACTTTCACAAAAAATGTTCGACATACAACCTTATGTAGAGAACGGAATTCAGTTTGTGGGTGCAGCTATAGGTTCAGGAGTTAACGATATGTCCTGGAGTGAGAAACCTGATGCTGTTAAAATGATGTTTGTAATGGGTAATGGTTATGTCAACCTTGGAAGGTTTGATTTCAGGGCTCAGTGTGAAACAGCAGTGAAAAATAATATTGAAATTCATACAGTTTATTGTATTAAAAATGACAAACAAATGCGTCAGCGTGAATTGCCGGGATGGGAAGAGATAGCAAAGCTGACCGGAGGACAAGCGTTTCAGGTTTTTGTAAACAACAGAGCACCACTTATCAAGGAAAAGGTAAATGTGATGGCATTAGCTTCATTAAACGATTCATTGAATAAAACTTTTATACCTTACGGCAAAACCGGAGTTGAGCGTCTGAAACTTATGCTTAAAGCTGATGACCATGCAGTGCGTTCCTATGAAGCTTATTTTTATTCTAGATTAAAATTCAAACTCAGCGACCACTACACTTCACAAATGCTAATGTGGGATGTGACGCAATACAAAGAAGAATATCCACAATCACGCCTTGCGGCAGTTAGACAATCTGTAAAGTCAAATAATGAATCTTCAATTGATTTGGAGCTGCTTGCAAAAGAATTTGTAGAAAAAAGAAACAGCCTGCGTGCATCAATCAATGCATTGTTCCCATTGGGCGAAGAGTTAAGAATCCATAACGAAGCGGTTGCCAAAGAATATGAACTTGAAAACAGGTTAGATAAAACAATGGTGCGTGCCTATTCACAAACACTTATTAAGTCAGGCTTTAAAGAATAAGAATTGAATTTGTTCTTATTGAATACCGGTTTTATTCATTTGAAAATTATGTTTCCTATAGCTGATTCAACCGGTTAATTTGCGTTGATGTTGTTTTTAAATTACTAATCATTCAATTTATTTTTTCTCTCATTTGATAACATTTAATTTTGAATGTAATTCAATCATTTTGATTACATCATAAAAATCATCCCAAATTCTTAAATTTGAAAACTCATAAAAAGTATTTTGGGAAATCTGAAAATATATCAATCGTCAGCAGGGTCGGGTAAAACATACACACTTGTTAAAGAGTATTTGTTGCTTGTTTTAAAATCACCTGCTGCTTTAAAAGGAACGCTTGCCGTTACGTTTACCAATGCTGCAACCGGTGAGATGAAAGAAAGACTCATCCTTGCTTTATGGCAACTGGCTACCGGTCGGAATGAAAAACTGAAATCAGATTTAGCTTCATCACTTGGAACATCCTTTAATATAGAACAAGCAGCAGCAAAGGTTTTAAGTTATGCTATACATCATTATACTGATATTTCCATTAGTACTATTGATAGTTTTTTTCTGAACATCACCCGTTCCATTGCATATGAATCGAGACTGCCTGGCAGATATGAAATTGATTTAAATACAGAACCTGCCATAGACTTTATGGTTCAGAATATTTTGCATGCTGCCGGAACAGATGTTGATATTACCAATTGGCTTATTGATTTTGCAATGCACAGAGTGGATAGCAATAAGGGTTGGAATATGCAGGGTGAACTGAAGACCATTGCTAAAGAAGTTTTTAAGGATCACATTAGAGTTAAATTTGAAACAGATGTACTTGCCGACACATCGGTGATTAATGAAGTAAGGGGTTTGCATGCAGCTATCTGGAATAAAATGTCAGGAATGGCAAAAAAATTCTTAGAGATAGCAAATTCAGTAGGAGCAGAGTCAAAAGATTTTTACTTTGGTGAAAAAGGATTTTATTCTTTAATAAAAAAAATAGCCGCAAAGGAACATCCTAAAGATAATACTATCAATCTGCGGACATGGCAGATTCTTGATCGTAAAAATGTGTTTGCAGATAAAGCTCATGATTTTCTTAAACAAGATCAGAACCTGAATAGCGAATTGTTGGGCATAGTAAGGCAAATAGTTGACTGTTATGTAGAAAGCGTTGAACAACTATTGTCTGCTGAAGTTGTTACAACAAATATTTACCAGGCCGTAATTCTTAAATATCTGTTTCGGCAGTTAAAAGTTTATCGCAAGGATCATCAGATGCTGCTCATGAGTGATGTGGGTAAAATATTGAACTCAATTATCGGGGACAATGACACACCATTTATTTATGATAAGGCTGGCAACAAGTACAGAAATTTTTTGATTGATGAGTTTCAGGATACGTCACAAGTGCATTGGAAAAATTTGTTGCCATTGCTAATTAATAGTTTGGCGGAACAACATCAGGTTCTTACTGTTGGTGATGGTAAGCAATCAATTTATCGTTGGCGGGGAGGAGATATGAATCTTCTTTTGAATGAAGTGGAAAGCACGCTAAAGAATCATGCAAATAGTACAGATGTATTTCGGTTAGATTCTAATTTTCGTTCATCTGTATCCGTAGTTGAGTTTAATAATATTTTTTTTAGCGCAATAAGTGAAATCATTTCTACTGACTCACAACAATCACAATTGCTGAAGGCAGCATATCAGGAAAATACAGTACATCAAATTGCAAAGCGTAGTGATGAAAGGGGTTTTGTATCTATTGAACTATTCACAAAAGATGAATCGTATTCTGAGTTACATTATCCTGAATATTTTAGTGCTGCCGATAAGGTGATTGCATCACATACGCTAAGTTACATACAAAGCCAGATTGAAAAAGGATATAAGCCTGGAGATATTGCATTGCTTGTCAGAAGTAATATAAATGGAAACAAGTTGGCAGACTTTTTAGTTTTGAATGGTTACAAGAATATTAATTCACGCGATTCACTATTGATTTGCCATGCACCGCAAATCAGGTTTCTGATAAATTGTCTTAGACTCAATGCTGATAATGAAAATCAGGTAGCAGAGAAGTCTATTTTGTATTTTGTGTCAAAACATCTGCAAATGGAAACTAAGGTAATTGAAACTTGTATTGAAAAGTATGTAAAGCATAGTAAGCTTTATTCGCTAACAGAATTTTGTACACAGGTAATAAATAAATTCGGATTAAATAAGCAACCTGATGCATACCTGCAATGTTTTGAAGATTTGATTTTTCAAAAATCAAATAAAGGGATTAATACTGTTGCTGAGTTTCTTGATTGGTGGGATGTGGAGTCCAATCAAAATAAAATTTCAGTGCAGGTTCCTGCTGATGAAAATGCTCTTACCATTATCACTATTCATAAGTCTAAAGGATTACAGTTCCCCATAGTAATCATTCCATATGCAGATTGGGATTTAAATAGTAGTAAAGGTTTGATATGGATAAGAAGTGATGTTTCACCGTTCGACAAATTAGGTGCATTTCCTGTCTTGCCTTCAAAAAAGTTATTAAATACTTATTTTAGAGAGGCTTATATTCTTGAAAACAGAGGAAAGGTATTAGAAGAAATAAATACACTTTATGTTGCATGTACCAGGGCAGAAGATAAATTATTTATTCTGATTTCGGATAGTGGAAAAGAAAGTGAGGACGGTATTAGTAAAGTCAATACATTAATTAAGTCGGCAATAATTAATGCTGATACTGTTAACTCAGTTTTGACAAAAGCAAGTGATACTGTTTTCACCTTGGGAGTTGATTCTAAATATATACATAAGCGAAAGAAGGCAGCAGACGTGCCTGATAGTTTTACTCATAAGGAACTGATAAATTATTATGCAAGAGAAAACAGGATAAGCACCGGATTCAAAATTAAAAAATTTGCTGAACAAAGTAAAAGCCGACTCATTGGAATTAAAGTACATGAGTTGCTGGCTGATTTTCGCAGTGAAGCTGATCTTGAAAAAATAGAAAATCATTTAAGTAACCTTCAGATACCTGATGAAGAAAAGAATGAGTTGTTGAATGGAGTTAAGGCTACCTGCAAATTTCTCTCTGAAAAGAAATGGGTTAGCCCATACTATCAAATTTATAATGAACATGAAATGGCAGATGCAGAAGGAAATATTTTAAGACCGGACAGGCTTATGCTTGAAGGGGATAAGGCTATAGTTGTTGATTACAAAACAGGCGCAATTGAAGCTGATCACGTTCATCAGATAGCTAATTACAAAGAAGTATTGCAAGATGCAGGCTTCAAAGTTGTAAAGACTTTTTTATATTATCTGGAAAAGAAAGAATTAATTGAGGCCTAAATGCTACCTATTTTCTATGCCAACGGTTGACAAATTCTGTGACCATTGGTTTAGTTCTATTTTGAGGAAGATTGATCGGTTTGTTCAACCTTTCTTTAAAATGAACATAATTGTCTGAAATCATCCATGATATGGTTATTTCATTCATTTCTTCATGCCTAACAAAAACAAAGTCACAAATACTTTTGAAGTTAGCAAATGAGAATGCTATGCAAGGAACAAAAAACGGTTCATTGCCTTTTGCAAGATTTCTGATTTCAGGTTCATAGCAATTCAGCAGAGGAAATTGTTTCATAATGTTTTTGCCTATCAAATCACTTGCCTGAAAAATTGTGTCACAGCTTTTAAGAATGTTGCCATAGTTATCAAAAATTATAATCTGGCTTTTGCTGTGAACGTTTTTCATATCAGTAGATTTTGATTTTTTGATAGAAGGGTTCGCTCAGTAAATCAGCAGCTATCGTTTGAAACATTTCAGTAATCATGAAATTGTTTTTTGCTGATGTAAAAAAGGTTCTGTAACAGTCGAACTGAGTAAAGAAATCGCTACAGTCAAGATTTATATTTGATTCAATTTTGTTACAGGTTAAATAAACAGGCGTTCCGGGAAGAAATTTTTGATAGTGACTAATCCATGCATCAAGATCTGAAAATGTTGATGGTTTGTTTACATCAACTACATGTATCAAGGCATCTGTTCCAAGGTAATATGACTTGAATGATTTTAGATTCGACACACTTCCGGGTGCTGTCCAGATTACAAGATTGACTTTTCTTTTGTTTATTGCCAATTCCTTTCTTGCAATACATAATTGATTGTCTTCTGAATAGGAGTGATGAAATCTGTTATTCACCAATCGGTTCACAATAGAACTTTTGCCGCATTGGCTATATCCTGTTATGAGTATTTTTTTATTCTGCATGCCGATTGTTTATAGTGTTTATATGCAAATGCGAGAAAAAGGTTGCAGAATTTTGTTTGAACTTCTGAAAATTATTCTTCTTCCATGTGATGGGTATTACCATCTACGGATTTTATGGTTTTCCAATTTCCGTTTTCGTCTTGTTTTTGTATTTCATAGCGTTCAACACCTTCTTTCCAGCCTTTATAAGGCGTCCATTCAAGTCTACTGTTGTTCATGTCGTCTAATTTACCTTGAAGAAGAATGTTTCCTGATAAATCTGTCAGGCCTGTTCGTTGCTGGCAGATATTTTCAACTTCAATTTTGTATTGATAGGTGAAAGTGTTGACATCAACATCTCTGTCAAGGTAGTATTTTGTGCTGTTGTTTACTGAGTCAATCAAAATAAAATTGCCTGGATTTTTATCTGACGATTTGTAAATTAAATAATAGTAAACCAACTCAGGAAATGGTGTGCCTTCATACCATTCTGTTAAAATGCTGTTGTTGTCAATCACTGTTGATCGTATGACTGATGTGGTTATTTGATTTACAAGACTTGTTGGCACAGATGCATCATTATTACTTTCGGAAGTGTATATGCTGCCGTCTAATTGCGCTTCTATTTTATAACTGTATTCCTGCGGGCAATATGCTGTAGAGTCAATATAAAAATCTTCTGTCCCTGCAATTGCATCTATCAGGTCATAATTCAATCCATCAATACTGCGGTAAATAGAATATTGTGAAATTGGCGCACCAATATAAGGTAACCAGGAAAGTGTATTTGACATGGTGTCTGGTGCTGTTGTCAAGAGTATTGAAGCATGGGCTCTTGAACTATCCAATGGATATGAATTATTACAGTTGTTGATAGTCAGAATTTTGTAATAATAGCGATTCTGATTGGTTGTTACATTGTTGTCAATATAGGCTAATTGCTGATTCAATGTGCTGTTGTTTGAATTTGAATCTGTGTAAATCAGGTTGTAATTTTTATTGTCAGTTGATCTGTATAATTCAAATCTATTCAGATTGGTAGCTGATGAGGGTTGCCATGATATTCTGATTGCATTACTATCGAGTACAGTTATGTAGCTTATTTCTGAAGGCGTAATAGGTTGATTGTTTTGTGCAGCAATGAAGTTGAGTTTAGTAATACTATCACTGCAAAGTCCTTCATTAGTTACTTTTAATGTCACTGAGTAATATCCTGCATTTTGATAGTTAAACTGCGGATTGAATGCTGATGAAGTAAGCCCATTGCCACCATCCCACATAAAAACCGGATTTTGTAGTGATGTGCTTATATTAACCATGCTTGAAGAGAGTGGTATGCAGCCAATCAATGGCGAACCTCCAAACTCAGCTATTGGAAATGGAATTACGGTAACGGCATTGATGCTGTTCGCTGTATCCGAACAGTAGCCATTAGATGCAACTAATGTAATACTAAATTGTCCCGGAGTCTGATATGGATGATTAACATTGTAATGCTGTGACGTACTGCCATCGCCTAATTGCCATTTATAGCTACTTGATGATTGTGATAGATTGAGCAAAGAAATTGAAGAGCCTACACAAATTGAAGAGTCGCTGACTGAAAATGCTGCAACCGGTTTATTGTAAACTTTAATTGTATCCGGATGTGTAAATACCGATTGGCATCCATTCGCATCTTTAACAATGAGTGTCACTAAGTAGGAGCCTGCTGTTGTAAAAGTGTGAGTTGGTGAAGCATTCACTGAGGTATCTCCATCTCCAAAACTCCAAAAATGACTTAGTGCATTCTGCGAAGAGTCGTTAAGGCTGATAGTTAATGGTTGGCAGCCATAATTGTTGGAAAGTGAGAAAGAGGCTAATGGCCCAGGTATGTGTAAAGCATTGGTCAAAGTTTTTGTGTTACTGCAACCCGATGCATCAGTTACTGTAAGTGTTACCTGATAGTTTCCAACAGTTGTATAAATATGGTTTGGATTCTGGAGTGTTGATGTGCTTCCATCACCAAAATTCCACAAATAGTTTGTTGCACCTGAAGATGCGTTTTGAAATTGAACAATCACAGGAATACAACCTGCAGATTTTGTGTAACTAAAATCAGCCTGAGGCTCTGTGATTGCAATGGTTTTTCCATCAACGGTATCTTTACATCCAAATGAATCAGTAATTATTAAAGTAGGTGTAAAATTGCCGGTACTATTATAATTGACTCCTGGATTTTGAACTGTAGATGTTGATCCATTACCAAATTTCCATAACCATTGATATGCATTTTTACTTGAATCAGTAAATTGTATTTGTTTTGGATTGCATCCTATTGTATCTGACTGCATAAATACTGCTGCAGGAAGTTGAATGTTATCTAGTTCATAGTTTTTTTCACAGCCATTAACATCTTTGGCAAAGAGTTTTATTTTATCTTGTGGTACAGTGGTAAATGTATGTTGTGAGGCTTGTGTAAACGTGGTGTCTCCATCACCCCAAGACCACTTCCAGGAAACAGCATTAAGGCTTGAATCAGTTACATTAATTGTTATTGGTAAGCAACCTTGACTTCTAGTATAACTGAATTTAACATCAAAGTTTGGTATGGTTACTGCCTGAGCTAAGGTTTTGGTGCTTAAACATCCATTGTTGTATGCTGTTAGTTTAATATCATAAGTGTAAGGTGGATTTGGCCCGTAATAGTAATATTTGTTTACGTCAGTTGATGACGACATAGTCCCATCTCCTAAATCCCAGGTATAAGAAGTGCTTCCTGTAGAAGTATTTGTTAGTTGCACATTTACCATAGTGCATGATGAAGATAGCATATTGATGCTAAAATCAGCCACAGGTTTTACTATGTTAATTGGTTGCACTGCATTTATTGTCTGTGTGCAAGCATTTATATCCGTAATAACAACTTGAACTGAATAAGTTCCGGAGTCAGAGTAAATATGTGATATTGGATTACCGGTTGCTGACGTGCCATCGCCAAAGTCCCATGTATAATTTACGTAATTTGTGTTTTGAACTGAAAAGGTAATGGTGTCAGATGCACAAGCTCTGTTTTTATTTGAGAGAATAGCATTGGCATCAGCATTTGCATATAAGCTCTTGGAATGAATGACTGTACATCCACTTGTATCCTGAGCCTGTAAAGAAATAATGTAATTGCTGGTATTGGCATAACTATGTACCGGTGAAACCTGTGTGCTTGTTTGATTATCACCAAAATCCCAATTATAACTTTGCAAATTTGGGTTTGATGGTAAAGCCTGAATGTTTGAGCCATTACAGGTGTTGACGGAATTTACTGTAAATGTAACAGGGGTTCCGGCCACTTTTACTGCCTGTGAATGATAAATTGTGTCAACACTTGCATTGGATAAGTTTGCAATAAGCATAACATCGTAAATGCCTGGTACGTTGTAGGTGTGTACTGGATTTTGTTGAGATGACGTATTGCCATCACCAAAATCCCAATGGGAACCAACAACATTTAAAAAGGGGTTATTGAAACTTATGGTCAATGGTGCACAGCCATCATAATGCATGGTGAATTGTGTTGTATCATGGTTTTCATCATAAAATGTACCACCACTTCCAAAGTTGGTAGGGGGAAAACTGTATGTGTAACTGCAACTGTCATTGGCAATTGTTAAGCTTATTGTGAATGGGCCTGTTGATTGATAGGTGTGCATCGGATTCTCCTGTGTTGAAGAATCGCCATCACCAAAAGTCCATAGCCATGATGTAGCACCTACTGAGTTGGCCGAAAACTGAACATCAAGAGGAGGAATGGTGTCTAAAGTATGGGCAGAAGGCGCAGCACCTAAATTTAAAAAGTTCATTGCATATTGTTCAACTTTTGTTGATGTACAACCATTAGCAGAAGTTATGGTTAAAGAAACATTATAACTTCCGGTGTGATTATAGGTGTGAACAGGATTTTGTTGTGTTGATGTTTGTCCATCACCAAAATTCCATAGCCATGAAACTGCATTTAAGGAACTGTCTGTAAATGTTCCAATAAAAGGCGGACAAAGTGTTTGGTTGTATGTAAAATCAGCAATACCACCACCGACAATGTAGGTGGCAAAATTGCTGATTGTTTGAGAGCATGTTGAGCCATTGCTTTGTGTCTGAAGACTTACTGTATATGTCCCCGGAGTGTTATAAGTGTGAGAGACATTTTGTGCTGTACCGGTACTGCCATCACCAAAATTCCAAAGCCATGAATTTGCACCTGATGAGTCGCTTAATGAAACCGTAAGTGGTGCACATCCTGAAACGGGTTGCGGATTACTGAAGTTGTTTACGCTTGGTCCTGGGTTAATGTAACCTTGTTTGCGTAATGAGTCTTTACAGCCATTGCCATCAAAGACAATTAGTGTAACATTAAAGCTGCCTTGATTCTGATAGAGATAGGTTGGACTGTTTGCTGTTGAAGTGTCACCTGTACCAAATTTCCATAACCACGATGTTGAGCCTATACTGGTATTTGCAAAGTTTACCGTTAATGGATTACATCCTGTTACTTTATCTGCAAGAAAGCCGGCCTCAGGTCCGTTAACAGTAATTCCGTATGGAAGATTTGATGTAGCAGTACATCCGTTTGCAGCTGTAACGGTTAATGTAGGATAGAATATCCCTGATTGAGTGTAAGTATTATTACCATTGAATAGGGATGAGCTATTGCCATCACCAAAATTCCATTGATAACTGCAACCGGAACAAGCATTAGTCTGAAATGAAACATTCAATGGCTTACATCCTGTGGTATTTGATGTTGTGAATGTTGAAACCGGTGATTGTAATGCATGTATAGTTAATGGTGCAGACTGACTAGAACAGCCGTTTGGATAGGTTGCTGTTAAATATGGATTGTAGTTTCCTGCATTATTATATAAGACGCCAACTGTTGATAGTGTAGAAGTCTGACCATTGCCTAAACTCCATTGAATGGAAGATGTCCCGATAGCATTAGTTGAAAGAACAACTGTCAGAGGATTGCAACCGGAGGCGATATTTGAAGTAATTACTGGAATAGGATTGTTAAGTACTGTTACTGGTGATGTTAGATTCACAGTAGAAAAGCAACCAGAAGCAGTTGCAGTGACAGCAACCTGAAAGTTTCCGGGTTGTGAATATTGATGTTGCACATTTAAGCCTGTTGCTATTCCTCCATCACCAAAATTCCATTGGTAAGTTGATGTTGTATTAGCGGATGCATGAAAGAGAAATATCTTGTTGATGTTGCAGGTGCTGAATGTGTCAACTGTAGCTGTTACAACAGGAACAGGCTTTATAACTACTATATTGTTTTTCGTCAATGTTTGCGTGCAGCTTGAATTGAGTCGGAACAGAACTAAAGTAACATTATAGGTTCCGGCTGTTGCATAAATATGTGTTGGATTCGTTTGATTACTAGTAACACCATCACCAAAATCCCATTGACAACTGTCAAAAATTGCACTTTGATTGGTAAAGTTTACAACTTCACCCTGACATGCTGTAGATTTATTTAGTGAAAACTGTACAACAGGTTTGTTTTCTATATGTATAGGTTGCGAAGAAATTATAGAGTCACTGCCTGATGCATTTGTTGCAATAAGTTTAACAAAGAAATCGCCCGGAGTGGTAAAAGTAATTACAGGACTATGCAAAACAGAAACCACGCCATTGCCAAAATCCCAATGATAGCTTGCTGCATTAGTACTTGTATTGTTAAATGAAACAGTTAGAGGTGTACAACCTGATGACTGACTAATTCCAAATGATGCTACAGGTATTTGTGCAAGACATTGATGTAGTGAAGTAATAATCACCAGAGCCGTAAGCCACAATCCTGACATTTTATTTAAAGACTTATTTCCTCCCACTAAAAAGTTGATTTTGGCAAGTTTTACGGAAAAGTGCATTAAAAGTTATATTTCTTACATTTTAATTTTACTTCTTTGTTTTTCAATAGATTTAATTTTCGTTATTTTAGAAATATTGAAACCCTGAGGCTGTTATTTATGTTTAATATTTTTATTTTTATTGCGTTAAAAAACCACTTTTATTATGTCAGCAATTCAGGAAAAGAACCAATCGGTTAAAGGCGGAGAATTTATTATTAAAGAATCAAATGCAGAGAACACTTTTATACCGGAAGAGTTTAGCGAAGAGCATTTGATGATTGAGCAAACAGCCAACGATTTTTTAAAACAAGAAGTGCATACTGTGCTTGATCGTATTGATGCAATGGAAGCAGGACTTATGCCATCATTATTAGATAAGGCAGGAGAACTTGGACTTCTTGGTGTATCGGTTCCTGAACAGTATGGCGGATTTGGAAAAGATTTTATTACAGGTACATTGCTGACAGAGACTTTAGGCGCAGGTCATTCATTTTCTGTTGCAATGGCAGCACATACAGGCATTGGAACATTGCCTATTATGTATTTTGGTAATACACAACAAAAAGAAAAATATCTACCGTTATTGGCATCAGGCAAATGGAAAGCATCTTACTGTTTAACTGAGCCCGGTTCCGGTTCTGATGCACTTGCAGCCAAAACAAAAGCTGTTCTTTCTGCTGATGGAAAGCATTACATTCTTAACGGACAAAAAATGTGGATTACCAATGCAGGCTTTGCAAACGTGTTTGTAGTCTTTGCACAGGTTGACGGAGATAAATTCACAGGATTTATTGTAGAGAAAACCTATCCCGGACTTTCGCTTGGTGAAGAAGAACATAAGATGGGAATAAAAGGCTCAAGTACAAGACAGGTTTTTTTCAGTGATTGTAAAGTGCCGGTAGAAAATGTCTTGGGCGAAATCGGCAAAGGACATCTTATTGCTTTCAATATTTTAAATATCGGACGATTGAAGTTATGTGCAGCTGCATTAGGTGGCGCAAAGCATGTAAGTACACATTCTGTTTCCTATGCAAACACACGTGAGCAGTTTAAATTGCCGATTGCAAAATTTGGCGCCATCAGATATAAGCTTGCACAGCAGGCAATAAGAATTTATGCTTGTGAGAGCGCTTTGTATCGTACAGCTTTTATGATTGACGAACTCGAAAAGCATAAACTTGCTGACGGAATTGAGTACTCTCAGGCATTACTGCAGGCTGCCGAAGAATATGCTGTTGAATGTGCCATTCTTAAAGTTGATGGTTCGGAGGCACTCGATTATGTTGCTGATGAAGGTGTACAGATTTATGGCGGCTACGGCTATAGTGCAGATTTTCCTATGGATAGGGCATATAGAGATTCACGCATCAACAGAATTTTTGAAGGAACAAATGAGATTAACAGACTACTTACTGTTGATATGATTCTTAAGCGTGCCATGAAAGGTAAGATTGATTTAATGACACCGGCTATGAATATTCAGAAGGAGCTTATGGCTATACCTGATTTTAGTGAGCCTGATATGTCATTGTTTGCTCAGGAGAAAAAGTTTGTGGCTAACTATAAAAAAGCATTACTGGCAGTTGCAGGTTCAGCTGTGCAAAAATTAATGATGACACTTGCAAAGGAACAGGAAATCCTGATGAACATTGCAGATATGGCTATTGCAATTTATATTTCAGAGTCAATTTTATTGCGGACGGAGAAACTTGTAAAATTAAAAGGTGAAGAAAATTGCAGTGTTCAGCTTGACATGATGCGGGTTTATGTAAACGATGCAGCAGACAGAATTGCCTTAGCAGGGAAAGAAGCAATCAATTCCTTTGCAGAAGGAGATGAGCAAAGAATGTTACTTATGGGATTAAAGCGTTTCACTAAGGTTCCTGCATTTAATGTTAAAGAAGCAAGAAGAAGAATTGCAGCCCGCTTAATTGAAAAGAACGAATACTGCTTCTGATTTGTAGTGCAATTCTTAGCATATGATCAGGAAGGTTTTCATTCCGGCACTCATATTAATTTTATTGATTTTAGGATTTTATACGCGTCATTGGCTGGTTTATGGGTTTAATCAATTAAAGGGACAGTTAAATATTATTTACAACGCACAACCCATTGGCGAAGTAATAGAGAATCCATTAACTCCCGATTCAGTAAAGGCAAAACTGATTTTAATCCGTGAGATTAAGAAATATGCTGTTGATTCTTTAGGATTGGCAGAAACCAACAACTACGAAACTTACTATGATCAAAAAGGGAAGCCTGCATTATGGGTTCTCACAGCTGCTCCTGAATTTAAAATGGAGCCATATAAATGGAAGTTTCCATTTCTTGGATCATTATCATATAAAGGTTTTTTCCAAAAACAGAAGGGGGTTGATGAATTACAATTGTTGAAGAAAAAGGGCTTTGATGCAGATTTGTCAACAGTGTCAGCATGGAGTACACTTGGATGGTTTGGTGATCCTGTAATGTCGTCAATGATGAGAAAGAATGTTGGGTCGCTTGCAGAATTGATTATCCATGAAATGACTCATACAACACTTTATGTCAAAGGCAATGTTGAGTTCAATGAAAACCTTGCAACTTTTATTGGAGAGATTGGTGCTGAAAAATTTCTGACATATAAATTTAAAGATGACAGCATTGTTCTGACAAATTATATTAATTATCGTAATGACAGCAGAATATTTTCAGAATATGTAGTTACTTCAGTAGCGAAATTAGACTCATTGTATAAAGATGTAGATTTTGTTTCGTTGACATATCCGGATAAATTAAGTCTTAAATACCAAAAAATCGCATCAATTGTTTTACATATATCGAAGTTACCACTGAAAAATCATCAAAGGTTTGAATGGAATCTGCAGGATAAAAGACTGCCTGACAACACCTGGTTTCTTTCTTATTCCGATTACCATGCTTTGCAGCCTGAAATTTATCAGGTGTATTATGATTCCTGCAATAGTTCAATTCGTGAGTTGATAAATCACTATAAAAAATAGAGAGTAAGCTACTTATAATGCTGCAAGTGTATTCAGAATATCATTTTCAGAAACATCCTGAAGATTAAAGATGATTTGCTGATTGGCTGCAATAGTAAAATTCTGCTGATCTAAAACGTATTGATTGTTTTGTTTTTTACCGAATACTACCAACGTTACGTTTTCGCCAACAGGAAAGTTTGTACCACTTAGGTTTTGTATTTGCATAACACCTTTAAAACCCTTGAATGAAACATAGACCTGTAAGTTTTGCGTATTTGTTCCTGTGACGCTACAGGTAATTGATGTAGTGGATGATGACGGATGTAACAATGCAGGCGAAAACCAACCTGTTGTTGCAGGTGTAGTAACATAGCTGTTAGAAGTAGGAGAAATACTTGATAGTGTATCAACAAAACCAGGAATAAAATCAGAAATAGTATTGGTCCAATTGTTAGCATTGTTGCCGCTGTTATAACCATAATATGACTGCATGGCTGAATTTATAGATGGCAATGTAGCTGTTTCAAGAAAATATTTTTTACCGGGCTTAAGAAAGATTTCATTTCCGTTTTTAAATGCTCTTACTCTTATTTCTGCACTTGTTTCAAGTGGGTTGCCTGAAGCCACCGAGGGAATTCTTCTTAGAATCATATCTTTTATCGAATACAGCTCGATTACTTTTAGCTGAAATGGATAAGTGACCTGACCACCACCATTTAACTCAAACATTTCTGCATTGACACAAATTTTAGTTCCTTTTTTGCAAACTAAAGGACAAGTGCCATTGGTGTCAATTGTATATTCCTGTTCTTCTTCTTCGTGGTCGCTATAGAATGAATCCATGTTTTGATAATCATCTTGTGGCACACGATCTTTTCTGCATGCAGTTACTGCAACTAATATTATTGCAGTAAGGTAAATGAATAGCTTGTTCGATTTCATATTACAAAGTTTGATTAAATTCCTTTAACGGTTGGGCACTTTTCTCTTCTTGTACTTTTTCTGCACTGTCCGGGATAATAATATATGCCTATTCGCAAATTGTCTTCTTTCCATTTAAAGTCATAGCGATTCTCAATAAATGGACGCCAGCACCCTCTGTTTCGTACCAAGCCACCACCAGCTTCAGGAGCAAAATTGTGTTTCTTTTTTCCTTCAGGGGCATAGTCATCTGCGTTAATCCAGAAATTGTAATAGGCAGCACCAAGTAAATAAAGATTATAACTTCTTATTCTTAAAATATCATATTGCAAAGCTCCTCCGGCATACAACTCATGATAGCGATTAAAAGGAGGATAATATGAAATTTCGGGAACAACATAAAGATTATTTACCGGTGTTGGAATTCTGACACGCAAATCTGCTCCAATGCCTTCAGCTTGAAAATTATAGATTGCGCTGGCACCGTAGCCTATAGGTTTCCGTACTTTACGTTGTGCTGAAGCATTAAACGCAAAGAGCATTGCAAACAAAATAATGGATATATGCCTGACCTTTAACATGGAAATATTTTGGGATTAAAGATGTTAACTTAATCTATTCCCAAAACGGCATTACTGAAAAATTATTATTTGATTATAAACAGAATTACAGTCTGTATTTATAGCTAATAAAGCCTTCTGCACGCTCTACATTCACCATTAAACCATAATTTGATGTGATGTTGTCGTGATATTTTCTCCATATACCGCCAATCCGTTTCATCTCTGACTCGTAGCATTCTAATGCTGCCATTTTTTTAGAATAGGTGTCGCTGATGTCAACGAAAAAATTAGGATTAAAAGGGGTACGAAACACATACCAGTTGCACATGCCCATGAGTACACGTGGCACGCGTCTACTTGCGCTGACAGCAATACGTGCAGTCATTTCATGATCGTGATGCAAATCGTCAATCCATGGACATATAATGGTGTCTGCATTTATTTTGTCAATACGGTTTAGTACCTGAACTACTAATGCATCTCTGAAATTTACATCAAGACAAGGTTCGTCTAAATGTTCTATTGTGTAGCCTAAAACTGAAGCGGCTTTTTTTGCTTCGCTGATAGCAATATCTTTATCACGATAGTAATTTCCTGAGGCATCTTTCCATGTCCCATTGGTTAAAGTCATTAAATGAACTTTACCTCCCTCTGAAACGATTTTGGCAACAGTGCCTCCGGCCATCCATTCCAAATCGTCAGGATGTGCGCCTACCACTAAAACATTTTTCATGTTGTTATTGATTTTAAATTCAAAAGTAAACTATCAGTAAACATCAGAATCACACATTGTCAAATACCAGTTTGTTGGTATCCTTAACTCATCTAATTTTTTTCCGGGGTTGAATGGTTTGTAACCTAAGTAAGTTATATGTTCTTTGGGCAGATAGCCTGATTTTTCAGCAAGATTATACAGTGGCGTATTGTAGGGAATCCACATGTTTGCTGTTTTAGCATCTAATTCTGTTGCTAATTGTGCAATAGAATTAAAGAATGCAGTTGTATCAAAATCGTGAGTAAAAAGAAAGTCAACAACATCAATTTCTTTTGTTGATGCATTAACATATTCCTTAATTACAAAATAGCCTTGAACAGTATTATTGTTTTCAAATACAAATAACCGATACTTTTTATCAGGGCGATTAAAAAAGCGCCAGTTAATAAATGTGCTGTTTCTGACATTGGCATAAAAACGATCTGTCTTCTGTGTGTGTTGTTCCCAAAGCTTGTCAAATCGTTGGTCGGCATTAAAAATCTCAGTATAACTTTTATCTCCCTGCACAGTAGTTGTAAAAGCTTTCTTCATTGTTGGAATCATATACACATCATTCCAGGCTAATTTTTTTACAAAGCTGTAATGCGAGTTGGTATTTGGAAACCCATAAACCAATTGAATATTTTCTTCGTTGAAAGAACGCTCGTAAAGTTTTGCTGCAAGTTTTGGAAACAGCCCTAATGATTTATATTCAGGATGTGTCATGGTGATGAGCGAAAGCTCGCTAAGTGAAGTTTCGCCATTGTAAAAAGATTTTACCGGACACACAGCATAATGGCTTATGATTTTACCATTGTCATTCTTAAATAAATCTACTAAGTTTTTATTTACAGGTGTGTCTAAAACCCGCCATTTGTAATATTCCGGAGAGAGTTTTAGCCCGTTAAATGAAAGAGAAAATAAAGCAAGTATTTCATCAAGATCTGATGGAGCGTAGCGATGATAATGATAATTTTCTGCCATAGCGTATGTGATTAGTTAATAGATCTGCGTAGCAGTAAAATATCGTCAATGGTTTTCTTTAATCTTTTTATTGCTTTAATACGTGTGGTTCTAATTTCTTCAATCGGCATAGATAATCCAATCTCAGTTACTTTTAAATTCTTGTCACGTGAAGCTCTTATGCAAAATTCACTAGGCCAAACAGCATGCCGCGTTACACAACCGTTTGTGATAGGTGCTAATTTACTTTTCTTAAAACTTTTCAGTCCATGCGTTTCAGTTAATTTATAGTTGAATGCAACTTTAAGTCCTGTATTGTAGAGCCATGTAAAAAGTTTTCTTTTAAATGGTCTTCTGTCAAGATCACCTGAAAGTTTTTTTGATCCGATTACAAGATCGTATGTACTAAGCAACTCATTGGATTTTTGTAAAAAGACCATATCTAAATAATCAAGTTCAAATATGGTGATATACTCAAAACGTGCACGATTTATTCCATTAATCAAAGCCTGGCCATAATCGGCTTTTTCATCATCAATTTCTGCAACAACCATATCATACTTTTCTGCAAGTGTTCTGATAATAGATTTGGTGTTGTCAACGCTTCCATTTTCAGTTAATACGATTTCAAAATCTTTAAAACGCTTCTTTAAATCTTCAACGAGCAGGTGTATTCTTTTTTCAAGAATTTCTTCTTCGTTAAAAACGGGTATTACTATTGAACAATTTTCTGTCATAATGATTTTAATTTTTCCGACAACACTTTGCCATCCATAATTGCATCCTGCATGCCTGCATATTCCCACTTTCCATAGCGGCCTGACTGATAAATTCCTGCTTCTTCCAGCTCATTTATCAGTTTGTTGATAATTGCGGGGCGCTTAGGTTCGTATATGCAATAGGCTACCGGAATTTTAATAGAGTGAACAAATACCAGTTCATCAATTTTAAAAATCGGCATTTGTTTAATCTCTTCAACAACTTTACGTTCTATTTCTTCAATACTCAAATTATGATTGCGGCTTCCTACTTCAACAGCAATAATTTGTTCGTCAGCAGGTGTTGATTTTTTAAAATAGTTTTTTGGGAAGCTTATTCTGTAAAATGAAAGATCTTTATCAGGGAAATACATCCAATGTGTGTCAGGCAGGGTTCCTCGGATAACTAAATTTACTGTATAAACAGAGGTGAAAACCAATTCTTTTGCCAGTGATTTCAAATCATCTCTGTCGCTGTTTAGTATGATGGTTTGTAGCGGAACAGTTGAAACAGCTTTGTCATACTTTACAATGCTTCCATCTGAAAATTCAATAGTTTTATTCCTTGTATTAAAAAATACTGCAGAAGTATTGAACTTAATATTAGTGAGTTGTTTTGCAAAAATGTCGGCTAAATCCTGAATGCCTTTATGAACAGGATAATAAAACTCCACATTATATCCAAAACTATCTGTGTTGTTTTCGAATGCATTTTTTCTGATTTGCTCTTTGTCAGCAGTAATAATATGCGACATAAACTCACATGTCATGTCAGAAGGTTCAGTATCCCAAATTTTTCTGTTGTAGGGCAGTAAGTAATGATTGGCAATACCTTTTCCGAAGCATTTCAATGCATAGTCTCTGTAAGAACCTTTTCTGATTTCTGTTTCTTCTTCCTTACTGTATGATTTTACTTCGTCAAGTCCTTCAAGACAATCTTTTTTGGTTTGCTCACACAGATTTAAAAGATTGAGTTCAAAAGGGTAGGGGATGATGGTTTTGTCGTAGTAGATGTGTGCTTTTCTTCTGTGATTTTCAACTTCAAGACCAAGTTTCTCAAATACAAGTTCTCTAACGTAAGGATTCCTTAAATGCAATAGGTGCGGAGCTAAATCAAATTTGCAGTTTTTATATTCAATAGTTCGCACCAAACCACCAACTGTGTCAAGGGCCTCAAAAACCGGTAAATTCTTGTCAAAATGATAGGCAAAACTTAATCCTGCCAAACCGGCACCCACTGCAATTGTGTCGTGATGAATCATATAGAAAAGTAAGGAGATTTAAAAGGTTGCGAAATTAAGGATTTTTATCCTTCATTCAAAGCCCTACAATTACCTTAAAAGAGGACACTTTATCTGAGGTCAACCACCTCTACACCCGGATATTTTTTTGAATCAAAACTAAAATCGCTATCCTTAACAGCAGGGTTTGGTGTGAATTTTACAATAGTGTAAGTTATAATAGAGCCATTGTTGTTATGAACGGTGGCTCCTGCAATTGTTTTTTCGGATTTGTTGATTTTTAACTGGATCTTAAAATATGGTTTTCCTTTATCAAGAGGTTTCAGGTCAATATACTGATAGGCTTTACCACCTTCGGTTTTCTCTTCTGCAAATCGTGAATCAAATCCTTTCTCATAAATTGAGAAAATATTGGTTGGGGATATGCCATCAACTTTATTTTGTGCATCGTTAACCTGTACTTCGTTGGCATCTTTTAAATAGGTCCATGATGTCTTGCCGTCAGAAATAATCTGTTGTCCTGTAATACTCAGATTGTATTTGTCACCATTAATCAGAATCGAACCATTTTGTGTCTGATTGGTTTTGGATTTTTTGTCGTCAATTTGCAGCCTGAATGTTGCAGACACAGACTTGAAAGTTTTATATTTAGCAGATACTGATTTAAGAATTTCCTGAGAGCGGTTGTCTTTTTGAGCAAAAGAAATTTGGGTCAACAGCAAAAGGAAGATGATTATTTTTTTTGTCATTTCTTAAATTTTAATTGTGATTAATAAAAACAATGCCACAAGGCTAAACGAAGTGAAATGCACATGAACAATTGCAAATATAATAATGTAGGAGGATTAAAAACAGAATTATTTCAGATTAGAAAGCAACGTTTCAAGTTCCATTGGATCTTTAAACTTTACTTCTCTGGCTTTGCTGCCTTCAAAGGGGCCAATAATTCCTGCTGCTTCAAGTTGATCTATCAGTCTGCCGGCACGGTTATAGCCAAGTTTAAGTCTTCTTTGCAATAAAGATGCAGAACCCTGCTGATGTTGCACAACCATACGTGCAGCATCTTCAAACAATGGATCACGGTCAGCTAAATCAACTTCGCCTGTGTTGCTTTCGTTGTCACCAACAAATTCCGGTAACAGAAAAGCATCAGGGTATCCTCTTTGTGAGCCAATAAAATCTGTAATTTTTTCAACTTCAAAAGTTTCAACATAGGCGCACTGCAAACGAATAACATCAGCACCGAGTGACAATAGCATGTCTCCCTTGCCAATGAGTTGGTCGGCACCGCCACAATCTAAAATTGTGCGACTATCAATTTTTGATGAAACCCTGAATGCCAGACGTGCCGGGAAGTTTGCTTTTATTGTTCCTGTGATGATATTTACTGATGGACGTTGAGTTGCTATGATGAGATGAATACCAATGGCACGGGCTAACTGTGCTAGTCGGGCAATGGGTGTTTCAACCTCTTTTCCTGCTGTCATAATTAAGTCGGCAAACTCATCAATAACTAAAACAATAAAAGGTAGAAAGCGGTGACCTTTATTGGGGTTGAGTTTTCTTGCAACAAATTTTGTATTGTATTCTCTTATATTACGAACCTGAGCATTTTTAAGTAACTCGTAGCGCTGATCCATTTCAACACATAAAGAGTTAAGCGTGTTCACCACTTTGCGTGTATCGGTAATGATTGCCTCTTCTTCACCGGGCAGTTTGGCTAAAAAATGTCGTTCAATAGTTTTAAATAAAGTAAGTTCTACTTTTTTAGGATCAACCAATACGAATTTTATTTGCGATGGATGTTTTTTGTAAAGTAATGAAACCAGTATTGCATTTAGGCCAACAGATTTACCCTGACCGGTGGCACCTGCCATGAGCAAGTGTGGCATCTTAGCTAAATCGGTNNATAAATTTCTCTGAACCTAAAACAGCTTTCATCGGCACCACTTCAGGCGATTGATTTGGAACTTCAATTCCAATTGTTC
Source organism: Bacteroidetes bacterium UBA6661 (assembly GCA_002455375.1). GTDB lineage: Bacteria > Bacteroidota > Bacteroidia > AKYH767-A > OLB10 > OLB10. The sequence goes on from DKKR01000087.1 coordinate 23,240, forward strand.
CTTTGCCTGGAATAGGGGCAATGATACGAATACCTAAAGCTGAAAGACTTAAAGCAATATCATCTTCAAGATTTTTGATTTTTGAAATACGAACACCGGCTTGCGGTACAATTTCAAACAGTGTCACCGTAGGCCCAACTGTTGCTTTGATTTTTTCAATACCGATATTATAATGGCCGAGCGTTTCAACAATTTTGTTTTTATTAGTTTCTAACTCTGCCTTTAACTCTTCGTGTGTAAGTTTAGATTTGCTCTGATAATTTTCCAGTAAATCCAATACAGGATATTGATAAGAAGATAAATCAAGTGTAGGGTCATACTCGCCAAGTGTAACCTGATCGGGAAGATCGCTGCTATCGTTTTCTTCTGAATCACCGGTAGTCTCTTCTGTGCTATTCAGATTTTCTATTGCAAGTGGAATGTTACTTTCTTTTACAGGTTCAACTTTTTCTACAGCAGGTGTTTCGATGTTTAGTTCCAATTCAAGGTTATTAGAATCAGGAATTTGATTTTGTTCGTCTTCAGGTTTCATCAAATCAGAAATGGCTTTATCCATATCCGGTTCTATTTCCAAACTTACGGTAGAAGTGTTTCTTATTTCTTCTTCATCATGAGAAATTTCATCTGAAACTGTATTTATATTATTTTCTGATTGTACTTCAGTTATTAATATGTCTTTCTCTTCATGCTGAATATTTTTTTCATTTAGTGCAGGAAGTTTTAATTTAAACTTAAATGTTATGATTGAAAAAGCAAGAAGTGTAAAGCCAAGTAATAGACCAGTTCCGGCATTTCCTATTATAGATTGAAGCCATTGTGATGTTTCAAATCCGAATGTGCCACCTGTAAATAAAAACAAACTGGTGTTTTTAAAAATATATCCACATGCAATTGAAATAAAGAGCAGTGAAAAAATCGCAATTCTTATAGTACGTCCAAAAGGAAGTAGGGCATGTCGGAAAACCAATTTAAATCCTGATAAGAACAACATAAAAACAAATAAGAAACTGCTTAGCCCAAAAGCATTGTAAAAAAATGAATTTGCAGATAATGCTCCTGTTTTGCCTAACCAGTTTTCAACCTTTAAATCCCGGTCTGTAAGTAATGCCCACCATCCATTTTTAACTTTGTCAAAATCAACTTTCCAGGTAAAAAGATAGGAGATGAAAGCAATGGTCAGAAAAATACTAATCAGAATACAAAACAGTCCGATAATCTGGTGTAATTGTTCATTTGCTAACCATTTAAAGTTAAATTTTTCTGTTTTTGGTTTTACAGTTTTTCGCTTAATATCCGGTTTGCTTTCAACCGAGTCTATGGTATTTACTTCAGCCTGTAAGTTTTTGCGTTTGGCCATTTTATTTTTTATGTGAAAGAAGTAATTTGAATGAGCTAAATTAGGCTTAATGTAAATCAACTATTCCTATAAGAAAACCATGTAATAAACATTTTATTGTGGATAAAAGGGTTGCAGTGTTTGTAAATTTCATTAAATCACCCCGTTTTGTATTGCATTTTTGTAATACTAAAAGCATTAGAGAAATTGTATATAAAATGCATCCCTAAAACTTTAACCAATTTAGTGTATAAGTAAGTTAATTCTATTTAAATCAAATATCCGCATACAAAATGAAAAAGTCAAAATCAACACTAATTAAAATGAAAAAAATCTTTCTGATTTTAATAACAATTGCTGCAATGAGTATTAATACTTCATCAGCACAATGCCCTCCTTTAGGATCGTTTTCAGGAATGACTGGCGATCTTCGCGCATGCCCTGGCATGTCATTAACTTATACGTTAACACCTGTTACAAATGCAATTAGTTACACTTGGAATTTGCCTCCCGGTGCAACCATCAGTGGTCAGAACCCATATACTACAACAGCAACTGTTGTAACAGTAGATTACGGTCCATTATTTTCTGCTCCGGGAAACCTCTGTGTAACTGCTTATAACGGTTGCGTTAATTCAGCACCATATTGTAAAGCATTAACACCTGCAGGTGCACCATCAGGAGCATCACTTATTTCAGGATCTAATTTTGCATGTCCCGGAAATACTGAGACTTATTCAGTAACTAATCAGGTGAACAGAGTATTTGATTGGACCATTCCCAATAATGCAACACTGCTAACAGGGCAAGGCACCAACAGTATTACTGTTCAATACAATGCAGGTTTTAATGGTGGAAATATTTGTGTGCGTGTCGGCAACGGATGTGCATGGAGTGGGTTTCGATGTATGACAGTGAATGCAGGTGTTCCGGGTACACCAACAGCAATTTCCGGTCCTACAGAAATTTGTACAGGAACAGCAACTTATAGTACTAGTCCATCTAATGGCGTACCGGTTACATCTTATACCTGGACTGTGGCTCCTGGAGTAACACTTGTGGGACAGGGTAATGATACTGTTCAGATAACTTTCCCATTAAACTATAATTATACCGATATTTATGTAAAAGCAAATAATGGCTGTGGTTCAAGCTCTAACAGAAGTATTCGTGTAAGAGCAACTCCGGAAACTCCACAACCTATTAGTGGTCTTGCAGCAGGAATTTGTAATGGAACAACAAGTTATACTGTTACTTCAAGCCCAACTGCAATTTCATACAACTGGACTTTAACAGGCCCTGGAACAATTCTAAACGGACAAGGAACAAATAATATTGATATTGATTACCCAAACACATTTGTTTCAGGTAAAATTTGTGTTACCATTACAAATGCTTGTGCTACCGGCAGTCCACGCTGTTTGCTTACCTCAAAAAATATTGCTATCAGCACTCAGCCTCAGGATTTCGAAACCTGTAACAGTACACAGGCCATGTTTTCTGTAGGTGCATTGGGAATGAATCTCCAATATCAGTGGCGCAGAAATGGTACACCTTTGAGTAATGGAGGTAAAATTTCAGGTGCAAATAGTGATACATTATATATTACCGGTGCAGATAGTACAGATGCTGATCAGTATGATGTTATTGTATCAAACAATTGTGGGTCATCAGTTACTTCGAATGCAGCCACACTTGATATTAAACAAGTGCCGGCTAAACCGGGAGCAATTAGTGGCGTACAGGCAACTACCTGCCCTGGAACTTCAGGTATAATTTATTCAGTTCCTTTACAAATGGATGCAACAAGTTATTTATGGACGCATTCTGATGGCGTTCAAATTTTAAATGGTCAGGGTAGTGATGCTGTTACTTTAGCTTTTGATTCAACAAATAATTCAGGATATTCAGTTTATGTTTATGCAGTAAATGAGTGCGGTAATAGTTTAGACTCAGCCAGATCATGGACACGATATAAATTATCAACACCTACTATTACAGGTCTTGCAAGAGTTTGCGAGAACATGCTTGGTGTAAATTATACAGCAGCTGCAGTAGTTGGAGCTTCTTCTTATACTTGGACTGTTCCTGCCGGAGCAACTTTAGTTATCGGTCAAACAACAAATGCAATAGTAGTTGATTACGGGCCTACATACACAGGAGGAGATGTTACTGTAACAGCTTCAAATATTTGCTTCACCACCCCAGTAAAAAAACTTGCAACGGTTATTGATATGCCTTCTGTTCCTACTTCTTTAAGTGGACAAGTTTATGGTACCTGTAAAACACAGTTAGCATATACAGCAGGAATTTCTAACCATGCAACTAGTTATTTATGGACATTACCACCAAACGCATCAATAGTTCTTGGAAATTTCACCAATAATGTAACTGTTGACTTCCAGAATGCCGGAACCGGTACATATAGCCTTTGTGTTGCAGGAAAAAATTCTTGTAGAACCGGCACCGCACGTTGTATTCAGGTACGTGCTATCCCAGAAAGACCAGCTGTAATTGTTGCAAATCCTTCTGTTTTCTGTGCTAACCAAACTGGTGTTGCTTTCTCTACTGCCGGAGGTGTTGGTGCTGATTCTTACACATGGGCACTACCCAGTGGTTCAACAATCACAGCCGGTCAAAATACAAGTAGTATTTTAGCTGATATTGGTACCAATAATGGAACCATAACAGTAAAGGGTGTTAATTTATGTGGCAACAGTAGTACACGTGCCTATTCAATGACACTTAACTGTCGTGAAGGCTTTGAAGAATCAGATATGCTACCATCAGTACAAGTTGCTCCAAATCCTGCAAGCAATTGGGTTAAGTTGTCATTTAATTCAGCGGTAGCAGAACAATATACTGTAACTATTTTTGATATTTTAGGTAAAAGAGTACATAGCGAAGGTGGTATATCTTCTTTAGGACTGAATGAACATTCAATACTTTTGAATGGACTGGTTAAAGGAATATATATCGTTTCATTGCAGAGTAACTCTGTCTCGAGCAGACAAAAACTTGAGATAAGATAATCTCTTATTTATTGGAGGTAATTGCAAAGTCGCTTATTTAAGTGACTTTGCAATTTTAATAAATACATATGATTATAAATATTGTAAAATCTGTTGCAAGTGTAGTTGGTTTGATGGTAACAAGAATACCTAAGACAGACTATAAAGATTACCTTTATAAAAGTTTATATAGTAATGATAGCCTTGCAAATAGAAGGTTTTACAACGTTGGTGCAGGTCCGTTTAAGCATAAATTTTGGACGAATATTGATTATATAAACGATTGGTATGCCGATAATACAAGCAATACATTAGAGGGTATTAACTATGATTTATTTTCATTAGAACCATTGCCAATTGAAACAGATTCAGCTGAGATGGTTTATACCAGCCATACCATTGAGCATGTAAATAATGCAGCTGTTCAGAATCTGTTTAACGAATCTTTCAGAATATTGAAGCCCGGAGGAAGATTGCGGGTTGTAACGCAGGATATTAAGTTGTCGTACAGAGCGTATAAAGAAAACGATAGGCATTTTTTCTTTTGGATAGATTGGTTCAGTAAGCCGGAAAATTATAAAAGAGTAAACCTCAGACAACCTTTAAGCCAGGAAAGCATAGCACAAATTTTTCTTGAAGATTTTGCAGCACAGGCATCAGAAATTCCTTTACATGGAGCCAAACATCGTATTTCTGACAGTGAATTAGAAAGATTATTTGAAGAGAAGTCTTTTGAAGAAGTGCTTGATTATTGTACTTCATTATGCGATATTGAAGTGCAGAAAAAATACACAGGTAATCACATCAACTGGTTTACTGTGGAAAAGCTAAATAGCATGTTAAAAGTAGCCGGATTTAAAAACATATACCGTTCAGCTTATGGACAAAGTTACTCTCCTGTTATGCGAGATCTTCATTTTTTTGATGAAACATTGCCAGGAGTTTCACTCTATGTTGAGGCACAGAAGTAAAGTTGTTAAACTTGTTGCGCTACTAATTTTTCGAAAAGAAATTTTCCTGTAAAAGATTCATTGCACTTGCTCAAAGCTTCCGGAGTTCCGGCAAAAACAATTTTACCACCTTCATTGCCGCCACCGGGTCCCATATCAATAATCCAGTCAGCACATTTTATGACGTCCATATTGTGTTCGATAACCAATATTGAATTTCCATTGCGTATTAATGCCGTGAAAGCATCAAGTAGTTTTCTGATGTCGTGAAAATGTAAGCCCGTTGTAGGTTCATCAAAGATAAAAAGTGTTTTTGTTGTTGCATGACCTATGCCAAGATACGATGCTAATTTTATTCTTTGTGCTTCACCACCACTGAGCGTGCTGGAAGATTGTCCTAAAGAAATATAGCCTAAGCCAACATCTGAAAGTGGTTGTAGTCTGGCAATAATTTTATTCGTAAAAAGAACATAGCGCTCATCAGTTTCTTTAGAAAAAAAGCTAATGGCATCATCAACAGTCATTGAAAGAATATCGAAGATATTTTTTTCACGGTAAGTAATTGCCAGTATTTCATTTTTGAAGCGTTTACCTTGGCATGTTTCGCACTTTAACTGTATGTCTGCCATAAACTGCATCTCAATAGTTACAACTCCTTCGCCCTGACACATCTCACATCTTCCCCCATCAACATTAAAAGAAAACAATGAAGGTTTCATCATTTTTTGTCTGGCAAAAGGCGTGTCGGCCATCAATGCTCTAATCTCATCATAAGCTTTTACATAGGTTACAGGGTTGCTCCTTGATGATTTACCTATAGGGTCCTGATCAATAATCTCAACCCCATTCAATGTTGTGAAATCACCAGTTAGTTTTTCGAACTGTCCTGACTCATCATCATAGCCGCCTAAAACTTTTTTAAGTGCGGGATAAAGAACTTTTTTTACCAAGGTTGACTTACCCGACCCACTGACTCCTGTAACAGCCGTCAGAATACCAAGTGGAAATTTAGCATCAATGTGTGCTAAATTATTTTCGCTTGCACCGGTTATTTCAATGCTGTTAGTCCAGTTTCGCCTTTTACTTCGCACATGAATAAATTCTTTGCCGGTAAGATATTTGGCTGTCACACTTTCTGCACTATGCTCTAATTGTTCAAAGTTGCCCTGAAAAACAATTTTGCCTCCATGAGTACCTGCAAACGGGCCTATATCAATTAGCTCATCAGCATTACGCATAATCTCTTCATCATGCTCAACTACAATGAGTGTATTTCCCGCTTTTTGAAGTGATTTTAAAACATAAATCAAACGTTGTGTATCACGTGGATGCAACCCTATGCTTGGCTCATCCAATATATACATGCTTCCTACCAAACTGCTGCCTAAGGATGTTGCCAGATTAATACGTTGAGACTCGCCTCCTGAAAGTGTTTTTGAAAGTCTGTTCAATGTCAGATACCCCAAGCCCACATCATTTAAATATTGCAATCTGTTTCTTATTTCAACTAATAATCGCCCTGCAACTTTTTGTTCATAGTTGTCTAAAACAATGTTATTAAAAAATTCAACACTGACATTTACCGGCATTAATACAATATCGGTAATAGATTTATTATTCACTTTTACATAATTAGCATCGGCACGTAAACGAGTTCCTTTGCATTCCGGGCAAGTTGTTTTTCCGCGATAACGGCTAAGCAAAACTCTATATTGTATTTTGAAAGATTGCGATTCTACAAATTTAAAAAAATCATTGAGGCCTTTAATAGTTTTATTGCCTTCCCATAACAATTTGATGTCCGTTTCATTCAATTCATAATAGGGACGATGTACAGGGAAATTAAATTTATATGCCTTTAAAACAAATTCCTGTTGCCATTCATTCATTTTTTCACCACGCCAACAAGCCACAGCTCCATCAAAAATCGAAAGTGTTTTGTTCGGTATAACTAAGTTTTCATCAATACCAATTACACTTCCAAAACCCTCGCAGTTTTTACATGCCCCATAAGGATTATTAAAACTGAAAAGATGAGTTGAAGGTTCTTCAAAACGTATATTATCTTCTTCGAAGTAATTACTGAAGTTAGTAAAGTGCAAAGTTTCATCTGTTATATCAATTAAAGAGCAACGACCGTGGCCTTCATTATATGCAGTCTGAACTGAATCTGCTGTAGATGATTCAAATTCTTCGTTGATATTTTCAGGTATTAAAATTCTTGAAACAACTATAAAGATGTTTGAATTAGTTATTGGTTCAACGGGTTCAATTTTCTTTTTTCTTCCTCTTGTTTTAACTTCAGGGGGTACATTTGTTTTTCCTATTTGTTCAGCATATTCATCTATTCGCAACATTTTGTCATCAACAACAATCCTGCTAAATCCTTTTTGCATCAATGCATTTAATTCTTCATGTAAAGATCTTCCGGGATGAAATTGCAATTGTGCTGCAATGATAAAACGCTTGTTTTGATTTTGTGTTTTTAAGAAATCTACAACATCAGCAACGGTATTCTTTTTGACTAACCTACCGCTTACAGGCGAATATGTTTTTCCTATTCGTGCAAATAGCAATTTAAGATAATCGTAAATTTCTGTCGAAGTGCCAACAGTTGATCTTGGATTTCTGGTATTTACTTTCTGTTCTATTGCAATAGCCGGAGCAATTCCTTTAATGTATTCTACTTCGGGTTTGTCTAAGCGTCCCATAAACTGACGGGCATAACTTGACAAACTTTCTACATAACGTCTTTGCCCCTCTGCATACAATGTATCGAAAGCTAAGGATGATTTACCCGAACCGGATAATCCGGTTATTACTGTAAAACTGTTTCTGCTTATGGCGACATCTACCTTTTTCAGGTTGTGAACAGATGCACCTTTAATGATTATATATTTTTTGGGATTTAAATTTTCAATTTCCTGCATAATGATGCTACAAAATTAATGGCTATTGTCACACAGAATACCATTGTAATGTTATTGTTGAAAACTCCTTTAACGTAATAAGGTCACTGAGCCACGCTTGTAAAACTTGCTGTTGTCAGGATACCCAGTGTAGGTGACAACGTAAAAATAAACGCCAAGAGGTGCAGGTTGACCCTGATATCTGCCATCCCATTGACGATTTGCCTCGTTGGACTCAAAAATAAGATTACCCCAACGATTGAAAATTTTAAGATTGTAATTTTTTATGAATGAAGATACAGGTGACCAGGTTTCATTCAAACCATCGCCATTGGGTGTAAATGAGTTGGGTGTAAAAACTGATGGTTCCTGAATTAATGTAACTTCATTACTGGTAGAAAAAACATTTAAAGTGTCGTGAACAGCTTTTATGTAATAAACAAAGATGCCATTATCTTGCGGAATTTGTGTGTCTGTAAAAGTTAATATATTGGAAGCTAATTGTGCAATTTCTGTGAATGTATTTGAGTTATTTGATCTGCGATAAATAGTATAATAACTTACACCACCGGGCCATTCTGTATAAGCTGTCCAGTTTAGAATATGTTGCAAAGGCAAGCTTTGCCCTGTGAGTAAAATAGAGCATGACTCATTACTTACCGGGCTTTCAATATCACATTGATTTTTCTTTGTGATACGGTAGCAATATGATTTTTCAGTTACATTTTGAAGCGAGTCTGTCCATTGTGGTATTGCAAATCCTTGTTGTTGAAAGTAGTCTGCATATATTGCCGAAAATGAGTTTTCGCGCTTTTCAATTTTAAACAAAGTGAATAAATTATCAGGCGGGTTGTTAAAGTCAAGCACGATGCTATTGTTGTTTTGAACCTGAGAACTAAAAATAAACGGGGCATCAATATTTTTTTGAGTATCTGAGCAAATGGTGTCTGAATGTGCTCCTGTTTCATTGCAAGTATTTACGGCAACAATGTAATAACAGTAGTTGTTCAGGTTAAGATCTGCAGCAGTAGTGTCATTGTAAAAATGATTTGCAGGATTATTAATAGTTCCGATATTTATATATGGACCACCATTGGTACTTCTGAAAACAACATAGCTATCAATAAATCTTGGCATTGCAAAAGTGTCTGTGAAAGTTAGTTTTATAGTTCCTTCAGTAGCAGTGTTCATGCAAATGATAAGTGGTGCGGTAATTTGAGGAACCGGAAGTACATATATTTTTAATGAGTCGGTAGATGAAAATGGTTGCGGGCAACCATTATCTGTTGCTTTAAATGTAACACTGTAAGGTTGTGTTCGACCCTGATCGCATGATGTGTACCAGCAAAAAGAACTTGTAGCAACACCATTGCCTGAAGCCGCAGATGTTACCGCATAAGGTGGGTTAATACTGCCGCCAGCAAAAATATCACCACTGTATGAAAGCTTAATTGAATCGGAATCAGTAACACGAACGGTAAAACACAACGTGTCTTTTTCGTAAATTGTAAACGTTAATCCACTTTGAGGAGCAGTTGAGTTCTGATAGCTGATTTGTGGTGCTGTATTGGCTGCACAGTTTATTACAGTAAATTCTATTTCACGTCTTATCTGGCCAATCTGAACACCATTTCTGAATTCTTTAATTACAACAGCCATTGCATAAAAGCCTACTTTATTTGCTTTTACTTTCATAAGACCTGTACTGCTGTTCAAAGACAAGGCAGGAAAGCTCCCTGTAATATTAGCTACAGAATAACCGGGAAGCCATTGGACTTGCTGATAAGGTCCGGGAGTGGGATTAGACCAAACAGGGGAAATAGTTGAACTTAATGGATAACCGAGTTCACCGGCTAAAGGCGTTTCAAGACTATAAGTCAGTAAATCACCATCAACATCATAGGCACTATAATCGAAATCAAAATCTTGACCGAGACACATAAAAGGAAACGGGTCGTTATTAAAGTTGGGTGAGTTGTCAATAATTGCAGGGTCAGGAATTTCCATGTAATAGGCAATGCCGGTATCACCGGGTCGAGTAAGGTTTACGATGGCATTATTACGGCAACAGCGTTCCCACGACACATAATATCCACTTGGGTTGTTGGGCAGTGAAATTGTATCTACATAAGTACATTTATCCATACAAACACCTGTTGGTGGAGTCAGGCACGAAGTTCCGGTTAGTGTCAGTGTACCGGAGTCTGTAAGTGCAACGGTATATGAGTTGACTAACGTATTGGTTCCTTTGTTAAATACACCAATTAAAATAGCATTGTCAAAAGCTACAAAATCAGAGCAGTCACGAAAAATTTTAAGTGTAATTTCAAAGTTATTCCCATTAAGTCGTCTGTAGGTAAAATCGCCACCGGCAATATGTTTTGCATTGACTTCGTAACCAAAACCAAACATAAGCAGCAAGAATAACAGTAAACGATGTTTTAATGGCATCTAACGCAATTTCTTAATTATAGCAAAAATAGTAAAATACGTCATTGTCAGGATATTAATTTGGGTGAAATGACAAAAAACGAACACTAAGAAGTTGTTCTAATAATAATATTTTTGCCGCAATGACAAAAAGAATTGAAAATCTTGAAATTACGGATATTGCAGACGAGGGTCGCGGACTTGGTCGCATGGATGGGAGGGTAGTCTTTGTAAATCATGTTGTGCCGGGTGATATAATAAATGCTGATATAAAACGTAAGAAGAATAAATTTATTGAAGCTGCCGTTACAGAATATTTGAAATATTCGGACCATCGTACAAACCCGTCATGCAAGCATTTTGGTGTTTGTGGAGGATGTAAACGTCAAAACATGCAGTACGAGCAGCAACTGTTTTATAAAACAAAGCAAGTGAGAGATGCTTTGGTTCGGATTGCAGGAATTGCGAATCCTGTGATGGAAGAAATATTGCCTTCAGCTCAAGTTTATCAATATAGAAACAGACTTGATTTTGCTTTCTCTGAAAAGGAATGGTTAACAGCAGATAAACTTCAGAATAAGGAATATCAGATTCAACCTGCATTAGGATTCCATATAACCGGGCGCTTTGATAAGGTTTTAAATATTGACGAATGTTTGTTAATGCAGGAGCCCACAAATCGTATCCGCAATTTTGTAAAAAGTTTTGCTTTAAAAGAAAACTATACTTTTTTCAATCGTATCAGTCAACAAGGTGATTTGCGAAATATGCTGGTAAGAAACACTACATCAGGACAGTGGATGGTAGTTATAATGTTTGCAGATGCCGATGAAGAAAAGCGAAGTAGAATGCTTAATGCAATTAAAGAAGAATTTCCCGAAATAACTTCACTTTATTACTTTATTAACCAAAAGAAGAACGATACATTTTTTGATTTGCAGCCGGTTTTATGGAGTGGCACAGAGACAATAACGGAGAGTATGGGAGGTTTAAAATTTACTATAGGCCCAAAAACTTTTTTTCAAACAAATCCTGTTCAGGCAAATGAGTTGTACAAAACGGCATTGTCATTTGCAGCATTGCAACCACAAGAGTCTGTTTATGATTTGTACACCGGAACGGGTACCATTGCGAATTTTTTGGCTAAGCAATGTAAGAGGGTAATAGGTATTGATAATGTTGAAGACTCTATTGTGCAGGCAAGGTTAAATTCAGAAAGCAATGCAATTTATAATACAGTATTTTTTGCAGGGGATATGCGTGAAACTTTAGATGCATCTTTTTTTGAAGCAAATGGTTTTCCGGATGTGATAATAACCGATCCGCCTCGCGCAGGAATGCATCCTGATGTAGTGAATAGAATCTGTAATAGCGGTGCCGGAAGAATTGTTTATGTTAGTTGCAACCCATCAACAATGGCTCGTGATATTGCGCTGATGAAGGATCATTACACATTGGTGAAAGTAAAGCCGGTAGATATGTTTCCACAGACAGATCATATAGAATGTGTGGCATTGCTTGAAAAAAAGTAGTTTATTAGTATTCAACTCCTTCATATGGAGAAATTTGAGTGACATTAATGCAATAAATTAGATGATTTGTATATTGCTGAATTCTAATTTGAAGTTTCATACAAAAGTACCTCTTTAGGAGATTTGAAGTTGATTTTTTTCCTGTTCTGTTGTTCAAGTCATTTTTAATTTGTTTGAATTGATAATGGGTTGTATCTATTTTTTTATATTTGAAATAGATATATAGTTGCTGATATATTTTCACATATTACTCCTTCTTCTGTAAGTATAAATAGAATTATAGCAATAATTATTTATAGAAAAGCCATAAATCTTTCTCCATTTCAAAATTTATTCCTATACTTGTAACCACAATTTTAAACCACTAAAAAATGACATAAAAAAAGCATACATAAAATATTGCGTTAGCAAATTCTTGAATGGAAATCCGCTAAATCTTCAAAAGTTGTCAAGATGAAACTAATGCTCGCGTTAGCGCGGGTATTGTTCATTTGACAACAGGTTCTTAGCGGAGCCTCCATTCAGATAACTATATGCCGCGCAATTTTTTTGGTACTGCATACGAAATTCTAATAATCACTGTACTTTAGTCAAACCCTTTAAAACCAAACATGATGAAAAACCTAATTTTTACCACTGTAACAGCCATCGCACTCTGCATGACTGCTTTGTTTACACAGGCACAGACTACTTTATACTACTCCTCACCCGACACCATCAGGTCATGTGATGTAAACAGGTTTACGGTTTCTATCTTAAATCCTGTTACCGATACAATTATCATTACCCCACAACTGAACTTTCCAAACGGCACCGCTGCAAGCTGTACCACAAATAACAATGGCGTAAATTATATTTTTGAAAGTGTGACAGGTGGCACTGCCTCAACATTGCAAACAGGCAACACGCTGCGCTTTGTGCTGAACGGAACCGGCACGGTGACCTACACCTATCGTGCTGAAATAGATTGCCACGTGATTATGATTGATTCAGCAGCAGGTTTGGTTAAACTGCAACAGGATTTTACNNTACACCAAGCTAACAGAGTTAAATGCAGGCAACAACTTTTATGTTAACTATCAGCAAGACACTACCTGGCTGTTCTATTATAAAAATACGCTCTCGCACAGAACAAACATCGGCTTTACTTTTAATGTTAATACGGCATTGCCCTGTACAGGACTTCTTTTTGACCCTGTGATTCGCTTCAGCAACGGACTGCATGGTCAGTCTTTCGTTTACAGCAATAACCCTGCGGCAGATACCATCCTGTTGAATGCATCCGACACATTGGTGATTCGTGTAAAAGTAAAAGCCACAAATTGTGTGTCATGCAGTGGCATGGCAGCAGCATGGAGTTACCGGTGTAACCAAAGCCAGAGCGGTTGCAGCATTTGCGAACATAGTTTTATTCACGCCTACACGGCAAACATGAACGATAAGCCTAAGATAGATGTGTTGCGACTGACTCCGCAGCAGGCTATCTATGACAACAGCTGCATTAACGATACTTCACAAACAACACTATGGAGTTATAATATTGTAAACACAGGCAATTGCGCTATTGACAGTATTCAGTTTGATCTGACACAACTTGGCGATGCAGCGTGGGATGTACGCAGACTGATGCTCATGCCGCGTAAAAGCTTAGTGATTGAAAAAACTACGTTGTCGCATTGTACTATTGATACGGTGATGGAACTGAAAAGCCAGCATCTGTGTGTCGATTTGGTGGACACTGCCGTGTATAGTTGCTATACAAAGATTACTGATTTTTTTCCGGGTGACACGGTTCAGATACGCTTTGCACTGCTGCGCTGCAGTGAGGACACAGCCGTGCTGATGAATGCTTATAAATATTACAATGCATGGATGTTTAAAAATTTAAAAACAAAAAGTATTTGTGGTGTTGAGCAATTTGTGCCCACAGCAAGCGGCTTTGCTGCAGGCACGCTGCTTGCCGGACAGGCAGGTGGTGGCGGATACGATGTGCATCTGCAACATCAGTTCTACCCTTCGGTGTCGGATATGAGTGTTTCAAATTCAGGTACTGGAGAGAAAGCCACCTTCAATGTAAGGCTGCTAAGCATGCTCAACAACGGCAAGTCTTATGTCTATCAACTGCTGGGCTGCAATCAGCCGCAGCCACAATGCACCACTTTAAACGGATGGCTGCGTGCTACTGTGGTGTGCGACACCAACCTGACTATTCCCAATGCTTATAGCGATGCCTTTATGATAACCTTGTCGGCCACTGGCGACACTACTTTTTATAAACCCTATTACTACAACATTACACAGGACAGCCTTAGCTGCCAGGCAAAAAAGTATCACTACTATTTTAACCTTGCCGACAGTGGCATGCGCACAGTCATTGACAGCGGCAGGTTTGTTTATACCCTGCAGGCCTGCTGCAACAGCGACACCGACCCCACGCCCTACAAGGCAGAATTTCATTTGCTTGCCGATGCAGGCAATTGCTTTACTATCAATTTACCCTCAGCAAGTGTTTTTCATTATCAGGAGCCTACTTTTAGCGCAACCGATGGTATAGCGCAATGGCTGCCGCTGAGCCATGCAGGCAATACTATTAGTGTGCATTGTCCCGGGTGTGTCATTCCAGGTATTATTGTTGACCATTACCGCATGGAACGCAACACCTACGGCCTTCAGGACAGCGACAACGACCATCGTGCCGACAGTGCCACTGCTGTTATAGATACAGGCAGTGTGTGGTTTGCACAAAACAAAAATAACCTGAGCAGCACCACCCTTGCCTTTGGCGACCGATGTACAGACTACCTGCGTGCTCATGTGCAGCCGGGCGACCCCGGCAATGACGGCTACAGCTATGCACAGATAAAACAATTAGGGCTGCGCTTGAATGCCCTGCAACTAAGCCGCATCATGCCCTTGGCATTAGACACCATGATGGTGGTGCCCGACACACTTACATTTTATATTGACGACCCTACTGATAGCATTGGTGGCTGTCTGGAATGTGAGCCTTTTGGTGCAGGCAACGATGATTTTATTACCCTGCTTAAAATTGTAGTAACGGGGACGGATATTGCGCAGTTCTTTCTAAACACCAACACCAATCTTAACGAATACCTGTACAGCTTTACCAGTTTTTTTGACAGCACGGCAGTGAGCGATACCGGCAACCTGCACAACACAACATGGCACATCCCCACAGGCAGCAGCCGCAGTTTCCACGGCTTTGAAGAAGGGCAGAGCATCAGGCTTAAAGTGAGCTATCATGTTTGCGGCAACTTTAACCCTCCGGGCGACCTCACACCGGAAAACACTTTCAGGCAAAGCCACATACAAAATACGGTATGGCTCAGTGGAAAAAGACAGCAACACTCGCAGGTGCCACAGATGGAACAAAGCCTCACCCTGCTGCAAAACAGTATGAACATTACCATTTACGATACCCTGTCACCACCCTACAATCTGATGGACACAAGCTATGTCAACAACCGGTTGTTTTTTTGCGAAACAAGAGGTAACTTTGCTTACTTTGCAGCTACCACTTTCAGAAACAAAACCATCATCACCAACAAAAATAATTTTCAATGCCTCAAACGTATGGAGATAAACATGTCATCGGGCTATTGCAACAATGCACTGCTCTATGATGCCTATCCGTTTGAATACCGCAGTCCACTGATGGCGGGGCAGTCTGTTGCTGTTAATGTACCACCGGGTTATGAAATTGTACAAGCCACCAGCAAACATAAAGTGCCCATAGGCAACAACTTTTATCAAACACTGCCTGTTGACATCACAGCACTGTTGCCAAACACAACAGGCAACATTTCTTTAAATACCACACCGTTTATTGCAGCCCACTGCCTTACTCATGACACCACAGCACAAAACGTTACCACAGGCACCACAGCCTACATGGGCGATCAGTTTTATGAGCATACTATTACCTTAGACATGATGCCCGTTAGCTGCACCGATGATACGGCACACAACAACAGCAGCAGCACAGTGGTAACTTTTGGCAATCAGGCAGCGCCCTGCCAGAGTTTTTATGGCTGCCAAAACACAACTACTACCATGACCAATGCAAGCAATACCATTGAGGATTTTACTCTTGGCGCCAACCTGATGGCTACAGGCATTGGCAACAGCCTGGCAACAGGCATCAGCGACACGGTGTGCTGGAACAATCTGGTTTTAATAAACACCACAAAAGACAATGCAGACCATGTGTTTCTTTCTGTAGCCAATGCCCCTGCCTATCTGAGCCAGTGGCATTACATCAGCCACCCTTCGGGCATCATCACACAGGCTAATGGCCATGTGATAGGGCTGACACCCACCTTGGCACAAAACATTTTACTCAGCGGCAACGTTTGTGCCGTGATGGACTCCTGCCCGCCATTGCAAGATACGCTACAGTTTTATCTCCACTACGGATGGAACTGCAAGAACTATCCGGGCACTCCATTTACTGTTGACAGTGTTTGTTTTACCGACAGTATGCCGCTCAGGTTTACAAGGGCAGCTTATGAATTGGTAACAGCATCGTGGAGCCAGACAAACAGTTTTAGTTTGTGCGACACCCTTTTTGCAGAAGCCAAATTCCAAAATGGCAAGGCAGGTTTTGTTTATCCTTTCATGGTGACACTACCAAGCTACGATCCAAGGCTACAGATTATTGTAGCTATGGCATGCAGCAATACCGACACGGTGGGACTTACACCCACAGCAGCACCCGATGTGTGGACACTGACAACAGACAGCCTGATGGCCATGCTGGGCAGCACAGGCATTCACAACAGCCAGTATGTTACCATACGTTTTTTGATGGTGGCTTCCTGTGGCTTTGGCATGAATGTTTCTGATATGCTTCCGGCCATACAGATGGCTGCACTGAGTATTTGCAACGACACACTCACTGCCACATCGCGGCAATTGGGTTTTGCCATGCCTGCATTTGCATGGGATTCTACCAGCCACTGCCCCGACTGCTGGAGTATCACCAAAACCGCAAGCACAGACACGGTAGCAGCCGTTACCGATACGGTGACCTACACCATCACCGTATGCAACAACAGCGTAAATACACAGACCGGTACCCTTGCAGATAATACCCCTGCAAACTTTATGATTACCAACAGTACACTACCTGCAACAATAACGCTAAACTCCATGCAATGCGATACGTTTACCGTATCAGGATATTTTACCTCTCCGGGCAGTTGTTTTTACAACGTAGCAAGCGTTACTTCGCCAGCGGGCACTAAGTGGAAGGATAGTGTTTGTGTGAGTGTGAACTATGCTTGCACAGACAGCAGCACGTTCATCATTTACGACAGCACCTACAGTACTACCCTAAATTACAGATACGATACCTTAAACCTCTTTGTTGAAGGCACACTGTTTGTAAACGATACCTTAAAATTGATGCGCTGCAATGTATATATGAATGCAGGAGCACATATTATAGTGCAGGCTGGCGGCTACTTGGATATTGACAGCAGCCTGGTGATGGGCTGCACCAATATGTGGCGCGGCATAACTGTACTTGACTATGGAGAGATAATAGTGCATGAAGGCAGCACCGTTGCCGATGCTGACACAACAATATTGGCTAACAACAAAGCAAAAGCTACCTTGCAAAACTCTTATATCAAAAACTTTGTTCTTGGAGTGTACATGCCGCCATCTGCAAATGTCTATTACAACGGCACAACACTAAAAGTAGAGCAGACAACTTTTGATTTTACAACATTTAAACCAAACTACACAGGACAAAACACACATGGAGTAAAGCCGGAGTGCGGTGTTTTATTGAATGATTGGATAGGGACGATTGGCGGAACATTGCCATTACAATTAAACAGTTTTAACAATCTGAACACAGGCATCGTAAGCATTGGCAGTATCATAATTGTAAAGCGCAGTGTATTTAAAAACATAAATTACGATACATTCTATTCTACTGCATATATAGGAACAGCCATCACAAGTATTAAAAGCAGTTCGCACACGGGTAAGTTAACCATACTACCCGAAGCATGGAGCTACACAACCGTTGACAGCAGCTATAGAGGAATTTACACTAATGGCTCTGAACTAACAGCAACTTATTTACATTTGCTTAATGTAAGAACAGGGGTTGAACAAATGAACGCGCCAATGTTGAGTACTAACACAGTTTCTAACTGCACTATTACGGCAAGTCATATAGCAATAAAAATGGCAACCAATCCGTTTGCGCGGTTCATGTATACAACTAATAATGATATAACCATTAATGGCACATCACAGGGCGGCAGTGGTTTGACATTGGCGCATTACGGAATATTAATGAGCGAAGGCAATGCTAATACCTTTGTGCGTTATACGGCAAGCAACAATATACTAAAACTTAACAATGCCTTACATGGCATTTATGCAGGAGCATTGAACACTGCAAAAATAAAATACAACATGGTTAAAATTAATGGCAATGGAAGCGGCATTTCTGTTTTTGCAAACCAGCGAAGTAGTGTAAACTGTAATACCGTAGAAGGAACATTCAGCAGTGGAATAACAGGAAATTCTATGGGCTACACAATAGGAAACAGCAACAATAAACTTACGGTTTCCTGTAATTTGGCTGATTCCACATACAGAGGTTTTAATTTTGGAGGTTCTAATCCAAGTACTTTGTTTAAAGGCAATGAAATGAACATACATTATATAGGCTTGTACCTGAACACAGGCAGCCCGACTAATCCTACATACATAGGCATACAGCCTCACCATGGTAATAGGTGGAACACATCCTCTGTTAGCAGCTTTGGTGGAATTAATTTAACAAGTAATCCATGGGTACAAGCTTCACGTTTTGATGTTAATCCGTTATCGGGTTCGATTTATAATCCGGTGGTAACACCATCAAGTTGGTTTCACCAAGACACAATAGGCACTACATTTGACTGCGGTTATTCCACTATATGCAGTACGCCTCCTCCTGCAATGGCTGACACCACCATTCGTGATTTAATTGAATTGGGGATTTTTGATTCCGATGAAATTTCAACAGAGGCGAAAGCCATAGCGACAGAATATATTTACAAAGAATTGGCTGATGATTCTGCATTATGGTATAGTGATTCTACTTACATTCAGTTTATGTATGAAAACCAAAGTGAACCTGTGGCTTATCTGTATGATGCCGAAGAGTATTTGCGTGCTGCATACACTTATGATTCTACCTTAATGGCATTATTTGACAGTTGTAATTTGCAAATAACCACATTAACCGATAGCATTGAAAAGTTGGATGAAAACCACCCTGCCGGATGGGAAGTCATAAGAGATCAAGTTCTTTACACCATAGAATTTCTGAATCAAACAATATATAATTTACATTTACAGAGAGAGGCCTTATTTAATGATAATCTTACAAATGCAGAACTGCAAAACAGTTATGTGGTCAACGGTGAATTACCTGAGTTGAATAGTGCTTACATGAATGAGATGGAGATAAACTATATGGAAACAGATGAGGATTTACAATTCCTCAGAGATAACTATTCAGGAATATTTGCAATTGCAAGCCAATGTCCCTATGTGGGAGGCAAGGCAGTGGAAAGAGCACGTACATACATTGCTTTAATAAATGATTCTATTTCTTATGATGATGCTAATATTTGCCTTCAAAGTGGTGTGTACCGATTTGCAAATGATACAACAGAAAATATAAAAACAACTGAAATTAAAATAATTCCAAACCCTGCAAATGATAAAGTAACAATTCAACTAAAAGGAATAGATGACGGAATATGTAAAATTCAAATCAGAAATGTTTTAAATGAAATAGTATATGATGATGTATTTGATTGCAAAAATCAAAAACACATAATCAATGTTTCAAATTTAAGTCAGGGGGTTTATTCTATTACCATAAATGCCATTGGTAAAAAATCAATCATTAATAAATTATTTATTACACGATGAAAATTATTAAAAACAACAGCATTTTTAAAATGCTGTTGTTTTTAATACTNNAGTATTAAAAACAACAGCATTTTCGCAAGGCAGAAACTCAATTTTTTTCTTGGGGGATCAAGCAAAAGCAAGAATAAGTTTTACTGGCACTTCTTATAGTATCCAAACGGAAACAAGAACAATACCTTTTATGGACACACAGGGAAATATTGCTGATGAAAACGGAAATATTTTAATGAGCAGCAATGGAGTTTTCATAGCTGATGCCATAGGAGACACCATGGTGAATGGTGATAGCTTAAATCCCAATTCCTTTACAGATGATTTTAAGCAATACGGCTTGCCAATGCCCTATGCTAATTTATTTTTGCCAATGCCTGATGATTCAAATAAATATGTTTTGTTTCATCAGGTTTTAGATTACACAACTGCTAACGTACCTAATATTTTTTATACAACGGTTGATATAACATTAAATGGGGGATTAGGTGCTGTTATAAGCAAGAATAATATTATTGCTACTAACGCTTTTGGTGTAGGAATGGCTGCCTGTAAACATGCCAATGGTAGAGACTGGTGGGTAGTGGCATTATCTTTTGACGCAACTCTTGCTCATACTTTTTTAGTAACACCAAATGCCGTTCAATATATGGGAAGTCAAAACCTGCAATTAGCAGGTTTTCCATTAGGGTTTGGTGGACAACCAACCTTTTCACCTGACGGTGAAAAATTTGCTTTTTCATGTAGCAATATTGTTGGAATGAGTTACCAATCAAAAGTTCAGTTGTTCAATTTTGACAGGTGTTCAGGGGTTTTTAGCTTAGACACCGTTATTGACTTTACTGATGGAAATA
Source organism: Bacteroidetes bacterium UBA6661 (assembly GCA_002455375.1). Classification (GTDB taxonomy): domain Bacteria; phylum Bacteroidota; class Bacteroidia; order AKYH767-A; family OLB10; genus OLB10. Next base: position 44,224 of record DKKR01000087.1, read on the forward strand.
TATCATTTGCTACTGCATTTTCACCAAATTCAAAATACCTCTACTTTGGAACAACAGAAAATTTATATCAAATTAATACTGATACTTCGGATATTGGTGCAACTTTTCAGTTAGTTGCAACCAATGATATTTTTCCTTCGTCTGTTCCGCCTTTTTATACTAATTTTTATTTAATGTATCTTGCTGCAAACGGCAAGATTTACATTTCATCAACAAGTAGTGTAGAGCATTTGCATGAAATAAATTACCCTGACAGTGCAGGCGTAGCTTGCGGTGTTCAGTTACATAATGTTTTTACGGATTGTTATTTTATTGGTGTGCCCAATCATCCCAATTATTATTTAGGGTGTGATACTACGCAAACAACTTGCCCATGTTTGATAACTGGCATAAATGAAATTAAGCAGCATGATTTTAAATTTTCTGTTTCACCCAATCCATCAAACGGCAACTTTAAAATAATGTATTTGTTGCCGCAGAATAGCAAGGGAATTTTTGAGGTATTTGATATTACAGGCAAAAAAGTTTTTAGTTATTCATTGCCTCAATGGTCAACCTTACAAAACTTTGATTTGAGTTTTTTGAGTAATGGGGTTTACGCAGTTAAAATAACATCCGGTAATTTTAGTATTACAAAAAAATTAATAGTATATAAGGAATAAAAATGCGATGCCTCGTGCCTGCATGGAGTTTAATGATGTGGTAATGACTATTGGCGACTACCAGTACAATGAGTTTCGTAACAGCAACTGGGGCATTTACGCAGTGCGTTCTATGCTGAAAGTTCAGAAAGGACGTTTTTACAACATGAACAAAGGCGGCAGCCTTTACGGCAGTGCTGCACATAAAGGCTCGGCCATTGTTGCCGAGAGCAAGACGGCTGCCAAGGCAGGAAAATTGCAGGTTGCCGACTGCCTGATAGATACCTGCGAGCATGGCATTTACACAGAGTGGACAACAGCAGACATCAACAACGTAAATGCCCTGCACGTTACCGGCAACGGCAGCTACCATTTGTACTGCAACAGTGTCAACATGAGCACCTATGTTGGAGCTTGCAATATAGTAGCGGGCAAGTCAGGCATTGTATTTCAAAACAGCGAGCAGGCAACCATGACGGCTAAGAACAACACAATAAAAGTAACCACAGGAGGCAGCTCTGTGGGAATAAAAATAATAGCTACCAACAGCAATGCAGGCAACTATGTGTTAAAAGGCAATGTGATTGAAGCAGCCAACGGCAATGGCATAACGGTTAACTTTGCCAAAAACGCTACCATCTTTGACAACATGATAAAGCTAAGTGGCAACACCATCAACGGAATTGCCCTCACAGGTTGCGATAGCAGCACGGTAAGTTGCAACACTGTTATCGGACGTTATCCTGCTGTAAATTATCAGAACAAGGGCATTTATGGAAGCATGAATCAAAAATGCTACATCAGTTGTAATATTACAGACAGTTTGTATAAAGGAGTTCATTTTAGCAGTAGTAATATAGCCACAAAATTCAGAGGTAATGAAATGAAAAAGCACTACATAGGTTTGTACTTGGATAATACGGCAGTTATAGACACACAAAGTCATGCAGGTAATATGTGGACAGGAACATACAACAGCACCTATGGGGCTTGGAATGAGAATGATTCTTTAACATCACAACTATTTGCATCCTTATTCATCGTTGACCCTGTATTAGGTGCTTTTTACAACCCCAATATACCATTGGGAATTAACCCAGGAGAGCCAAATGACCAGGGGTGGTTTGATCAAATTGTTGGAGGAAACACCTACAGTTGTACAGGATCTTTATTATGTGCCGATAAACCTATTGAACGCAGCCAGGGATCAGGTAATTTAAAAGAAGCGATAGCATCTGGCGATGTGTTGACAACAGACTATATTGATGAGTCAAAAAGTACGGCAAAACTGTTTTTGTTTGAAGATTTAAAAAAAGATTCGTTATTATTTAGCAATAACCCTGTTTTAATGCAATTTTTAAGCAACAATGCAACCTCTGTTTTTGGCAAACTCAATAATACAAAACAATTGATGCAAGAATCTTTCACCATTGATTCGCTATACATATTACAAATAAATGAAAAGGACAGTTTGCTAAAAATACATTTGAATAATGTGAAAACATTAGATAGTCTTGCTGCTGCTGACAGCACGATTGAAAATTTAACGGTAAGAGAAAATGAAATAGATATTATAGCTAATATACAACAAGACATTAACAATATTTTGTCCATTACTATTGCAAACAAAGTGGCTAAACTTAACGATGCAACCACATGGAACAATGCAGTGCAGCCGAATGAAATTCCTGAATATAATTTGAAACAAGTAAATGATATAAATATTATTTATGAACAAACAAATAGCAATGATTCTATTATACAATTTTACGGCACATTATTAAATATTGCCGAGCAATGCCCTCAAAGTGGTGGTATGGCAGTTTATGTGGCACGCAGCTTAGTAGCGTTGTTTAATGATACTATTGTTTATGATGATGATAATGTTTGCTTGCAGCAAGGCTATTTCCGCTTGGCTCAAAAAGAAAATAAAAAAAGCATACCCTCCGACATTGCCATCATTCCAAATCCGGCTGATGAAATGACACAAATAATACTAAGCAAAAAACAAGAAGGAGTGTGTAAGGTAAGTATTACAGATGCTTATTCAAAAAGTGTTTACACTAAAGAGTTTGATTGTAAAACACAACACCTAACCATTTCAACCAAAGGGTTGGTACAAGGCATCTATTTTGTGGAGATCAAAATAAATGGCAGTACTGTTAAAACAGCTAAGTTGATTATTGCACGATGAAAAAGGTGTTAGCACATAAATCGCAGGTGTGGCTTTTTACAACACTTACTTTAGTGGCATGTTACAGCAGTACCTATTCTCAACTGAACAATACATGGCTGATTGGGAACCAACCTTTGACCACTGTATTAAAGGCAAGAATGGTTTTTGATTCGACAAATTATGTATTAACACAAGAAAATCGTAAAATGACATTCGAGGGCACCGAAGCCACCATCAGCGATGCCAACGGCAACCTGCTGATGAGCAGTAATGGCGTTTGGATAGCCGATGCCACTGGCGATACCATGATGAATGGAGGTGGGCTAAATCCAAGTTGGGATGTAAATGCGCATCCAAGAGGGTTGTTAATTAATGGAAATATTTTTTTGTCATTTCCTGAAGATAGTATTAACTATTTTCTTGTGCATCAATGTACATTTGTTGATCCAACAACATACTCTAACATAGGAGGAGTTCATTTATCCACAATAAACAAAGCATTAAACAATGGCTTAGGTGTAGTTACAAGTATAAATGATACCCTTATATATAATTCACTAACTTGGGGTGTAACTGCCTGTCGTCATGCCAATGGCAGGGACTGGTGGGTAATTGTTCAAAAAGATAGCAGCGATGTAGTGTATAAAATTCTTCTTACGCCTAATGGTGTTGACACTATTACTACGCAGCATCTTGGTTATGCCCAATTTTTTAATGGCAATGTATCACAAATCACATTTTCTCAGGACGGTAAAAAATTTATTCAAAATAACTATCATTATATAGCAGGCAATATGCACCCCAGTTTTGTAATTCTTGCCGATTTTGATAGGTGCACAGGTATGTTTTCAAACACACAAACCATACAATTAACACAAGATAGCTACTTGTGGGGGTTAGCATTTTCTCCTTCGGGCAAATATGCTTATGCTTGTTCGTCATTATACCTATTTCAAATAGACACCGATAGTTTAACGGTTGATACAGTTGCTACCTATGATGGGTTTTATTCTCCCTATTCATGGTGTTGCGCAACTACTTTCTGGACAATGTATCTAGCTGCTAACGGAAAGATTTACATGACATCAGGCAATGGTGTTCAGCATATACATGAGATGAACTATCCTGACAGTGCAGGCACAGCTTGCGATTTGCAACAACACGCCATTAACTTAGGTGTTTGGAGTTTTAGGGCTGTACCCAACCACCCCAATTATTATTTGGGGTGCGATACTACAAGCGGTTGCCCTTGTTTGATAACAGGTATTAATGATATTAAGCAATATGATTTTAAATTTTCTATTTCACCCAACCCTAGTAACGGCAATTTCAAAATCATGTATTTGTTGCCGCAGAATAGTAAAGGTGTTTTAGAAGTGTTTGATTTAACAGGTAAAAAAGTTTTTTCTTACAACCTGCCGCAATGGAGTACGTTACAAAATTTTGATTTGAGTTTTTTAAGTAATGGCGTTTATCATTGTTCAATTAAATCGGGCAATTATTATGTACAAAAGAAACTTGCGATTATCAGATATTAAACAATCCGAATATTGAAGTGGTAAACGACAGCGCTATAGTAGCTAACAATGCAAAAAATGCCAATGTGATAAATAACTTTGTTGAACTATCAGGCAATACCAAAAACGGCATTTCTTTAACCGGTTGCGATAGCAGCACGGTAAGCTGCAACACTGTAATCGGACGCTATCCTGCGGTAAATTATCAGAACAGAGGAATATACGGAAGCATGAATCAAAAATGCTACATCAGTTGTAATATTACAGACAGTTTGTATAAAGGAGTACATTTCAGCAGCAGTAATATAGCCACCAAATTCAGAGGTAATGAAATGAAAAAGCACTACATTGGTTTGTACTTGGATAATACGGCAGTGATAGATACACAAAGTCATGCTGGCAATAGGTGGACAGGAACATATAACAGCACCTATGGTGCTTGGAATGAGAATGATTCTTCGTTTACTTCTTTAAGGCAATCCTTATTCATCGTTGACCCTGTGTTAGGTGCTTTTTTCAACCCCAATATACCCATGGGAATAAACCCAGGAGAGCCGAATGATCAGGGGTGGTTCGATCCAATTGTAGGTGGAGACACCTACAGTTGTACAGGATATTTATTATGTGCTGACAAGCCTATTGAACGCAGTCAGGGATCTGGTGATTTAAAAGAAGCAATAGCAACTGATGATGTATTGACAACTGACTACATTGAAGAGTCGAAGATTATTGCAAAAATATTTTTGTATGAAGAAGTTAAAAAGGATTCGGCAGAATATAGCAGCAATAGCGTACTAATGCAATTTATTAATGACAACACCTCAGGCACTTTAGGTAAGTTAAGCAATACAAAACAATATATTAAAGAAGCTTTCTCTATTACTTCTCTTACTGAATTACTTTTAAAAGAAAGGGACAGCTTATTAAATATCCATTTGAATTATGTATTGTCATTAGATAGTTTAGTTGCTGCCGACAGCAACATTACTAATATACAAATCAGAGAAGCTGAGATTGATGAAATTGATATTTTAAAGCAAGAAATTAACAATATAATAGAACTATCGAAGGATACTCAGAAACTGTATTTGGCAAAAGCAGTAAATGAGAGTATTCAACCAAATGAAATTCCCGAATACAATTTAAAACAAGTAAATAGCATTAATTTACTTTATGAGAAAACAAACAGTAAGGATTCCATTAGCGGCTATTATGCAACATTGTTAAACATTGCCGAGCAATGCCCTCAAAGTGGTGGTATGGCAGTTTATGTTGCACGTAGCTTAGTAGCGTTGTTTAATGATACTGTTGTTTATGAAGATGATAATGTTTGCTTGCAGCAAGGCTATTTCCGCAGGGCTCATAAAGCAAATAAAAAAAGCATCCCCTATGACATTACTATCGTTCCAAACCCGGCTGATGAAAGCACACAAATAATACTAAATAAAAAACAAGAGGGAGTGTGCAAAGTAAATATCACAGATGCTTATTCAAAATGTGTTTACAATAACGAATTTGATTGTAAAACACAACAATTAACAGTTTCAACCAAATGGTTGGTGCAAGGCATCTATTTTGTAGAAATTAAAATAAACGGTAGTACTGTTAAAACAGCTAAGTTGATTATTACACGATGAGAAAGATGATAGCACATAAATCGCTAGTGTGGGTATTCCATACATTTGTTTTTGTAGTGTGCTACTGTAGCGCCTATTCACAAATGAACAATACTTGGTTGATCGGGAACCAACCTTTGGCAAATGTATTAAAGGCAAGAATGGTTTTTACAGACACTTCCTATAGCTTTAACACAGAACTAAGAAAAATGACATTCGAAGGCACCGAAGCCACCATCAGCGATGCCAACGGTAACCTGCTGATGAGTAGCAACGGAGTATGGATAGCCGATGCCACTGGCGATACCATGATGAATGGCAGTGGATTAAACCCGAGTTGGGATGTGAATGCGCATCCAAGAGGGTTGTTAAATGATGGCAGTAATATTTTTTTGCCTCTACCTAATGACAGCAATAAATATATTCTCATCCATGAGGCTTACTTTGATACTGTTTTTAATTATTCGTATGGTGGAGGGGTGCATCTATCTAAAATTGACATTGTTGCAAACGGTGGACTAGGTGCAGTTATTAGTAAGAATGATACTTTAATTGATGATAAGTTAACTATGGGTCTTACGGCTTGTCGCCATGCCAATGGTAGAGACTGGTGGGTGATAGCTCAAAAAGACAGCAGCGACATAGTGTATAAAATTTTGATTACCCCCAATGGTGTGGACACAATAACCACACAGAATCTTGGTTATAATCAATTCTTTTATGGTAATGGTTCTCTGATACATTTTTCACAAGATGGTACCAAATTTATTCAGTCAAACTATCATTACGTAGCAGGCAACCTGCACCCCAGCTTTGTTATTCTTGCCGATTTCGACAGGTGCACAGGTATGTTTTCCAACACACAAACCATACAATTAACACAAGACAGCTACTTGTGGGGGCTGGCATTTTCTCCCTCGGGCAAATATGCTTATGCTTGCTCATCATTATATTTGTTTCAGATAAATACCGATAGTTTAACGGTTGATACCGTAGCTACCTATGATGGTTTTTATTCTCCCTATTCATGGTGTTGCGCAACAACTTTCTGGACAATGTATCTAGCCGCCAACGGAAAGATTTACATGACATCAGGCAATGGTGTTCAGCATATACATGAAATGAATTATCCTGACAGTACAGGTGTTGCGTGTGATTTACAGCAACACGCCATTAACTTAGGGGTGTGGAGTTTTCGTGCTGTTCCTAATCACCCTAATTATTATTTAGGTTGTGATACGACTCAAACAACTTGCCCCTGTTTAGTAACAGGAATAAAAGAACTTTCACAACATGATTTTAGGTTTAAAATCATGCCCAATCCCACAAACGGTAATTTCAAAATCATGTACTTGTTACCGCAGAATAGTAAGGGCATTTTTGAGGTTTTTGATATTACAGGCAAAAAAGTTTTTAATTACAACCTTCCACAATGGAGTACGTTACAAAATTTTGATTTGAGTTTTTTGGGTAATGGTATATATCATTGTTCAATTAAATCGGG